>JABGSE010000002.1 GCA_018647945.1 Flavobacteriales bacterium | reverse complement strand
TGAAAATGACAAAGAATATCTCTATACTAATTATCATTATAATCAGTATTTTCTCTTCCTGTAAGGAAAAGGAAATAATTGAAACTGGAACCATTACTTCTCAGGATTACATAACTGCAGAAAATATTTTTAATGATGTGGGAAGAGTAGTTGAAGACGCTTTTATTGATAATGGAACATCTAAAAACTGTCATTCTTACACTTTAATGAATGCCGATACATCAAATCAAGATACTATTATTGTTGATTTTGGAGATGGAAACCCAGCAGATTGTTTGAGTTATGGAAAATTAAGAAGAGGTAAAATGATTATTATGTATACTGGAAAATACCGAGATTCTCTTTCTGTCATCACAACAACATTCGACCATTATTATGTAAATAATAAATGGGTACAAGGAAAAAGAGTGGCAACAAATAATGGGAGAAATCAGAATGGAAATGTAACTTTTAGTATTGAAGTAGAAAATGCAAGTATTACAGGAAATGGGACAATAAACTGGAATTCGAGCAGAACAAGAGAATGGATAAGTGGTTACAATACCTTTGCTAATCCTTTTGACGACAAGTATATTGTTAGTGGTTCTGCATCTGGAAATAGCACAAGCGGACAAGATTTCACTTTAAACATTACAAAAGATTTGTATGTGGATTTAGGTTGTTTAATTAGTACTACCAATCCATGTGTTGTAACCAGTGGGAAAGCAGAACTTATTCCAACAGGATTTAGTACAAGATTTATAAATTATGGAGATAGTATTTGCGATTGTAATTTTACCATCACATTAAATGGTGCCGATTACTTAATTGTAACTAACTAAGCTACTTTTAATTTTATTAAGGAAGATTTCTCTACTTTATTTTTAGCGTATTCCAATGTAACTTTTAATAATTTTTGAGAACTATCAGAAGGAAATTCAAACATTGCATCTAACATTATCGCTTCACAAATTGAGCGTAAACCTCTTGCTCCTAATTTGTATGCAATTGCTTTTTCTACAATAAACTCAATTGCTTTTTTATCAATTGAAAAATCTACACCATCCATTTTAAACAATTTTGTGTATTGTTTAATGATTGCATTTTTTGGATCAGTTAATATTTGTTTTAATGCATCCTTATCTAAAGGGTTCAAAAAAGATAAAACCGGCATTCTACCAATTAGTTCAGGAATCAAACCAAAGCTTTTCAAATCCTGAGGAAGAATATATTGTAGCATATTATCTTTATCAATCTTGTCTTTTTTCTGAGAAGAATAACCAATTGATTGTGTATTTAATCTTTTTGAAATATGTTTTTGTACTCCATCAAAAGCTCCTCCACTAATAAACAAAATATTTTGGGTATCGACTGGAATCATTTTCTGATCTGGATGTTTTCTCCCTCCTTGTGGAGGAACATTAACAACTGTTCCTTCTAGTAATTTTAACATTGCCTGCTGAACTCCTTCACCACTCACATCTCTTGTTATTGAAGGATTATCGCTTTTTCTTGCAATTTTATCAACCTCATCAATAAATACAATCCCTCTTTCTGCTTGATCAACATTATAATCTGCAGCCTGAAGTAAACGAGTTAAAATACTTTCTACATCCTCACCCACATAACCCGCTTCTGTTAAAACTGTTGCATCCGCAATACAAAACGGAACTTTTAATAATTTGGCAATTGATTTTGCAAGAAGTGTTTTACCAGTTCCTGTTTCTCCTACCAAAATAATATTGGACTTTTCTATTTCAACCTCTTCAGAAGTTGTGTCTGTTTGTAAAATTCTTTTGTAATGATTGTAAACTGCTACCGAAAGTACTTTTTTCGCTTGTTCTTGCCCAATAACATATTCATCCAAATGAGCTTTTATTTCTTGAGGTTTTAGAAGAACCTCTCCTTCTTCTAGTGAAACAACATCTTTAGAATCCGCCTCCAAAATGTTATAAGCTTGTTCAATACAACTGTCACAAATATGAGCTGAAATTCCTGCAATTAATACATCCGTATCCTGCTTGTTTCTTCCACAGAACGAACACTTTACTATTTCCTTATTTTCCACTACTTATTTTTCACAAGAATTTCATCAATCATACCATAATCAAGCGCTTCCTGAGCAGTCATCCAGTAATCTCTGTCCCCATCTTTCCACACTTTTTTGTAGTCTGTATCAGAATGATTTGCAATTATTTCGTACAATTCTTTTTTAAGTTTCTGAATTTCTCTGGCAGTAATTTCAATATCAGAAGCTTGACCGCTAGCGCCTCCTAAAGGTTGGTGAATCATCACTCTAGAATGCTTCAATGCCGTTCTTTTTCCTTTAGTACCGGCAGTTAACAAAACAGCTCCCATAGAAGCCGCTATTCCTGTACAAATTGTAGCAACATCTGGATTAATATATTGCATAGTATCATAAATTCCTAAACCAGCATATACACTTCCCCCTGGAGTATTTAAATAAATTCTTATTTCTCTATCCGCGTCTGCAGATTCCAAGAATAAAAGTTGAGCTTGGATAATATTAGCAACATAATCGTTAATAGGAACACCTAAAAATATGATTCTATCCATCATTAATCTGGAAAAAACATCCATTGTAGCAACGTTCATTTGTCGTTCCTCAATAATTGTAGGGGAAATATAATTTCCGTGAATAGAAGTAAACTCATCTAGATGAAGACTACTAATCCCCATATGTTTTGTAGCGTATTTTTTAAACTCTTTTGAATGATCCATAATTTTTATTTTTCTGATGCTAATTTAACAAAATCATCATAAGAAATAGCTTTTTCTTTCAATTTGAAATTTTCTTTGTAAAGTTTTAGAGTTTTCATATCGTAAAGTTGATCGTAAACTTTCTTTTTTTCATCTTCTTTTACTAAGATAGAAGCGACAATTTCATTCATTTTATCTTCCTCTGGAACCGGCTGACCGTATTGTTGCATTTGCATTGCAATTAAAGATTTAGCATGGTTTTCAACTTCTTCTACTTCCACTTTTACATCATAACTTTCTAAAACATTATTTTCAATTAGTTGCCATCTCAACGATTTTGAATACATGTCGTATTCCGTTTCAATTTTCTCTAAAGTAACTTCTTGCTCAGAAGTATGAACCAACCATTTTTTAAGAAACTCATCTGGCATATCAAACTTAGTTTTATCAATTAAGTAAGTTACAACATCATTCTTTAGCATTCTATCGCTTTCGGCTACATACGATTTTTCCGCTTCTTCTTTTATCTTAGCTTTAAATTCCTCTTCCGTTTTTATTGTATCTTTTCCATACACCTTCTCAAAAAGCTCCACATTCAATTCAGCAGGTTCTAAATTGCTAATATTTTTTACTTTAAACTGAAATTCTTCTGAAGTTAAATCGTGCAACTCATCATGAGTGATACCTAACATAGCGCTTAAATCAGCATGATTTGTAAAAGCTTTTATTACATTTACAGAGAAAGAATCATCTTTCCTCACTCCAATAAATTGTTCCTTTATCTTTTTATCTGAAATAAAATCCATTGAAACAGTCGCTTCATTTTTAACCCCATTTTCCATTAAGTTTCCATCAACATCTAATTGTGCAATTTCACAAAATACTAAATCTCCTGCTTTTGAAACTTCTGGACTACTCATTTTACCAAATCTTTTTGCAATATCGTTAGCATAAGTATCTACCAATTTTGCATCTGCTTCTATCTTAAAATAATTTAATTTATCTTTTGATGTAATTTTTACATCTAACTCAGGAGCTATCCCAATTTCGAATTCGAAATTAAAGGTAGTTTCATTTTCCCAATCTACTTTTTTTCCTTCAGCTGGCATTGGAGAACCTAATACTTTTACTTTTTCGTCAGAGATGTATTTGTACAACTCATTTTGTAATATTTTATTTACTTCATCTACTAAAACAGGAATTCTATACTGCTTTACAATCATTCCCATTGGAGTTTTACCTTTTCTGAATCCAGGAATCTCGGCATTTTTTTTGTAATCTTTTAATATCTTATCTACTTTTTCTTGGTAATCTTCTGGAGTTACTACTACTTTTAAAACAGCTTGTAAGTTGTTAGTGTTTTCTTGTGTAATTTTCATAATTAAATTATTCTTAAAATGGTCGGCAAAAATACAATATTTAACTGATTATAAAGCGAAAAGGATTATTTTATTCGGAGGATAAGTACTAGAGAGTTAAAAAAGCCCACTTTTCAGTGGGCTTTTTGTGCGGATGAAGGGACTCGAACCCACACGCCTTGCGGCACTAGATCCTAAGTCTAGCGCGTCTACCAATTCCGCCACATCCGCAAAAAATCAGTTCGCAAAGATATTATTTTTTATTAGTTGAAATAAAAAATTCAATTATATTTGCATCAATATAAACATCCTAAAAAATAATAGAAGAATGAGCTTATCAGTAAAAGGAACACTAAAACAAAAACTAGAAGTTGAACAAGGAAGAAGCAAAGCAGGAAAAGAATGGAAATCACAGTCGTTTGTGTTAAACACAGGAGCGCAATACAACCCAGATGTTTGCTTTAAATTATTTGGAGAAGATAAAATTCAGCTAATTGAAAATGTAAATGATGGAGATGAATTAGAAGTTGCTTTCAACTTGTCCTCAAGAGAGTGGAATGGAAAATGGTTTACCTCAGCTGATGCTTGGAAAATTAACAAAGTTGGAGGGTCATCAGAAAACACCGAAACTGTAGATGATTCTGAAGTTCCAGTTTTTGAAAATAACCAAACGGAAGAAGACGACCTTCCGTTTTAAAAAATGTCATTCGCTAAAAAATTTGAGAAAGTATTTAAATCGATTTTACCATCACCATTTACTATTGCTGTACTTTTAACTTTCTTAACTTTTATTTTAGCTCTTATCTTTACTGAGAACTCTGAAAAGGGTTCTCATTTTTTTAATCTTCTTTCCTATTGGGAAAATGGTATTTGGAATAATAAACTCTTAGTTTTCGCCTTTCAAATGATGTTAATGCTAGTTTTAGGACACGCATTAGCACTTACAAAATCGGTAAACTCCTTAATAGAAAAAATAACACGCTATTGCAACAATACAGCAAATGCAGCTGCTATTATCAGCTTTTTTACAATCATTATTAGTTTATTTAATTGGGGATTAGGACTGATTTTCGGAGCAATTTTTGCCAGAAAAGTTGGAGAACATGCATCTAGAAAGAATATAAAACTAAACTATCCTTTAATAGGAGCTTCTGGATATTCCGGAATGATGGTTTGGCATGGAGGACTATCTGGTTCTGCTCCAATAAAAGTAGCAGAACAAGGACATCTTTCTTCTTTATTAAGTAATTCTGATTTTTCGTTTCAGGATATAATTTCACTTTCTGAAACAATATTTTCCAACATGAATTTAGTAATCACCTTACTTTTACTTCTATTGCTCCCACTTGGATTATATTTTATTGGGAAAAGAAATCAAGGGAAAATTATTTCTATTTCTTCAGAAAAAATAGAATCAGATTCTACTAAAATTGATGGAGCGGAAAAGTTAGATCATTCCAAAATACTTGCTTACTTTTTATCTTTTATTATTTTAGGATATTGTTTTTACAAAGCATTTTTACTTCCAGAAATTCCTTCTCTTTCAGTAATAAACCCAAATTTTATAAATTTATCTCTTTTAGGACTTGGATTGTTACTACATAGTTCATTTTTCAATTTTACAAAAGCAATTAGTTCAGCTATTAGTGGAGCTGCAGGAATTCTGATTCAGTTTCCATTGTACTTTGGTATTATGGGAATTATGAAAGATTCTGGAATGGTTAGTATTATGTCAGACTTTTTTGTAAATATTTCCAACGAAACAACCTTCCCTATTTTTACTTTTATCTCTGCAGGAATTGTAAATATTTTTGTTCCAAGTGGAGGAGGACAATGGGCGATTCAAGGACCTATCATTATGGAGGCCGCTTATAATTTGGGAGTTTCTTTTAATAAAAGTATAATGGCACTCGCTTATGGTGATCAGCTTACAAATATGTTACAACCTTTTTGGGCTTTGCCTCTTTTGGGAATTACAGGATTAAAAGCAAAAGAAATTCTTCCTTATACTTTATATTTGTTCTTAATGGGTATGGTGATTTTTATTGCAGGACTACTTCTTTTCTAAAACTATAAAGGAATAATCATATTTATGATTATCATCTTTAAAACAATCTTCTCTCTTTATTTCTTCCCAATCAGAACTAGGTTCTGTGAAAAAGGTGTCTCCATCAAATGAATGATGAATTCTAGTTAGATAGATTCTGTCAATTAAGTTTGATTCAAGTGCTAACTTATAAATCTGACCTCCTCCAATAATAAAAGCTTCATTCTCTCCATTACTTTTAGCAACTTTTAACGATTCTTCCACCGAATTAACAACTATACTGCCCTCAGCCTTATAATCAGATTGCCTTGTTATTATGACATTCGTTCTGTTTGGAAGAGGACGAAATTTATGAGGAATAGATTCAAAATTCTTTCTTCCCATTATAACATGATGTCCCATAGTTGTGTCTTTAAAAAACTTCATATCCTTTGGTAGGTGCCAGATAAGATCATTATCTTTTCCAATTACACCATTTTCGGATACCGCTACTATTAAGGATACTTTCATTTAACTCTTTTTTACTTTATAATTCACTCCTCTCTCTTCTAAATAATTTTTTACAAAGTTAAAATGTTCTCCCAAATATTCTGGTGGGGAAATACCAATTCTTTTATAATCTCCATTCACCACTAAATTTGCAACTGCTGTGCAAGTAAATCCTGTTGTACGTGCCATGGAAATAGTTCCATCCTGGAATCTATCTAATAAATTATATTGATATGTTACCTCATCTCCATTTTCTGTCCCTTTCATTATAATTCTCATTACTGTAAAATCCTTATCTCCTTCTTTCATTTCCCATTTTGGGAAAAGTAGTTTTGAAGTAACAT
>JABGSE010000001.1 GCA_018647945.1 Flavobacteriales bacterium | reverse complement strand
GAAATTGATAAAGATATTTGGGGAGCAGCTATAGTAATTACCACTTTTGGAGGTGAAGAGATTATTGCCAAAAAATTTAGTTGGAAAGATGCAAATGCAATCAAAGAAATAATAGAAACAAAAATTTAACTTTTATAAAAATTAATAGATTAGATGGTGTATCATTATTGATACAAGCAGGTGATGTAGATCCATATAAATCATTAAGACCAGTTTTCCCTGAGTACGGAAAAGAAGAGGTTGATAAGATTAAGGGTTTAGAAGAATTGAATGATGGAGGAGCGGCTTTAACTGCTTACAACTATTTACAATATTCTAATATTACAGATTCTACAAAAACGGAAAATTAAGAGAAGCTTGTAATCAAAAATATAATAAATCAATAAATATATAAAATGGCAAATAATTTAAAAAGTCAAGTTTTAGTACTCGGTAATGATGAAGTAATAAAAATGGTTGACGATAGAATCGTAAAAGCTGAAGAGTTAGCTAAAGATAATACATTTGATAATGGTAATGGAGTTCATGCGTTTTCTGCAGCATTTTATGACAACGTAGAAACAAGTGAAGATGGTAAATCAGTAATGTTTGATTGGTCATATAAATACATGGGAGCTAAATGGAATTACCTATATGATGTGCGAGATTATGGAGAGTTCTCAATGGAATCAGCAACATACCCACCAATAGAATTTTTCATACACTTATTTAAATTATGCCACAAAATAGATCCAAAAGTGGTTATAGAAGTGATTTATGAAGATGAAGGATATTCCCCTATTGGAGCAATAGTACTTAAAAGTTGGGGAGAGGAAAATGTTAATTATAGTATTATGCAAAAAGAGGAGGAAATGATAGATCCAACAGTTGAAATGGATTGGGAAGATGAGGGGTACGAATTAGCTGGGACGAATTTTCGAGAAAGTGTCTATGAGAAACAACAAGAATTTTTATCATACTGTCACGAATGGATTAGTGATGGAGATGATGTTTTCAGTTAAGTAATAAATAAAATATAAAAATTATGAGTTCAATTACAGATAAACCAATTTCCTTCCTATCGGAAGATTTATTAAAAGTAGAAAAATATAGTATAGCACTTTCAAACTTTATTGGTAGAAGTAAAACACCAATAACTATAGGTTTGCAGGGAGAGTGGGGTACAGGTAAAACCTCATTAATGTCCTTGTTATTAGAAGATTTTACAGAAAAAGAGATAGCTACTTCATGGGTAAATACATGGGAGTACTCTATGTTTAGAGGAGCACACGAAACTACACCAGGAGTGCTTAGAGGTATGCTGGAAAAGTTGAAAGACTCATGTAAGGAAAGAGGTATGTGGACTTTAGCTGATGAAACAGAGGATAAATTTAAGAAAGCAGCTAGTTTTTTGGGAGGAATAGCAAATCAAGTCATTTCAAATCAAACTGGTGTAGACTTTAAAGGCGCTGCTTCTGGTTCAAAATCAGAAAAAGCTATGGCAGAAATAGCTGAAATTAAAGCAATGATTGCATCTTTGATTGATGATTTAGTTACTGATGCTAAAAATCCAATTAAAAAGGTTGTATTTTTTGTAGATGATTTAGATAGAATTCCTCCTTCAGATGCAGTTGAGGTTTTAGAATCATTAAAAAATATTTTTGATATACCACATTGCGTATTTATTTTAGCAATTGATTATGAGATTGTTGTAAAAGGATTAGAAAGTAAATTTGGTAAAAAAACTGAGGAAAATGAGCGTGAATTCCGTTCATTCTTTGATAAAATAATACAAGTTCCTTTTTCAATGCCAACTGGAACTTATGATATCGAAAATTTCCTTGTTAAACAATTAGAGTCTATTGGTATTGTGATTGATGAGGATTTAAGTGAGGATTACGCTAAAGCAGTAAAGCTATCTATTGGTTATAACCCCAGAAGCCTTAAACGATACCTCAATTCTTTTAGTTTAATAAATGACCTTAAGGCAGTAGATGATGATAATGTTAGCGGTGATGATTTTATGTTATTCGCTTTGCTTGGAATTCAGATTTCATACCCAAAAATATTCCGATTATTAACTCAAGGAGCTGATTTTTCTAAATGGGATAAATCATTTGCAAATAAGTTTGGAATAGAATGGGAGGAAGTTCAAGAGAAATTAAAAAAATATGGTGAAAATAAGTTAGTTGATGAAGAATGGGAGCAAGTGGTCTGGGGTTCTTGCCAAAAAGATCCATATTTAAAGGCTAAAGCATTTTCAGTGTTGCAATTAATGAATTTATTAAAAGATAAATATGGTGAAAATTTAGAAGATGAAATTGATAAAGCAATGACTTTTGCTTCAATTACTTCAGTAGATGATGATATTGAATCAAAACAAGCAGTACAAAAAGTAGGCAATAAAACAATTTTTGCTGGAGTGGAATCTAAACTAATACAACTAAGAGAAGAGCAATTTGATGAACAAAGTGTAGTAGCTTGGGCTAATATTTGGAGTAGATTAGAGGAAAAATCTATGGAACAAGAAAGATATAGAGTTTCTTTAGCGAAAACAGGATGTTCATTTAATGATGATAAAGCTAAACATGGTAATAAACAATTATTTTACTCTGGTAACCCAAGAAAGAGAGGTGGCTTTAGAATTTGGATTAAGTATAAAGCAAAATCAATTTTAGGTACAATTAAAGGAGAGTTTGACTTAACTGAAAGTGAGAACATTTCTAGAAAAATTGGAGGAGGTAGCTCTTATATTGCGATTGAAACAGGACTTTATAATGAAGTTGGGGCTGAGAAATTTAATAAAATAACTGCAAGAGTTATTGATTTAATTTTAGAATAAGTTATGATATGAGAGACAAGAAACTAACTATATTAAAAGGAAATCATCCTAATGTAAAAGAAATATTAGGATTAGAATAATAAACGAGGAAGCCGAAAATCGTAAACAGAGTAGGTAAATTAAAAATATATAATTATGTCAGAAAATATTGAAAAACAAAAAATTTCTTTACCATGTCCAAAAGGTTGTAGTAGAGCCATTGAAATCTCTTATTATGATATCTGTTCAAGAAGAGAAGCTAAATGTGGTAGATGTGGCTCTAAATATAAATTTGGTTCTTCAGAAGCTTCAAATTTAAGGTCTGCTATTCGTGATGTTCAAAGAAAAAAAGATGAAATCACAAAGAGAGGTGAACAAATTGAGAAACTTTCTAAAGAAATAGAAAGGTATAGTAAAGAATTAGAAAGAGAGGTTAAAGATTTTGAAAGAGCAAATGAGAGGCTTTTGAAATCTCCAGATATTGAGTTGAAAAACTAAATGAGAATACTAATAATATTGTTTTTCCTTCCAGGGATATTGTTTGCACAAGTGGTAAATGTAGAGGGAATGAGACAATCAGATGAAAAAGGGTGGAGTGGAACAACTGAGTTTTCATTCGATTATAACGATTCAGAACAGATTGATTGGGAATTTAACAACACTACCTATTTACAATGGGATAATGATAGCTGGAGTTTACTTTTATTAAATGAGATAAATTATGATAGAGCAGGAGGGGTTGATTTTGAAAATGATGGCTTCCAACATTTAAGAGTAAGTAAACATCTTAATGCAAATTATACTTCAGAAACTTATGTTCAAAATCAGTTTGATCCTGTTAGGAAAATAAAGAACCGAAAATTGTTTGGTACTGGAGTTAGAATGAAGCTATCAGAAAAGAATTTTATAGGAGTTTCTACTTTTTATGAGTTAGAAGCACTTACTAATGATGTAGTAAATAAAGATATCAGATTAAGTACATATTTGCAATTAGATTTTGATATATCAGAGAGGATACAATTTTTAACTACTACTTATATTCAACCCAATGTTAAACAGTTTGCTGATTTTAAACTTTCGACAGAATCGCAATTAAATTTTGAGATTACAAAAAACTTATCATTCACAAATACTATAGAAGCAATTTATGACACTTACCCTGCTTCTGGAGTGAAAGAATTTTCTTATAGTTTACAAAACGGAATTAAGTTTAACTTTTAAATATAGAAACATGAATAAGAATGAATACGAGAGTAGAGGCTCCTTAAAAACAGAAAAGGAAATTGTTTACATTGATATGGATGGTGTCTTATATGATTATTCATCTTTCATTGACAAGAAAGTGAGTGAGGGAATGAATAAATTTCAGGTTTAAAATTCCTAGGGCTTTAGACTTTTATTAGGTTTATTATTTTAAAAAATAAGAGATTACATAGATAATTGAATAAATTTATTAAATTTGATCTAGTAGATTGGTTAGCGGTGCAAAAAGTGGTGCAAATTTTAGTTTTAAAGCTTACTGTAATCTAGTGAAATAAGTGTTGGCTGCAATCCTGCTACCCCGACTTAATAAATAAAAGCCCACTTGATGTAGTGGGTTTATTTTATGTGGACCTAAGAGTATTTATTTCGAATTATTATTTTATCTTTGATTGTTGGATTTAAGAAATCAATTATTAATAAATAAAATTTATACGATTATGGAAAAAACGAAAGATAGTGTTGAAATGCTTGCTAATAGAAAATTCCAGCATAAAAGTTTTGTAGGTGCTAAAACGACTTGGGAATTTAATGCAGACGGTAGCAAGGTCAATATAAAAGCGGGTTGGTTAGGAATCAATACAGTTAACTCCACTATTAGTGTTGAAAGCCTGGGAGATGGAAAGTTTGTAGGTAAAGGGTTTATTTC
>JABGSE010000023.1 GCA_018647945.1 Flavobacteriales bacterium | reverse complement strand
GGGAGATAAGTATCCTCCAAACCCTTCAGCGTTTACGGCTCCACTCCACCAAAAGTATTCTCCTTGCCAAGCTGCCCAAGTAGAATAAATAATAAAACTAAGTAGTCCAAAAAGCACTAACATAGGACTAATCCACCATCTATCTTCTCTCAAAGTTGAGATAAAAGATTTTCCCCTTCCAACAACTTCCGTCATATTGTTTTTTTAATTTCGGCAAATATAAATATCTTTAAACTTATATCTTTAATTTTAAAGAAAAAATCCTAATATTAATTAAATAAAAACTAATTGTTATCTTTGATTTTGAAAAATTCCAAAAAATGAAATACTTACAGATTGATAGTCAACTATTTATAAATAATCGGAAGAAATTTAGTTCTAAACTGAAAGAAAATACATTAGCTATTTTTAATTCGAATGACATAATGCCAACTAATGCTGATGGTACAATGCCTTTCAGACAGAATAACGATTTATTTTGGCTTTCTGGAGTTGATCAGGAAGAAAGTGTGTTAGTAGTTTTTCCTAATAATAAAGAAAAGGAAATTATTTTCCTGAAAGAAACAAGCGAACTAATTGCAATTTGGGAAGGGTCAAAACTTACAAAAGAAGAAGCTTTAAACACTTCTGGAATTTCTACTGTTTATTGGTTGAGCGAAATGGAAAGTATAATTGAAAAGTTAATAAATAAGTGTGATGGAATATATGTAAACAAAAATATTCATAGTCGATCTGCATCTGAAGTAGAAACAAGAGACGACCGATTTAGAAAAATGATTTCCGAAAAATACAACAAAGAAATATTAGAAGTTGCTCCTATAATGCACGAATTAAGGTCTATAAAATCAGAAACAGAAATCGCTTTAATACAAAATGCCTGCAACATAACAGAAAAAGGAGTAAGACGAATTCTCCCTTTTATAAAACCAGGAGTTATGGAGTACGAAATTGAAGCGGAATTAATGCATGAATTCTTAAGAAACAGATCTGCTGGATTTGCTTATCAACCAATAATTGGATCTGGAAGGAGCTCTTGTGTTTTACATTATATTGAAAACAATAAAGAGTGTAAAGATGGAGATATTTTATTAATGGATTTTGGTGCAGAATATGCAAATTACGCTTCTGATTTAACAAGAACTATTCCTGTAAATGGGAAATTTTCTGACAGGCAAAAATCAGTTTACAATTCCGTTCTTCATGTAATGAAAGAGGCTACAAAAATGTTGACTCCAGGAACAATATTTAAACAATACAACAAAGAAATAGGGAATATTATGGAGTCTGAACTTATAAAATTAGGGATTTTGGATAAACATGATGTACTAAAACAGGACCCTGAAAAACCATTATTCAAAAAATATTTTATGCACGGAACTTCCCATTATTTAGGATTGGATGTGCATGATGTTGGTAATTTTGATTGGCCAATGAAAGAAGGAATGGTGTTTACTTGCGAACCTGGAATATACATATTAGAAGAAGAGTTAGGAATCCGTTTAGAAAATGATGTTTTGGTTACCTCTAACGGGCCAGATGATTTAATGAAAAATATCCCAATTGAAGCAGAAGAGATAGAAGATTTAATGAATTCTTAAATCTTCTATCTCCCGCTATGTTTTGTAAACCAGTATTTATTTGGAAATAATTATTTTCTCAGATATTTTGATATTGTTTGATATAATTTCTAGAACATAAGTTCCAGAACTTAATTTTGAAACATCAATCTCAGTTTTAGCATTCGAGCTAATTAGTAATCTTCCAAATAAATCAAATATATCAAGATAATCATATTGACCTTCTATAAATAAATTATCTTTAACTGGATTTGGATAAATATTTATACTGTTATTTATTTCGTCTTCAACTCCAGTCCAAACTTCAGCTCCGGTTGAAAAATTATCAAACTCTTCAGCCAGTGAAATAGTTCCTTGTAACACAATATTTCCTACAAAATCAGTCACAGTATAACTCTCACCACCACCATTAATACTCTGTAATGTATAACATTCTTCAAACTCTAATGGAAACCAATTAGAAGCCCCAGTCTCGCCACCCCAACCAGAAGCTATAATTAAATCATTACTTACTTTCTTAAGATACCAAGAATTTACAAACTCAGCTCCTGAGACGGTAATAGATAAATCACCATCCCAATATGCATTATCAAAACCAAGATCTACAATGTAAGAGATTGTCTGATTATTTGATGGATCTGCATCAACTACTCCATTTGGCATACTAACATCTATAGAAATTAAATCATTATTTACTAAACCTGTTATTGGATCTAGTAGAACATCTACAATGTCTAAAGTGTTTAAATTAAGTGGTTCGTATTGACTTGTTGTGCTATTCCAAGTTGTATCGTATATAGTTGTAGACTGTAAAAGTCCATTAACAGACACATCAATTTTTACAGATGTAAGATTAGATAGACCATAATTTTGCACATTTATCTCAGGAGTTACAGAAGAACATCCTGAACTAGCGGAATTAGTCATAAAACTTCTAGCGTCATTCTGTTGAGAAGGAGGAGGCAGACAAGCAGATACTAATGAATAAGGAGTTGCTGTTTGACCACATTCTGTTAATATTCTATTTGGACAAATCTGATAAACAGTAGGCCAATATCCAATTGAATACACATTTGCAATTGATGTACTATTAGGGTTTCCATCTGTACAAATTATAGGGTAAGGAGTTCCCGTAACCCAATCTCCTTGAGAACCAGAACCACCATTTAGTTGAGCTACAGAACTTCCATCTCCTTCAATAAAGAAAACCATAACATCATTAGTGGTTGTTGCGCTTACATTTGGCAATCCAGATGGACCATGATTGATGTATAAATCTTCTAAAGCTCCACTTTGATGATATCCCCAACAAGGAGGACACCAAACAGCAGAAAAATCAAGAAATACAGTATATCCATCATCTATATAATCATAAAGATTATGAGTGGTTCCATTTAAATCGGTTAAAGTAAAGTCAGGAGCAACAGAACCGTTAGCTAACTGCGCATAAGAATTACTCAATGAAAATAAAGTAATTATTGTAAAGATTGTAGTTATTTTTTTCATGATTTCTAGTGTTTTAATTTATTACAGGACAAATATACAAATAAAAAATAACTTTCAGAAAAGACGTGCTGACATAATTTTAAAGCCCTTTTCCCTGTGACCATGAAGCCCCCGCATCATGTGTCCAACTATTTTTTTAGTGCATCCCACCCCTGAGCAGTAATTGGGTGAGAGGCAGAATCATTAGTAATAAAATTGTTTCCTTCTGACTTGTCAGTAACGTGCCCAATAATGGTAAAATCTACATCTTTTTTCAGTTTATCATAATGTTCCTGTCCAATGGTAAAAAGAAGTTCGTAATCTTCTCCTCCATTTAGGGCACAAAAAATAGGATTTAAATTTAAATCTTTAGCCAAATTCATTGTAGTATGGTCAATCGGGATTTTATCTTCATATATTGTAATTCCAACATCCGAGCATTTGGAAAGATGTAAAATTTCGGAAGTAAGTCCATCCGAAACATCAATCATGGATGTTGGTTTTATTTCCAATTCCTCTAATACCTCAATTAAATTTACCCTTGCTTCTGGCTTCAATTGCCTTTGCAGGGAATAATCATTTCCTTGTAAATCTGGTTGAACTCCTGGATTTGCCAAAAAAATATCTTTTTCTCTTTTCAATATTTGAAGACCTAAATAAGCAGCTCCCAAATCTCCTGTTACCACTAACAAATCATTTACTTTCGCTCCGCATCTGTAGGATATTTTTTCTTCTTTTGCCTCTCCAATAACGGTTACACTAATTACTAATCCGCTAACGGAACTTGTAGTGTCTCCTCCAATCAAATCTACATTAAATTTTTCGCAAGCTGACTTTATTCCAGAATATAATTCTTCTACCGCTTCTACCGGAAATCTATTCGAAATTGCAATACTCACAGTAATTTGAGTTGCTTTTCCATTCATAGCGCAGATATCTGAAACATTTACCGATACCGACTTATATCCCAAATGCTTTAGTGGCACATAGGATAAATCGAAATGAACTCCTTCAACTAACATATCTGTACTAATTAGTTGTAATTTATCCAATGCTGATTTTAAAACCGCAGCATCATCTCCAACAGCTTTTACAGTAGTTTTGTTTTTACTTTTAAAATCTTTGGTTATATGATCAATCAAACCAAATTCTCCCAACTCCGAAATAGATGTGCTTTGTAATTTATTATCTTCAAATATACTCATGCGGCAAAGATATATATTCTTATTTACTTTTATCCAGAACAAATTGTTTTTGTATCTTTGCGTAAAATTAGATTAATTCTAAATAAGATGATAAATATAAGTGATTCAGCAAGAGACAGATTACTACACTTACTAGGGAAAGGTGAGAAAGAAAATTCCTATGTTAGAGTTGGTGTGGAAAGTGGAGGATGTTCGGGATTGAGCTATAAATTGGACTTTGATAAATCCAAAAATGAAGAAGATGAGTTAATTGATGACAATGGAATAAAACTTTTAGTCAACAAAAAGAGCTTTTTATACTTGGTTGGCACTACTCTTGAATTTTCTGACGGACTAAATGGAAAAGGATTTGTATTCAACAACCCAAACGCAAGTAGAACTTGTGGTTGTGGTGAAAGTTTCTCCTTATAAAATTAAATAATGATCGAAAAAAAACAACTATCAGAAGATAAGTTATTAGAAAAAGTAACTACAACCGAATATAAATATGGTTTTACCACTGATATAGAGTCAGATACTATTCCAAAAGGACTTTCTGAAGATGTGGTTCGTATTATTTCTGCAAAGAAAAATGAACCACAATGGATGTTAGATTACCGACTAAAAGCCTACAAAGCTTGGATAGAAATGGAGGAACCAGAATGGGCAAATGTTAGTTATGCAAAACCAAATTATCAAGATATAATTTATTATTCCGCTCCTAAACAAAAACCTGTTTTGGACAGTTTAGATGATTTGGATCCGGAAATGAAAAAGATGTTTGATAAGCTAGGGATTTCTATTAATGAACAAAATAAATTAGCTAATGTGGCTGTAGATATCGTTATGGACTCTGTATCGGTAGCTACTTCATTCAAGGAGAAATTAGGAGATTTAGGAATTATATTCTGCTCTATCTCCGACGCAATACAGGATCATCCAAAATTAGTAAAAAAGTATTTAGGAACAGTTGTTCCTGCTAGAGATAATTTCTTCTCAGCACTCAATTCTGCAGTATTTTCTGATGGTTCATTTTGCTATATCCCAAAAGGCATAAAATGTCCCATGGAACTTTCTACTTACTTCAGAATTAATGAAGCAGGAACAGGACAGTTTGAAAGAACTTTATTGATTGCTGATGAAGGTTCACAAGTAAGTTATTTAGAGGGTTGTACCGCTCCAATGAGAGATGAAAACCAACTACATGCTGCTGTGGTAGAGCTTATTGCAATGGATGATGCGGACATAAAATATTCTACGGTACAAAATTGGTATCCTGGCAATGCTGAAGGTGTTGGTGGAGTATTTAATTTTGTAACCAAAAGAGGAATCTGTTATAAAAATGCGAAAATTTCTTGGACGCAAGTAGAAACTGGTTCTGCAGTAACTTGGAAATATCCTTCTTGTATTTTAAAAGGAGATAACTCTATAGGAGAGTTTTTCTCAGTGGCGGTAACCAACAATTTTCAACAAGCAGATACTGGTACAAAAATGATTCACTTGGGGAAAAATACCAAGAGCACCATTATTGCAAAAGGAATATCAGCAGGAAAAAGTAACGGTAATTATAGAGGATTGGTTCGAATTGCAAAAGGAGCAACAAACTCAAGAAACTTCTCACAATGCGATTCCTTATTAATGGGAGATAAATGTGGATCACACACCTTCCCTTATATTGAAGTGAAAAATAATTCTTCCAAAATAGAACATGAAGCGACCACTTCCAAAATAGGAGAAGACCAACTATTTTATTGCAACCAAAGAGGAATCGGAACAGAACAAGCAATTACCTTAATTGTAAATGGTTATTGTAAAGATGTATTAAACCAATTACCAATGGAGTTTGCAGTAGAAGCACAAAAATTATTAGAAATCAGCCTAGAAGGTTCTGTAGGTTAAAAATACCAAAATGTTAAAGATAAACAATTTAAAAGCAGGAATTGAAGACAATCAAATCCTAAAAGGAATTAACCTTGAAATAAAAACAGGGCAAGTACACGCTATTATGGGGCCAAATGGTTCGGGTAAAAGTACGCTTGCATCCGTAATTGCTGGCAAAGAAGAATATGAAGTGGAAGGTGGAGAAATAGATTTTGAAGGAACTGATTTATTGGATCTTAGTCCAGAAGAAAGAGCACACAAAGGAGTGTTTTTATCTTTTCAATATCCTGTAGAAATTCCAGGAATTTCAGTTTCTAACTTCATAAAAACTTCTATTAACGAAAGAAGAAAAGCTGCAGGTTTAGATCCTATGCCAGCTAAGGAATTATTGAGAAAGTTGAGAGAGAAAATGGAGTTATTGAGCATCAAAAAAGGGTACCTTTCCAGAAACATGAATGATGGTTTTTCGGGAGGAGAAAAGAAAAGAAATGAAATTTTCCAAATGGCAATATTAGAACCTAAATTATCTATTTTGGATGAAACTGATTCTGGTTTAGATATTGACGCACTTAGAATTGTTGCCAATGGTGTAAACAAGTTAAGAAGTGAAGATAATGCAACTATTGTAATTACTCACTACCAAAGGTTGTTGGACTATATCGTTCCAGATTTTGTACATGTTTTACACAATGGTAGAATTATAAAATCGGGAGGGAAAGAATTAGCTCATGAGCTTGAAGAAAAAGGCTACGATTGGATAACTAAAGAAGCGGATAAAAAGTGGGATTAATTGAAAATTTAAAATCATATACAGAAGGAATTAATTTGTCTTCTGATAAAAAAGAGTTATTGGATTCTTTTTTGACAAAAGGATTTCCGAGTATTAAAGATGAGGAGTGGAAATATACTTCCTTACGAAAAGTTGTAAAAAACGATTTTAAAATTGACGAAAGTTCCTTTGATATTTCGGAAAATGAAATTGAAAATTACTCTTTAAATCTTGTTGATAGAATACTTTTTGTAAATGGTAATTTAATAAGTAAACCATCTATTAAAGGAGTTACTATTTCTAACTTTTCTGAAGGTAATATTACAAACAATACAGAGATGTCTTCTTTAAATTCAGCTTTGGCAAAAAAAGGATTTACCATTTCGGTTGATAAAAACATTGTGGTAGAAAATCCTATTGAAATTTTATTTTTCACAAACTCAGAAACGGACAATTTTCAACAATATAGAAATCAGATTTCTGTAGGAGAAAACGCTGAAATTAAATTTGTGGAACGAATTCAGAATTTGAACAAATCCAAGTGTTTTGTAAATCACTTTACACAAATAAATGTAGCAAAAAACGCTAAAATTGAATACAATAAAATTCAGAACAATACCAATAACTCTACTTTAATTGACACTCTGAATGTTTTTCAGGAATCGGATACTAACTGTTGTGTAAACACCCTAATTTTTGGTGGAGAACTAACTAGAAACAACTTGAATTTTGAGCAAAACGGAACAAATTGTGATAGTAATATGAATGGGGTTTCGGTACTAGATGATAATCAGATAGCAGATAATCATACTTTTGTGGACCATAAACAAGCTCATTGCCGCTCCAACGAAATGTATAAAGGGATTTATTTAGGAGATTCAAAGGGAGTATTTAATGGTAAAATTATGGTGAGGCAAGACGCGCAGAAAATTGATGCATTCCAGTCCAACAACAACCTTTTACTTAGCGAAACTTCTACTATTGACAGCAAACCACAATTGGAAATTTATGCGGATGATGTGAAATGTAGTCATGGTTGTACTATCGGACAATTGGATGAAGATGCACTTTTTTACATGAGAAGTAGAGGTATTGGAGTGGAAGAAGCAAAGGCGGTTTTAACCTACGCATTCGCATCTGAAGCAATTGAAAATATTTCGGTTGAAGAAGTTAAACTATTAGCTCAAAAACTACTTGCCAAAAAACTAAATGTTGATTTAGATTTCAGTTTATAAATGTTAGACATCAGTAAAATACGAAAACAATTCCCTATCCTGAGCCGAAAGGTAAACGGACAGGATTTGGTGTATTTTGACAATGGAGCTACTACTCAAAAGCCGCAAGCAGTTATTGATTCAGAATCTAATTATTACCAAAATGAGAACTCCAATGTACACAGGGGAGTTCATTTTTTAAGTGGATTGGCAACTGATAAATTTGAAGAGACAAGAAATACCATTCAAGCGTTTATTGGTGCGAAACACAGTCATGAAATCATCTTTACTAAAGGAACTACTGACTCCATCAACTTAGTTGCAAACGGATTCAGAACACTTTTTAAAAAAGGAGATGAAATTATTATTACAGAATTAGAACATCATTCTAACATTGTGCCTTGGCAAATGTGTTGCGAGCAAAGTGAAGCAACTTTAAAGGTAATTCCTCTTTTGGATAATGGGGAATTGGATATGAATGAATTTAACAATCTCCTTTCTGAAAGTACAAAATTAGTAGCAGTTTCTCATATTTCAAATGCATTGGGAACAATAAATGATATTGAAGAAATTATTGAAAAATCTCACAAAATAGGAGCAAAAGTATTGATTGATGGAGCTCAAGCTGCCTCTCATGTTTCCATAAATATGCAAGAATTAAATGCTGATTTTTATTGTTTTTCGTCTCACAAAATGTTCGGACCAACAGGAGTTGGTGTATTGTATGGAAAAGAAGAAATATTAAACGAATTATCTCCTTATCAAGGAGGGGGAGAAATGATAAAAGAAGTGAGTTTTAGTGGAACTACTTATGCCGAATTACCACATAAATTTGAAGCAGGAACTCCAAATATTGCTGGAGTAATTGCTTTTAAATCTGCAATTGATTTTATAACTAATTTAGGGGTTGAAACGATTGCAAAGTATGAAGATGAACTCTTACAATACGTAACATCTGAAATCCTTAAAATTGAAGGAGTGAAAATTTACGGAACGGCTAAAAATAAATCCGCTATCCTATCTTTTAATATTGAAGGTTTACATCCTTACGATATTGGAATGATTGTAGATAAAATGGGAATTGCAATCAGAACAGGACACCATTGTGCACAACCTATTATGGAGAAATTTAACATCCCGGGAACGGCACGAATTTCTTTGGCAATATACAATACTAAAGAGGAAATTGATCTTTGTATAAATGCCATTAAAAAGGCAAAATTGATGTTATCGTAATGAGTACAATACAAGAAATACAAAAAGAAATAATAGAGGATTTTGCAATGTTTGACGATTGGATACAGAAGTACGAATACCTTATTGATTTAGGAAAAGAATTATCCCCAATTGATGAGAAATACAAAACAGAAGATAACCTTATAAGAGGCTGCCAAAGTAGAGTGTGGTTACATGCAGAACATACTGATGGAAAAATTATTTACACAGCAGATAGTGATGCTATTATGAGCAAGGGAATTGTCGCAATATTAATAAATGTGCTTTCAGGACAAGCTCCATCAGAAATTGCAACTGCAAAACTTGACTTTATAAATAAAATAGGACTGAAAGAGCAACTCTCTCCTACTCGTGCAAACGGATTAGTTTCCATGATAAAACAAATGAAATTATACGCATTAGCTTTCAATAACTAATTATGAAAACAGAAAAAGAATTACAAAAAATAGGAGAGGAAGTGGCAGAGGTAATCTGTGAGATTTACGATCCGGAAATACCTGTAAACATCTATGCACTTGGTTTAATTTACGATATTGAAGTAAGTGAAGAATGTGATGTGAATATTACCATGACACTCACCTCTCCAAATTGCCCAGTTGCAGAAACTCTACCAGTTGAGGTGGAAGAAAAAGTGAGAGTAATTCCTGCTGTAAAAAAGGTGAAAGTAGAAATAACTTTTGAACCTACTTGGACAAAAGATATGATGAGTGAAGAAGCAAAATTAGAACTAGGAATGTTATAAAAATGAGTGACGAAATTGTAAATAGAGTAGCAAATAGTAGTTTGATTACGATTGATTTGACAGATTATGCCCCAACAAAATCTATTGCAGTTTTGGATATAAAAGAATTTCTTTTTGAAGGAATTTTCCTGAAAGAAAAAGAATTCCGAACTGCACTAAAAGAGTTTGATTTCACCAACTATACGGATAAAGTTGTAGCTCTTAATTGTAGTTCGGATGCAATTGTACCCATGTGGGCTTTTATGCTCGTAACTTCCTACTTAAATACCGCTAATTCTGAGATCCATTTTGGAACAAAAGAAAATGTGTTTCAGAAAATTTTCACAAACAATATTGACGCAATTAACCCTTCAGAATTTGAAGGTAAAAAAGTAATTGTAAAAGGTTGTGGACAAATTCCATTAACAGAAGCCTTATACATTGCTATTACTAAAAAATTACAAAATACAGTTAGTAGTTTAATGTTTGGGGAAGCGTGTTCTGCTGTTCCAGTTTTTAAGAAGAAATAGATTACTTACCTTCCTCAAAAGTTTTATTAGAAAGTTCTACTGATTGATTTATGGTATTTAGCTCGGCAGCAGTAAAGTCACGGTAAGTACCAACAGGAATATCTAATTTTATATTCATAATTCTTACCCTTTTTAGTTTTTTTACATCATATTCCAAGTACTCACACATCCTACGGATTTGCCGGTTTAATCCTTGTGTTAAAATAATTTTGAAGGTGTTTTTCCCAGTATGTTTTACTTTACATTTTCTAGTAATAGTGTCCAAAATAGGAACTCCATTACTCATTTCTTCAATAAATTCCTTGGTTACTGGCTTGTGTACCGTTACTTCATATTCCTTTTCATGATTGTTACGAGCACGCAATATCTTGTTTACAATATCTCCATCATTAGTCAAGAAGATAAGTCCTTCAGAGGGTTTATCCAATCTTCCGATAGGAAAAATTCGTGTGGGGTAATTTATAAAATCGATAATATTATCTCTTTCCCTTACTTGGTCGGTGGTGCAAACCACACCAACTGGTTTGTTAAAGGCAAGGTAAATCATTTTTTTCTTTTTGGCTCTGTGCACTACTTTTCCATTTACACTTACCTCATCTTCTTCCGAAACTTTAGTACCCATAAGCGGAACTTCTCCATTTATTTTTACTCTTCCCTGTTCTATTAATTTATCAGCAGCTCTTCTGGAGCAGAATCCTATTTCTGATAAAAATTTATTTATTCGGGTAAGTTTTGGTTCGCTCATTAGTTCAGTTTTGAAGCGATAAAAGCAGTAGTCCAAGCGGCCTGAAAATTAAATCCTCCTGTAACTCCATCAATATCTAAAATTTCTCCTGCAAAGTAAAGGTTTTTTATGTGTTTACTCTCCATGGTTTTCATATTAATACCTTCCAGGCTAATACCTCCACAAGTTACAAACTCCTCTTTAAAAGTAGTTTTTCCTTTTACCCAGTAAGTATCGTTACAAATAGTTTGTACTAATTTATTTAATTGTTTTTTTCCTAACTCTCCCCATGGTTTTTCTTCTAATATTTCGGAGCGTTGCAACAAATAACTCCACAATCTTTTCGGAAAATTAAAGGGGCGAATATTAAATAATTTCTTTTTTGTATTTGCACGAATCACATCTTGAAAATATTCTTTTACTCCTTCAAAATTACTTTCCCCACACCACGAAATATTTATATTGAAATCGTATTTCTGATCAGAAAGCATTCTAGATCCAAAGGAAGAAAGTTTTAGAACTGCAGGACCACTCATTCCCCAATGGGTGATAAGAAGTGATCCTTTATTTTTGAGTTTTGTACCCTGAATACTAACAATAGCATTAGGTACCGAAAGTCCCATTAATTTTGTAATGTTCTCATTCGGAATATTAAAAGTAAAAAGGGAGGGGACAGGATTTTCTATTTTATGTCCTAAGGTTTTGATCCAATTAAATCCTTCTAATTTTGGAGAGCCGCCCGTACAAACAATCACTTTATCAAAAAGGAGGTTTTGTCCGTTTACTTCCAAATTTATTTTCTCTCCTTCTTGTTTTATAGAATTAATCCCTGATTTTAATTGTATTTTTATTCCTAATCTTTCTGTTTCGGACAAGAATAAATCATAAATAGTTTGAGATCTGTTCGATTTTGGAAACATCCTTCCGTCCTGCTCTGCAACAAGTTCCACTCCTCTACTTTCAAACCATTTTATGGTATGGTGATTATTGAAAGTACCAAATAATTTTTTGAGTTGTTTTTCTCCTCTGGGATAACATTTTGAAAAACTAGAAATAGAAGTTTCCGAGTTGGTAACATTGCACCTTCCCCCACCGGAAACCAATACTTTAGAAAGTAGTTTGCTTGTTTTTTCAAAAAGAACTACCTCCGAATTTGGGAAATGTTCTTTTGTGTTTATTGCCGCAAAAAATGCAGCCGCTCCACCACCAATTACTACGGTTTTCATCTATCCAACTTTAACCCCTTTACTTTCTAGGTGTCTTTTAATATCTTCTAGTTTTCCTTTTGGGATAGCATCAATTAGTTTTTTGGTATATTCTGTTTCAGGCTTGTTATAAATTTGATCTGCATCTCCCATTTCTTCAATTTTTCCGTCTTGCATAACTAACATTCTATCGCTCATATATTTTACTACAGAAAGATCATGAGAGATGAAAATATAAGTCAATCCAAACTCTTCTTTTAGTTCATTCAATAGGTTTAATACTTGTGCTTGCACCGATACATCTAATGCGGAAACCGACTCATCACAAATAATAAATTTAGGGTTTACAGCAAGTGCTCGAGCAATTCCAATTCTTTGCCTCTGCCCACCAGAAAATTCATGTGGATATCGGTAAAAATGAGATGGGTCCAGATTAACTCGTGCAAGTAAGTCTTCAACTCTCTTTTTTCTTTGCTCATCATTTTCTAAAATACCATGAACTTGCATAGGTTCCATTATAGCATTTCCAATAGTCATTCTTGGGTTTAAAGAAGAATACGGATCTTGGAATATAATCTGAACTTCTTTTCGGAATTCTCTAAGTTCCTTTGCTTCCATTTTGGCAATATCCTTTCCTTTGTAAATCATCTCTCCTTCAGTTGGTTCTTCCAAACGGATAATAGTTCTTCCTATTGTAGTCTTACCACATCCAGACTCTCCAACCAATCCTAAGGTTTCCCCAGGATACACATCAAAAGTAACATTGTCCACCGCCTTTACATAATCCGATATTCCACCAAAAAAACCGTTACGGATTGGAAAGTGTGTTTTCAGATTTTTAATTTGTAAAATAGGCTCTTTTACATACAACTCTTTGTGTCTTTTTTCTCTTTCAGAAGTAGGAATAGAAAGGTCTTTGGTAAATTCTTCTACAGAGATATTATTTTCAATCATATTACCGTCTTCATCTGTTTTCATAAAGTCGGAAACAGTTGGCAGGAAGGTATATCTTTTATCTAGTGGAGGACGACAGGCTAAAAGTCCTTTTGTATAAGGGTGTTGCGGATTACTGAAAATATCCAATACAGTTCCTTGTTCTACAATATCTCCTTTGTACATCACCACAACTTTATCGGCAAGTTCTGCAATTACACCCAAATCGTGTGTAATAAACATAATACCCATATCTCTTTCTTTCTGCAGTTTTTGCATCAATTGAAGAATCGTTTTCTGTACTGTTACATCTAGTGCTGTAGTTGGTTCATCCGCAATAAGTACGGAAGGTTGACAACTCATTGCCATAGCTATCATCACCCTTTGCTTTTGTCCCCCAGAAATTTGGTGAGGATAAGTACTAAAAATTCTTTCTGGGTCTGGAAGTTGAACTTCCTCAAATAATTTTATTGTTAATTCTTTAGCTTGTTTTTTATTTAGTTTTTGATGCAACATAATTGCTTCCACCACTTGATTTCCGCAAGTAAAAACAGGATTTAAAGAAGTCATTGGCTCTTGGAAAATCATAGCAATATCATTTCCTCTAAAGGCTCTCATTTCTTCTTCCGAAATATTTAATAAATCAACTGAAGTACCATCATTTTTATGAAAAATAATTTCTCCTCCTGCAATTTCTCCTGGAGGAGATGGAATCAAGCGCATTGCGGAAAGGGAAGTAACCGATTTTCCCGAACCCGATTCTCCAACAATCCCAATTGTTTCACCTCTATTAAGTGTAAAGCTTATTCCGTTTACCGCCTTCACTATTATTCCTTCAGTACGAAATTGTGTAATTAAATTTTTAAATTCTAAAAGTGTATCTCCCATTTTATTTTGTTTTATTTGAGCGTATAAAAGTAGGTTTTTTTCTCAGTTATACAAAATCAATGTTTTCTTCTTTAATTAAATCTATCCCTTTGTATTTTAAAAGTAATTGTGCTACTGTAAGGGTGTCTTTCTGACAATATATTTTTATTCTTTCCAAATCTTTATCTTCCCAGTAAACCTTAGACACTTGGCTTCCATCTATATCGTCTTTTGGAGTTGTAATGCCGAAAAGTGCCGAAAGTAATTTGATGGAAGTATAGTGTTTGTAATCTCCAAAACGCCAAAGTTCCATGGTGTCTAAATGATTTACTTCCCATGGCTTTTTGCCTGCAATATCCAAAAGTTTTGGGAGTTTTAATCCATTTATCAGTGTTCTTCTAGCAAGAAATGGAAAATCAAATTCTTTACCGTTATGAGCACAAAGTAAATGTTGATTTGTAGAAAATTGTTTGTTTAATAATGTGTTAAAATCTTGTAAAATTTGTTTTTCATCATCTCCATAAAAAGATTTTATTCTGAATTGATTTTCTCTCTTTTCAGTAAATAAATAGCCAACAGAAATACAGATTATCTTGGCAAATTCTGCCATTATTCCAGCTTTCAACTTATAAAATTCTGAAGGAGAAAACTCTTCTTTTCTTTGCCAAATCGTTTTTTCTTCCCACAATTTCTGAAATGTAGAATCTAAATCTTCAAAATTATACTCGCATGGGACAGTTTCTATATCCAAAAAAAGTACTTTTTCTAATTTTAAGTTATCTAACATTAATTATACATTTCAAGTGCCGCATCAATAAATTGGTAAAAATCTTTATGGTGACCATCTTCCAAATAAGCTCCAAATTTTCTTCCCAACCTCACCACAATCATGTCTTTTTCTGGAATACAAATTACATATTGCCCCCATAAACCTCTTGCGTAATAAATATCCAATCCTTTATAATTTGAAAGCCAAAACTGATAACCATAATTTACATTTTTGTCTCCATCCTCATCTAGTAAATCTGCAATAGAGATAGCTTCTTTCACATAGGAACTGTCTAATATCTGATTGCCGTTCCAATTTCCATAATTCATATACAGCTTTCCAATTCTGGAAAAATCTCTGGCATTGGAGTTCAAACAACAAAAAGCTTTCTCGTTTCCACCTTCTTTATCGGTATTCCAAAGTGCGGGATGTTTTGATCCCATTGGTTTCCAAAGTTTTTCAGAAACATATTCGCTAATTGTTTTTCCTGTTGCTCTTTCTACAACAAAAGCTAAAAGTTGAGTACAGGAGCTGTGGTATTTAAATACTTTTCCTGGAGTTTCAATCGATTGTAAATCGATAACTAATCCTCTTAAGTCATTCCCATAATAAGCTTCTGCAGTTTGTCCAATCGGATTGTAATAATTCTCATCCCAATTAAGTCCGGAACTCATTGTTAATAAATGTTTTATAGTGATATTTGCATTTCCTACCTCACAAAATTCAGGGATATATTCACATACTTTTTGGTCAATACTTTTTATTTTTCCTTCTTTAATTGCAATACCTATTAAGGTAGAAATATAACTTTTTGCCATTGAAAAAGAATTGGAAGCGCTGTCGGTAGAATAGTCGTGCCAGTACTCCTCAAAAATAATACTATCGTTCTGTATTACCATAAAAGCAGTAGTTTCTAATTTATCATTTACCTCTTTTATAAAATCTGGTAAATCTGCTTTATTATAATCGGTAGAAACAAGCCATTGTTGGTGTTCTCCATTTTCTACAACATTTGCTGGAAAGTGCACATAATCGTGAATATAAGAAGATGTATATCCCTTTAAATAGGTAATGCTAATTGCTTTGTAAATCCAACTTTTACCACTTATAACTACTAGTAAATTTAGGAGTATAAAAATAATAAATATGTATTGTAAAAGTTTTTTCATTTAAATAATTTCCATTTCAAATAGCTCAATCAAATGAGATTTAACTTTATTTTTCACCTCTCGCATATCCATCTCTTTTCCTAATTCTTTCTGCAGGGAAGTTACACTTTTATCTATTATTCCACATGGGATAATATTCCCAAAATATGAAAGGTCGGAATTTATATTAAAAGCAAAACCATGCATAGTGACCCAACGGCTACTTTTAACTCCTAGTGCACAAATCTTTCTTGCTTTTGGAGTTCCTACATCAAACCAAACTCCCGTTTCTCCTGGGGAGCGTTCAGATTCCAATCCGTATTCCTTTAAAGTAAGTATTACCGCCTCTTCCAAAAATCGTAAATATTTATGAATGTCAGTAAAAAAATTATCCAAATCTAAAATTGGATAACCTACTAATTGTCCTGGACCATGATAGGTAATATCTCCCCCTCTATTTATTTTATGAAATGTAGCTCCTCTACTTTTAAGGTAATCTTCATTTACCAAAAGATTTTTCTCGTCCCCACTTTTACCTAAAGTGTAAACATGAGGGTGCTCGCAAAAAATTAAATTATTTTTAGTTTCTACTGTTTTATTTTTTTTTTTGTTAGATGATTTTACCGCTAAGATTTCAGCAAAAAGTTCTTCCTGAAAATCCCAACATTTTTTGTAATCTATCTTCCCTAAATCCTGAAAATTTACTTTTTTGTTCATTATACTTTTCCTAATTCTCCTTTCAAAAAGTTGATTACATCAATCTCAATAGCATCCACATTATTCATTTCTGATAAGTACCAACTTACCCAATCCCCTAAACTTATATGGTATAAAGTATTTTCAATTTTAGATTCTCCCTTACTCCAAACCTCTGTAATATTAGTGGTAAACTCTGAAATTACTTTCTTGTTTATATCCATTCGGATTTGGTTCCTTTCAAAGTCAGATTTATTACGAAAGTACACTACCGCCAAATCGTTTACATTGGTTCTCCATCCTAATAATTCGTTATGATTCATTTCTGGAACTACATGGTGCCAACATAGCATTTTACTGTTTTCATTTATTTGCTGACGGAAACGAATTGCGACACCCTCAAAACCATTAGCAACATAAATAACTGGGGTTTTCTGGTACATCTTCTTTGCAATCTCCATAGCTTCTTTCTGTATTTTTTCCTTTTCTAAATCCAACAAAGAGATAGATTTTTCAAAATCCGATTGAAATGAATCGTCAATTATTCCGTAATGATTCAGAACAAAAAAAAGTTCTGTAAAAGCATATCCGAACATTGCTCTTGGAGGTTGTCCTCCAGGGATTAAAACATGATTGTAATTATTTTCTTCTGCTGTAGTTTTTAATTTCCCTCCAGAAGTAATAATACAAATCTCAGCATTTCTACTCCTACATTTTTCTAAAGCATAAATGGTTTCTTCCGTGTTTCCAGAATAAGAAGATGCAATTACTAAAGTGTTTTCATCTACAAAATTAGGAATACTATAATCTTTTGTTGCTAAAATTGGTATATTTGAAAGAGGAGAAACAATATCGTTTACAATAGTACCTCCAATACCAGATCCTCCTAGCCCGCAAATTAAAATATTGCTAAACTTTTTGTCTGATTTCTTTAATGCAGAAGCGTTTCCGATCTCCATTGCTTCTCTCAAATGATTTGTAAAATCATTTAAATAGTCATTCATTTTCATCTCAATATGTGTTTTTATAAAGAAGCCGAAATTACAAAATATTTGGATAAAAGAATTCCTATCTTTGCAAAAAAAAATTACAAATGAGCAGAGAACTTTCAGAACAGGAAATAGTAAGACGAGAAAGCTTACAAAAACTTAGAGATCTAGGTATAAATCCGTACCCGGCAGAATTGTTTGACATAAACAATAACTCTGTAAACATAAAGAAGAACTACAAAGAAGGGGAAGAGACAGAGGTAGTTATCGCTGGAAGGTTGATGAGCAGAAGGGTAATGGGGAAGGCTTCCTTTGCAGAAATACAAGATAGTGAAGGTAGAATTCAGATTTATGTAAATAGAGATGAGATTTGTGAAGGAGAAGATAAAACAATGTACAATACAGTATTCAAAAAATTATTGGATATTGGAGATATTATCGGAATAAAAGGAACTGTTTTCGTTACAAAAGTAGGGGAAATTTCAGTAAAAGTAAAAGAGCTTTCGGTTCTTACAAAATCTTTACGACCATTACCATTGCCAAAAGTGGAAGCAGACGGAACTGTACATGATGCTTTTACCGATCCTGAAAAAAGATACAGACAAAGATATGTGGATTTGATAGTAAATCCGGATGTAAAAGAATCTTTTATAAAGCGTACTAAACTTACCAACTCCATGCGTGAGTTTTTGAATAATAAAGAATATTTGGAAGTTGAAACTCCCATTTTACAACCTCTTTATGGTGGTGCTGCTGCTCGTCCTTTCAAAACACACCACAATACTTTGGATATGGAATTGTACCTTAGAATTGCGAACGAATTATATCTGAAAAGATTGATTGTAGGTGGTTTTGATGGAGTATATGAATTTTCAAAAGATTTCCGAAATGAAGGAATGAGTAGGTTTCATAATCCTGAATTTACACAAATGGAATTGTATGTTGCCTACAAAGATTATGCTTGGATGATGGATTTGGTAGAAGAAATGGTAGAAAAAATTGCTATGGATTTACACGGAAAAACGGAAATAGAAGTAGGAGAAAATATAATCAATTTCCAAAGACCTTGGAAGCGTTATACTATGTATGAAGCGATAGAGCATTTTACAGGAATTGATATTTCGAAAATGGATGAGGCGACTATGGCTGAAACAGCAAAAAAACTTGGTGTTTCTGTAGATAAAAGCATGGGAAGAGGTAAGTTAATTGATGAAATATTTGGAGAAAAATGTGAAGGACAATTAATACATCCAACCTTTATTACCGACTATCCTGTAGAAATGTCTCCACTTGCGAAAAAACACAGAAAACATGAAGGTTTGGTAGAGCGATTTGAGGGGTTTTGTAATCAAAAAGAAATATGTAATGCCTTTTCGGAACTAAACGACCCAATTGACCAAAGAGAAAGATTTGAAGAACAATTAGAATTAGGAAAAAGAGGAGATGATGAAGCAATGCTTTTAGATGAAGATTTCCTAAGAGCAATAGAATACGGAATGCCACCAACTGCAGGTTTAGGAATTGGTATCGATAGACTTTCTATGATTATGACCAACAGTAATTCCATACAAGATGTATTGTTTTTCCCACAAATGAAAGCGGAAAAAAAATCTACCACTGAAGAATAAATTTTGAAAAATAATTTTAAAATAGGAGTTATTGGTGGAGGTAGTTGGGCTACCGCTATTGTGAAAATGCTTTGCGAAAATGTAGATTCTGTAAATTGGTGGATGCGAAATGAAGAGGCGATTGATCACATTAATTCCTATGGTCATAACCCAAATTATATTTCGGATGCAGAACTTAAAAAATCAAAATTAAACTTGAGTTCGGATATAAATGAAGTAGTGAAAAACTCTGATTATTTGGTTTTGGCAGTTCCTTCTGCATTTTTAAAATCTACTTTACAAAGTTTAGAAATTCCTCTGAAAGATAAAATTATCATCTCTGCAATTAAAGGGATTGTACCCGAAAATAATACTATTGTTGGGGAATTTATTCATAATCAGTATGATGTTCCCTACGAAAATATTGGTGTAATTACAGGACCTTGCCATGCTGAAGAAGTGGCTTTAGAACGGCTTTCGTATTTGACCATTGCTTGTTGTGATGTTAAAAAAGCTAAGTTTTTTGCAAATGCAATTTCTGGAAGGTATATTAAAACTACTGTTTCGGATGATATTTACGGAACAGAATATGCTTCAGTACTGAAAAATGTGATTGCACTTGCTTCAGGAATTTGTCATGGATTAGGTTATGGAGACAACTTTCAAGCGGTATTGGTTTCCAATGCAATCCGAGAGATAAAACGATTTGTAGACCAAGCCCATCCTATTGATAGAGATATAAAAGAATCCGCTTATTTGGGAGATTTGCTCGTAACTGCTTATTCTCAATTTAGCCGTAACAGAACTTTTGGAGAAATGATTGGAGGAGGGTATAGTGTAAACTCTGCTCAACTACAACTTAAGATGATTGCGGAAGGATATTATGCTGTAAAATGCATTATGGAAATTAATGAAAAACTAAAAGTAGAGATGCCAATTACACAGGCGGTTTACAATATTTTATACGATAAAAAATCTGCTAAAAAACAGATTAAACTTTTAACAGATAAACTGAATTAAAATACCCCAACCGCAAGTTCTGCCCAAACTATTATAAATATTATAATTGAAAAAAGAATAGCTAATCTTTTTTTACTATCCGATTTTATTCTCATTTCAAACAACTCATGAATTGAAAACAATACAACAAGTAAAATAGCTGCAACACTAAAATCTAATTTTTCCCAATTTACTTCATCTGTAAATTGCATACTGATTAATGGAATCATCAACAAAAGAATTATTATAGATAGTTTTATTAAAATTCTTTTTTTCATTTTTTTAATTAAAGTTTCATTTCAGGGATTTCTCCTTCAATAATTAAATCTGCTTCAGTAGCTGTTTTTATTTCTTCTAGACTTACTCCAGGAGCTCTTTCCAAAAGTTTAAAACCATTTTCGGTAACCTCCAAAACTGATAAGTTAGTAACTATCTTTTTCACGCAATTTACTCCAGTAATGGGTAGAGTACACCTTTTCAATATCTTACTTTCTCCTTGTCGATTAGTGTGCATCATAGCTACAATAATATTATCTGCAGAAGCTACTAAATCCATTGCTCCTCCCATTCCTTTCACCATTTTCCCAGGAATTTTCCAATTGGCTATATCTCCATTTTCAGATACTTCCATAGCTCCTAAAACTGTAAGTTGAACATGTTTCCCTCTTATCATAGCAAAGGATGTTGCAGAATCAAAAAGTACTGCTCCCGGCAAGGTTGTAATAGTTTGTTTTCCTGCATTGATTAAATCTGGGTCTTCCTCTCCATTAAATGGAAAAGGTCCCATTCCCAAAACTCCATTCTCCGATTGAAACTCAATATCAATTCCCTGTGGAATATAATTTGCCACCAATGTCGGAATTCCAATTCCTAAATTTACATAGGTCTTGTGTTGTAATTCTTGAGCAATTCTTTGTGCTATTTGATTTTTATCTAATGCCATTATTCTTTTGTTCTAACGGTTCTTTGTTCTATTCTTTTCTCGTATTTATCTCCTTGAAAAATTCTTTGTACAAAAATTCCTGGAGTATGAATTTGATTCGGGTCCAGCTCCCCCGCTTCTACTAATTCTTCTACCTCAGCAACTGTAATTTTACCAGCCATTGCCATAAGTGGATTAAAGTTCCTAGCTGTTCCTTTAAAAATTAAGTTTCCTGCAGTATCTCCTTTCCACGCTTTTACAAATGCAAAATCAGCAGTAAGTGCTGACTCTAATATATGTGGTTTTCCATTGTACTCTCTTACTTCTTTCCCCTCCGCTACTTCTGTTCCGAATCCTGCTGGAGTAAAAAACGCTGGAATTCCCGCTCCTCCCGCTCTACATCTTTCTGCTAAACTTCCTTGTGGTATTAAATCTACATCCAATTCTCCACTCAGCATTTGCCTTTCAAACTCCGCATTTTCTCCAACATATGAAGAAATCATTTTTTTAATCTGCTTTCTTTTTAAAAGAAGTCCTAATCCGAAATCATCTACCCCAGCATTATTAGAAATACAAGTTAGTCCGAAAATATCTTTTTTAGAAAGTGCCTCTATTGCATTTTCTGGAATACCTGAAAGACCAAAACCTCCTACCATAAAAGTCATGTTGCTTTCTACCCCTTGTAGAGCTTCCTCTATATTATTTACTACTTTATTTATCATAATTAAAAATCTTCTGTTTCTTCAGAGTATTTTTCTTCTTCCTCAAAAACCTCTGAATTATTATTACAATTTATTTTGTCTTCTACCCATAAACTAATGTCTTCATCAAACTGAAAAATATCCCCTTGAGTTACGGAAGTAATCTTCTCATCTTCATAAATTCCTTTCATAAATTCTGCAAAAACAGGTAAAGCCATATTCGCTCCTTGGCCGTAATGTATTGTTCTGAAATGAGCTGACCTATCCTCACATCCCGACCAAACTCCCGTTACCAAATTAGGAGTAATTCCCATAAACCACCCATCCGATTGATTTTGAGTAGTTCCTGTTTTTCCACCCATTTCTGATGTAAACTTATATTTATACCTTAACCTTACGCCTGTTCCCATTTTTTTATCGGCAGCCGAGCTGTAAACTCCATCTACTACTCCTTGCAATAATTTCACCATTAGAGCGGCTGTTTTTTTACTCATTGCCTCTGTTCTTTTTGGGGAGAATTCTTCTAGTATTATTCCATTTTTATCAGTTATTTTAGTAATAAAAATCGGAGTGGTATAAAATCCTTTATTTACAAAGGTAGAATAAGCTCCTACCATCTCATATACTGAAATATCAAATGTCCCCAAACAAATTGAAGGAACTGCTAAAAGATTGCTTTTTACTCCCATTTGCTTCGCTAAATCCACCACCGCTTGCGGGCCAAACTGGTGCATAATAAAAGCGGTTAATGTATTAATAGAGTTTGCTAAGCCAAACTTTAATTCCAATGATAGTCCTGAATATTCGCTATCAGAATTTGAAGGAATCCAGTCTTTCTCTAATCCCCATTTTTCTGCATTAAAAACCACTGGTGAATTAATAACTTCATCACACGGATTTAATCCTTCTTGCATAGCGAGTGCATACAAAAATGGTTTGAAGGTTGATCCTACTTGTCTCTGTCCTTGTAAAACATGGTCGTATTTGAAGTATTTGTGATTAATTCCTCCAACATACGCTTTTACATGCCCTGTTTTGGGGTCCATACTCATCATTCCTGTGTGGATAAAAAACTTATTATAAATTACAGAATCTCTAGGAGATAAAATAGTGTCAATTTCTCCTTTCCATGAAAATAGTTTCATTGATACTTTTTCGTTAAAAACATCTTTTATTTCTTTATTTGATTTTCCGCTATTTTTTAATTTCCTATACCTTTCCGACCTTTTTATTCCTTGATCAATAATTGTATTAATTTGTTCTCTTGAAAAATCAGTTGGATAGGGAGCTTTGCTGTATCCTTTCCAATGTTTGTAAAATGTCGCTTGAAGTTCAGAAATATGAGTTTTTACAGCCTTTTCTGCATGTTTTTGCATTCTAGAGTCGATAGTTGTATAAATTCTTAATCCATCAGTATACATATTGTAATTACCTCCATCTACTTTTGTATTTCTGGAACACCACTTTTTAAGTTGAGATCTCAACTGTTCCCTGAAATAAGGAGCTGGTCCCTCATTGTGATCTATGATTTGAAAATCCAAATTTAAACCAGTCACCTTTAAAGAATCGTATTGATTTTGTGTGATTTTATTATTTTTCTTCATTTGAGACAAAACAACATTTCTTCTGTTTAGAGTTCCTTCTGGATTCCTTCCTTTTTTTGGATTATATAAAGATGGGTTTTTTAACATTCCCACCAACATTGCCGCTTGAGGAATTGTTAATTTATCTGGAGTAGTATTGAAATAAATTTTTGCCGCTGACTTTAGTCCTACTGCTTGATTTATCCAATCAAATCGGTTTAAATACATGGTTAGAATTTCATTTTTAGAATATCTTTCTTCTAACCTTACAGCTACAACCCATTCCTTTAATTTTTGCTGAACTCTTTCAACTCCTGATGCGGGCCGCTCAGTAAATAACATTTTTGAAAGCTGCTGGGTAATTGTACTCGCTCCTCCAGATTTTTTCCCCACAAAAACTCCAAAAACAGCCCTGAAAAGTGAACGGATATCAATGCCTGAATGATCGTTAAACCTAATATCTTCTGTCGAAATAAGAGCATGAATCAGATGTTCTGAAATTTCAGGATACTTTACGTTACTTCTATTCTCATAGTAATATTCTCCTAAAATAATTCCATCTGCAGAGTAAACAATTGTAGCTAAGTTGCTTTTTGGATTTTCCAACTGATCAAAAGAAGGAAGAGGCCCAAATACGCCTAAAGTTGTCAGATACATTATTGTGAAAACTCCTACAAAAGGGCTCAAACACAAAAACCAAATTAATATTATTTTCTTCTTACTCATCTAGCTTGCTTAGTGAAAATCCTATTCCTAATACATTTAATAATCCATCTAATTTTGGAGATCCTCCATAACGCATTGCTAGTTCAAATTCTATAGATTGGGGTCCTGTTTGCTGCAATTCTGAAGAATCCAAAATATAGGAAAACTCCCTAACATCAGTAACCCCTTCTCCAAGCCATTTCCCACTTTTTTTATCCGCCAATAAAATATTTACAGTATCGCTTAATATTGTGTTTTCAGAATTAGTTTGTTTGACAAATAGGAGTAAATTCTGAAACTTATAGGAACTATTATGACGTATTTTAATCTCTTTTCGGAAATAAGAAACTGAATCGTCAATATTGTATTTGAAGCTTATTTTTTGGTCCGAATTCCAATTTTCATTTTCAAAAGTGTGATAGTCAATAAATGTTACTTTTCTTTTTTCGGTACAATTTAACAAAGAAAAAACAATCAAGATTAAAAAAAGTAACCTAAAAAAATTACTCATTTTTTTTAGATTTTCTGTTATTTCGTTTTTTGAAATTCTTCTTTTTAGATTTTTTCTTATCAAAACGATTTATATTATCTTGTCCAACAACATTTTTAAAATCAATTTTTGGAGCTTGTTTTTCAACCACAAACTCCTCTAAAGAATGTACTGTTTTATCGTTTTTATTGTCTTCAATAATCTTCAGAACCTGATTTAAAGAAAGCTCGAACATTTCGCTTGCTTGATTTTTATAAACATACCACAACCTCCGTTTAAATACATCTATTTTTATTTGTTTCGCATCACCTTTTTTTGTTTTCAGCGATAATTTCGATTTTGGAAATCTTTTTAATGAATCCAAATACGAATCCAATTCAAAATTTAAACAACACTTTAATTTTCCGCATTGTCCGGATATTTTTTGAGGGTTTATTGATAGTTGTTGATATCTGGCAGATGAAGTAGAAACAGGAGGAAATTCAGTCATCCAAGTAGAACAGCACAACTCTCTTCCGCAGCTTCCAATTCCTCCAACCATTGCTGATTCTTGTCTTACTCCAATCTGTTTCATCTCTATCCTTACTCCAAAAGTCCTAGAATATTCTTTTATCAACTCCCTAAAGTCAACTCTTTTTTCTGCTGTATAATAAAATATTGCTTTCGATTTATCTCCTTGAAATTCAACATCAACCAATTTCATTTCTAACTTATGATTGTTGATTATCAACTTTGCTTTTTTTAGTGTAGATTCTTCTAAATCAATAGCGTTTCCCCATTTTTCTAAGTCAGTTTCTTTAGCTAGTCTGTAAATCTTTTTTAAAGGTTCTTTATCAATATTTATTTTCTTCCTCTTTAGTTGAAGATTTACAATAGATCCTATTAAAGTTATTTTACCAATATCGTGCCCAGAATTCCCTTCCACAGCCACCAAATCTCCCTCCGCCAAAACAAGGCTCTTTTTATTGTCAAAATATTCTTTTCGGTTTTTTTTGAATCTTACCTCTACTAAGTTTTTATATTTGTCATTTTGAGAATCAATTCCTGAAAGCCAATTAAAAACGGAACTTGTTCCACATCCTCTTTTTTCTGACACCTCACAACCATCACAACCCCCACCTGTTCCGCAACCCATATTCTTTATTTTATTTCTACAAATTTACGATTTACTTTTAATAGTTTCATCATTTGTAATGATAGTTCGTAAAATATTATTTTTGTGTTGGCGTTTCTTTCTATGTTTCTCGAACATTCTTCTATTTTTTCTGAAATATTTACAATATTTTTTTCATGAATAAATGGATGAAATTTTCTCAAAAAGTCATTTTCTTTTTCATCTAAATTCAATGTTTCCTGAGTAGAAAAATTTAAAATCAAACAATTTCTTATCATTTTTAATGAATAGTTTAAAAATACTGACTGAGATTGTCTTCCCTTTTTTGCTCTTTGTGCGGTCCAATTTGTTAATTCTTTTATGTTGGCAGAATAACAAATTCTCATCCAACTCTGAAATTCTTCAAAATGGCTATCATACAAATCTTCCTCCTCCAAAAGTCTTAACGCTTTCCCTAAGTCCCCCTCCGAATAGCTAATTAGAGTATTTGCTTTTTTAGAAGAAATATTATTTTGTTTGAGAATATAGTTTTTAATATTTTCATCTGAAAAATTTGTAATTTTAGTAATCTGTAATCTGGAAAGAACTGTACTCAGTAATTGTTCCGAATTTTCAGAAACCAATAAAAATATGGTTTTGTTTGGAGGCTCTTCCAAAAGTTTCAATAATTTATTTGATGTTTTTGCCTGCATATTTTCTGGCATCCACATTATTACAACTCTATATTCCGATTCGTAATGTTTTAGAGCAAGTTTTGATTGTAAATTTTCAGCTTCATGTGTATAAATTAATCCGTTTTTTCCCGTTTTATTATCCTCCGAAAAAACATTAAACCAATCATGTAAATTCCAATACGGATTTTTTAAAATCTCTTCTCTCCACTGAAAAATAAAATTATCACTTATTGGTTTTTTAATCCCATTTATGGTTAAAACAGGAAATATTAGATACAAATCCGGATGAGTAAGAGAGTTGTACTTTACACAAGAATCACAATTTCCACAAGAATCGTTTTCATTTTTGGTGGTACAATTTATAAATTGAGCAAAAGCAATTGCTATAGCTAACTTTGCACTACCTTTTCCTCCTAAAAAAAGTTGAGAATGGCTTACTCTGTTGTTTAAAACCGAGCTTATTAATTGGTTTTTTATCCCCTTATTTCCTTCTATTTCCTTAAAAAGCATTGTAAAATATTTCCGTCAAATTTAGTGTTTTTGGACTATTCAGTTGGTGATTTTTTTACTTTGTTTACTTTTGCAAGATGAAAAACATAAATGAAGTAAGTTTTATCGGAAAAAGGGTAATGGTAAGAGTGGACTTTAATGTTCCTTTGGATGAAAATTTTAACATTACTGACAACAGTAGAATTTCAGCGGCCTTGCCAACTATAAATAAACTAATCTCAGACGGAGCAAAAGTGATTCTAATGTCTCATTTAGGAAGGCCAAAAGGAGAGGAAGAGAAGTTTTCCTTAAAACACATTGTAAATCATTTGTCGGAACTATTGAATATTTCTGTTTCTTTTTCTGAAAATTGTATTGGAGAAAAAACAAAAAGGGAAGTTAAAAATTTACAAAATGGAGAGGTGTTACTTTTGGAAAACTTACGATTTCATCCAGAAGAAAAGAAAGGAGATTTAAAATTTTCTAAACAACTTTCAGAACTTGCAGATGTTTATGTAAATGATGCTTTTGGCACAGCTCACAGAGCTCATTCTTCTACTGCGATTATTGCTCAGTTTTTTCCAAATAACAAATATTTTGGACTACTTCTTAAAAATGAGATTGATAGTTTGGAAAAAGCACTTAGAGATCCTAAAAAACCGTTTACCGCAATTATTGGAGGAGCAAAAATATCAGGTAAAATTGATGTGATAACATCATTACTTAACAAAGTAGATAACTTAATAATTGGAGGGGGAATGGCTTACACTTTTGCAAAAGCAATGGGAGGAAATATTGGAAATTCGTTAGTAGAAAACGATAAGGTGGACTTGGCAAAAAGTATTATTAAAAAAGCGAAAGAGGTTGGAGTAAATTTACTTTTACCAACAGATTCGGTAAATGCTGATGACTTTAACAGCAATGCTAATATTACTAATTCTAAAATAACAAATGTCCCTAATGGTTTTATGGGATTAGATATTGGTGAAGAAAGTATTCAATTGTTTTCGGATGTAATTCAAAATTCTAAAACCATTATTTGGAATGGGCCAATGGGAGTATTTGAGATGAGTGATTTTGAAAAAGGAACGAAAATGATAGGAGAAGCAATTTGTAAATCTACCGAAAATGGTGCATTTTCATTAATTGGAGGAGGAGATTCGGTTTCAGCTATTAAAAAGTTTAAAATGGAGGATAAAGTAAGTTATATTTCTACTGGTGGCGGGGCAATGCTAGAATATTTGGAAGGAAAAGAATTACCTGGAGTAATGGCTATTCAGTAATAGAATCATACCCTTCTTTTACCTTTTTTTCAATTGTTTTAATAATCTTCAATTTCTTTTTTGCCTTTGGAATTAAAACTGGAATAATATCATAAGTCGGTTGGTATAAAACTGAATTTTTTATTTGTTTTTTAGGAATTATCTCTCCAAAAGTTTCTTCCAAATGAGCTGTTTCAAATAATATAATCCCCAAAAACAACAATACTTTTACGGCTCCAAATAAAATACCTAACAACTTATTTACAAGTCCTAATTTTAGGGATTTTGTTATTTTACTCAGTATAATTCCTGCTAGTTTTAGTGATAAAAAAACGATTAAAAATACAATAACAAAAGAGATAATAGATACAAACTCCTTATAATCCTTCAGATTTTCTATTAAATATTCCTCTACTAATCCAGAAAATTTTACTGCCAAATAAATTCCTAAAACTAATGACACTACAGAAACAAGTTCTTTTATAAATCCTCTGGAAAAACCTTTGATTGATGCTAACAACACCAAAATAGCAATAATAATATCTATATAATTCATAGTGTAAAGATAGTATTTTAATACTTTTGCCTTATGGAAGATATTGAAAAAAAGTGGAATGATTTAATTTCGGAACTTCAGCCAAATTTTGAGGAAGAACTTTCTTTAAAAACAATTTTGTTTTTGATTGGAGTTCAGGAGTTAGGACAAGGAATAAAAGATTTTGATAAAGAGGAAAAAACATACCTTTTCCATATTGCAATTTGCAAATTACTTTCTCCATTCGGATATTACAGATTTAAAATGATTGATGAAGATGGTTGGCCTCACTATGAGGAAACGAAAGACATGGAAAAACTACCGAGTAGAGAACAAAAATTATTGATGAAAGAAGCTATTATTAGCTATTTCCAGTAAATAATATTAGTTTATTTCTACAGTTTCAGAAATAATTTTACCTCTTAAAAGGCGAATAACACCACTCCCTGTATAGGAATCGTTTCCATTTGTATAATCTACTTCTATATTCAGAATAGCTTCATAAGTATATTCAAATTCCACTTTTCCGTTTGCATCAGTTTTTGCAGTTTGCCTTAATTTGTCAATTGGATCAGTTCCTGGAATTGTATTTAACTGATTCAAAACTACAGTAGCTCCTTGTACTGTGTTTCCGTTAGAGTTAACTACTTTTACGATTCCGATTGTGTCTTTTTCCTTTTCGCAAGAAGTGAAAATGGAGGATATAAATAAAAATACAAATAGTATTCTAGCTATTTTATGTGTGATTGTTTTCATGTTTTATCTAAAAATATTGTTTTACTTTGTTGCTGAAAAATATACAAGCAAATATAGTAATTTTATTACAAATGTTAGAAAAAGTAAAGGAAGTAGTTGAAAAAGTAAATAAATTTATCCCTAAATCTGAAGAGGAATTAAATAATTTCAGGATTGAGTATTTAGGGAAAAAAGGATTTTTAAATGATTTATTTATTTCATTTAGAGAGGTTACTAACGATCAGAAAAAAGAATTTGGAGCAACTATAAATAACTTAAAACAATTGGTACAGTCCAAAATTGAGGAGCACAAAGATAGTTTTGAAGTAGAAGCTGAGAGTTCTGAAATTGACTTAACAAGAAATGTCCCATTAGATAATTTAGGAAGTAGACATCCTATTTCACTCATCCGAAATGAAATTGTAGAGATTTTTAACCGTATTGGTTTTACGGTAAGTGAGGGTCCAGAGATAGAAGATGATTGGCATAATTTTTCTGCACTTAATACTCCTAAAGAACATCCTGCAAGAGATATGCAAGACACTTTTTTTATTCAAACTAATCCAGATATTTTATTAAGATCTCATACTTCTACTGTACAGGTACGATATATGAATGAAAATAAACCTCCAATTCGCACTCTTTCTCCTGGTAGGGTATATAGAAATGAAGCAATTTCTGCTCGTGCTCATTGTATTTTCCACCAAGTAGAGGGTTTGTATATTGACGAAAGTGTAAGTTTCGCAGATTTAAAACAATGTCTTCTTTATTTTGCTAAAGAAATGTTCGGAGAAAAAACAAAAATAAGACTCAGACCTTCTTATTTCCCATTTACAGAACCTTCTGCTGAAGTAGATGTAAGTTGTAATATTTGTAGTGGAAAGGGGTGTAATGTATGTAAAAACACTGGTTATTTGGAGATTTTAGGTTGTGGTATGGTAGATCCGAATGTGTTGGAAAACTGCGGTATTGACTCTAAGAAATATAGTGGTTTTGCTTTTGGTATGGGAATAGAGAGAATTGCTATGTTAAAATACGGGGTAAATGATTTGCGCTTATTCTTTGAAAATGATGTTAGGTTTTTAAAACAGTTTTCTTTATTATAATTTATTATTCGATCTCGCTCCAGTTAATTTTTTTTATCTCTCCTGTTTTAGTGTCTAGAAGATAATATGTGTGGTGGTATTCGGTATTTGTTTTATCGAAACTCCTAAAACTAGAAGCTGGGCTTTTAACTTCAACAACAGTATACCTTCCTGAATCGTTTTCAAAAAGTCCATCTCCTTTTTCTGTTTCAATATTTCCACAAGAAATAAACAATGAAACGCAAAGTAATGATACTATTCTTTTTTTATTTAAATTTCCAATCATAAGTATGTAAATTTTCTACAGAGTGCCTTAATAAATCAATTGCCCCTCTAACATCTTTTTTATGCACCATTTCAATTACTTGGTGTATATGCCTAGTTGGTATAGAAACTGCCCCCGCAATACTTCCTCCTGGGTTCATTCTTTGTATTCCTGCGGTATCAGTTCCTCCTGCAGGTAAAATCTCTAATTGTGTTTTTAACTTCTTCTTTTTTGCAATTTCTTTCATGTATTTTACCATTCTATAATCACATACGGTAGAGGAGTCCATTACTTTTATACAAGCCCCATCGCCAAGAGCAGAAACTTGTTCTTGTTTGGTGCTTCCTGGTGTGTCCCAAGCAATAGTGGTGTCTAATCCAAAACCAAAGTCTGGGTTAATGTCCATTGAGGATACATTTGCTCCTCTAATTCCAATTTCTTCTTGTACAGTAAACACCCCATACACATCATAGTTGGGTTTCTTTTTCATCTCACGGAACATTTCAATTAAAATAAAAACCGAAACTCTGTTATCTAATGATTTACAATTCAAACAATCCCCCATTTCAATCAATTCTCTTTCTCTTGTTATGGTGTCTCCAACAGAAATAATTTTATCCAACTCTTTTTTTGGTCTTCCTGTATCAATAAAGTAATCTTTAATGGTAGGAACTTTTGCTCTGTCCGCCGCATTCATTAAATGAATTGGCTTAGATCCCATTACTCCAACAACATCTTTTTTACCATGAATTATTACTCTTTGTGCGGTAAGTGTTTTTGGATCAAATCCTCCTAAAGTATGAAAGTAGATAAATCCATTATCATCAATATGAGTAACGATAAACCCAATCTCGTCCATATGAGCGGCTATCATCACTCTTTTTTTTTCTTTCCCTTTTTTTATTGCAACAACATTTCCCATGTTGTCAATCCTTATTTCATCAACTAAAGATGTTACTTCTCTTAGTACAATTTCTCTTACTCTTTGTTCGTGTCCAGGAGCTCCTGCTACCTCACAAATTTCAGCTAGTAGTTTTGTATTTATCATTGTGGTTTTGTTTGTTTTAAACTTTACTTAATTTCATCATATTTGTCATTCCCATTTCCAGTACCGGCATACTCGCAATATTGATTACCGTGTCTCCTTTTTTTATAAGTTTCTTTTTTCTAAGGATTTCTTTTGTGTCAGCAATTGTTTGATCTGTGGTTTTTCCTCCTTCATAATAAAAAGCTTTTACTCCCCAAACCAAACTTAAAGTATTCAGAATAGTGTGATTATTGGTAAAAGCATAAATATAGGCACTCGGCCTATAACTTGAAGTTTTAATGGTGTTGTATCCGGAATATGTTGCTGTAATAATTGCTTTTGTTTTTACTTGTTCCGAAATCTGACAAGCATTTGCACAAATAGCATTTGAAACATATCTTTCATTTACCACCAACTCTCTTTGTGTCTGATTTTTGGAAATATTATGTTTGCTTTTTTCCACATCTTTTATCACTTTTCTCATGGTGTCAACCGCTCTTAAAGGATGTAGTCCAACTGAAGTTTCTCCACTCAGCATCATAGCGTCCGCACCATCAATTACTGAATTTGCAACATCATTTACCTCCGCTCTTGTTGCGGAAATATTATCCGTCATACTTTCCAACATTTGGGTGGCAATTACTACTGGCTTAGCTTGTTTTATACATTTTTGTACAATCATTTTTTGGTAAACAGGAACTTTATGTAAAGGAACTTCAACTCCTAAATCTCCTCTAGCAACCATCACCGCATCCGATAATTCTATAATCTTATCAATATCTTCAATCGCTTCTGGTTTTTCAATTTTAGAAATTACCAAAGCTTTGGATTTTTTGTGTCTTTTAATAATTTTCTTGAGTTGACTAACATCATCAGAATTACGTACAAATGACAATCCGATCCACTCTATTTTCTCTTCCAAGATAAATGATAAATCTTCTTTGTCTTTTTTTGTTAAACAAGGTAGAGAAATTATTGTGGTGGGTAAATTCACTCCTTTATTGGATTGTAACAATCCTCCGAAAACAACTTTTAATTTCACTTTTGATTTACGATCTGTTTCCTCTACTAGTAATGATAGTTTTCCGTCATCCAATAATATTCTGTCTCCCTTTTTTACATCTTTTGCAAACTGGTTGTAATTTATAAAAATACTGTTTTTGTCTTTTTCATTTGCGCTAAACTGAATTATAGTTCCTTTTTTAAGTTGTAGTGGTTTTTCAAATATCCCTACTCTAATTTTAGGTCCCTGCAAATCAGCTAAAATTGCGGTATGAGTGTGTAATTCTTTGTTCGCTTCCTTTATGTTTACAATAGCTTGTTTTGCTTGCTCGTGTGTAAGGTGTGAGAAGTTTAATCTACACACGTTTACTCCTCTTAATATCAATTGTTTTATCATTGTTTTTGAAGATGTAGCTGGGCCAAGAGTGGCTATTATTTTAGTTTTGTTTATCATTTAAAATAAATGGTGTTAATGATTTAATTTTTTCCAAATTTAGTTCGAATATTAATAATATGTCTGGAATTTCGTTTAATTTATCAATAAAGTATTGTTTTTCGCTTTGCCATAACTTGTTTTGAATCTTTAAAAAGTAGTTCACACTTTTGTGTGATCCTAACAAATATCCTGAAGGACTTTGGTTACAGACCAAATCGTATTGCGAGTCATTTTTTATGTCAATAAAGGTAAATCTATCAAAAAACTGAATCGTGTTTGTTTCAACTTTATGACTTTTTACTTTTATAAAGTTTGTATTTAAGTGTTTGTTTATACTCCAACAAATTTTGTACGACTTTACATGGCTGTTGATTGCCAAAACCGAAAAATCTGGATTTTCAATTCTATCTAATTGTAGCGTTTTCATTCAAAGCTAACATACGCTTTTATACGCTATTTCCGAAACTTTTTGTTCTGCTGATTTTTTACTCAATCCCCATGACTCAGAAATAATCTCTTTGTCTATTAAAAGTTGTATTAAATATTGTTTCTTATGGTCAGGGCCCTTCTGTTGAATGGTTTTAAAGTGAATTATTTTACCTTTTTTTTGCGACCACTCTAAAATCTTACTCTTAAAATCATCTTTTATTTCTGAGTTGGTAGAATTAAAAATAATCTTATTTTCTATAAAAACTCGTGACTGTTCGTATCCTTTGTCTAAATAGATTGCCGCTATAATAGCTTCTAATATGTTTCCAAAAATATTTTCTGATAAAAACTCTAACTTGTGTTTTATCTCTGTTTTTGATATTATTTTTTCTCCAATCTTATTTAAGTTTTTTCTGGTAACTATTTCCGATCTTTTTCTGGATAAATAACCTTCATTCTTATTGGGATTTTTCTCATATAAATACTCGCTTACTACCAAATTTAGTATTGAATCCCCTAAAAACTCCAACCTTTCGTAATTGTCTTTTTTATTGTAGCTTTTGTGTTGAAGTGAGGAAAGATAAAGAGGGGGAGAAGATGGTTTGAATCCAATTATTTCTTCTAGAAAACTAAAATTCCCTTTTTTATTTTTCCTTAAAGAGGGGAGCTTTTTTATTGTTTTTTGAAAAAGAATTATTCTGTGTATTTCTTTAATAAAACTGAAGCGTTATGACCTCCAAAACCAAAAGTATTACTTAAAGCGTAGTTAACTGTTCTTTTTTGAGCTTTATTAAAAGTAAGGTTTAGTTTTTTATCAATATCCGGATCCTCTGTTTCATGGTTAATTGTTGGTGGAATAATATCATTTTTAACCGCCATTACACAAGCTATTGTTTCGATAATCCCCGCTGCTCCCAATAAATGTCCTGTCATTGATTTAGTAGAGCTTATATTTAAACTATAAGCGTGCTCTCCAAATAATGATTTAATCGCTTTTGTTTCCGCTATATCTCCTAATGGAGTTGAGGTTCCATGAACATTTATATAATCAATATCCATTACATCTACACCCGCATCTTCAATAGCAAGCTTCATTACATTTTTTGCTCCCAAACCATCTGGATGTGGAGCTGTAATATGATGAGCGTCAGCGGTTAATCCCCCACCAACAATTTCAGCATAAATTGTAGCTCCTCTTTTTTTAGCGTGTTCGTATTCTTCCAGCACCATTGCTCCCGCTCCTTCACCCATTACAAATCCATCTCTGTTTTTGTCAAATGGTCGAGAAGCTGTTTTTGGGTCGTCATTTCTAGTAGAAAGAGCCATCATTGCATTAAACCCTCCAATACCGGTTTCGTACACACAAGCTTCTGAACCTCCCGCAATAAAAATATCTGCCTTATTCCATTTAATGTAATTAAAAGCGTCAATTAGTGCGTTTGTAGAAGAGGCACAAGCTGAAACAGTAGTAAAATTCGGTCCTCTAAACTGGTATTTAATAGAAATATGCCCCGCTGGTATATCAGAAATTAATTTTGGAATAAAGAATGGGTTAAATCTAGGTATTCCGTTTCCTTTAGCGAAATTATAAGTTTCTGTTTCAAAAGTTTTCATTCCTCCAATTCCAGATCCCCAAATAACACCCGCTCTATCAGAATCTATTTCCTCAACATTAAGACCAGAATCAACAAAAGCTTCATCACTAGCTACTATTGCGTACTGACAAAATTTATCCATTTTTCTAGCTTCTTTTCTGTGGATAAAATCTGTAACCTCAAAGTTTTTTACCTCACAAGCAAAGCGGGTTTTAAAGTTTTTGGCATTAAAATGAGTGATTAGCGCAGCGCCGCTCACTCCTTTAATTAGTCCTTCCCAATACTCTTGCAAGTTGTTTCCAATTGGGGTTAAAGCCCCAATTCCTGTTACAACAACCCTTCTGTTATTCATTTTTGAAATATTAAGCTGCCTCAATAAAAGATATTGCATCTCCTACGGTAGCTATTTTTTCAGCTTTATCGTCTGGAATTTGAATGTCAAATTCTTTTTCGAACTCCATAATAAGTTCTACTGTATCCAAAGAGTCTGCTCCTAAATCATCTGCAAAACTAGCCGCTATTGTCACCTCTGATTCATCAACCCCCAACTTATCAACAATGATTGCTGTTACTTTTATAGTTACGTCTGACATTTTAATTGTTTTTTAAATTAATATAGTGCAAATAAATACATTAATTAGTTAACTCACAAGTTTTATATTTTTCTATTTTAACATTTGTTTGTTTATTTATTGAATTGTTTATTTTTGAACAAATTTTAGAATGGTAAAAAAAATAGTTATATTCGCTTCTGGAGAGGGAACAAATACTGAAAATATTTGTAATTACTTCTCAACATCTACTAGGTTTGAGGTGGTATTAATTGCTACAAATAAAAAAGACTCTTTTGTCATAAATAGAGCTCAAAAGTTAAATATCCCTTCTTTTGTTTTCTCTAAGAATGATTTGAATAATTCAGTAATTGTAGAAAAAAAACTTTTAGAATTGGAGGTTGATTTTATTGTTTTGGCGGGGTTTTTACTCAAAGTTCCTAAAAAAATTATTAACTTATACTCTGATAAAATAGTAAATATACACCCCTCATTACTCCCAAAGTTTGGAGGAAAAGGGATGTTTGGAGAAAATGTTCACCAATCTGTAATTGAAAGTGGAGAAAAAGAGTCTGGAATTACAATTCATTATGTAAACAATAATTATGATGAAGGGGGGGTAATATTACAAGAAAAATGTTCTGTTTCAGAAGATGAAACTATTGAAAGTTTATCTGAAAAAATACAAAAATTGGAACATGAATTTTTTCCAAAAACAATTGAAAAAATTATATTAAAATGAGCGTAATAATTTATACTGATGGAGCTGCAAAGGGAAATCCAGGAAATGGTGGTTATGGAGTGGTAATGATGTACGGCATTCATAGAAAAGAAATTTCAGAAGGTTTTGTTTTAACAACCAATAATAGGATGGAATTACTTAGTGTGATTGTTGGGTTGGAAAAATTAAAAAAAGAAAAAACTTCTGTTACTATTTATTCTGATTCAAAATATGTAGTCGATGCAGTGGAAAAAAAGTGGGTTTTTGGTTGGGAAAAAAAGAATTTTGGAAAAAAGAAAAATCCTGATTTATGGATTCGTTTTCTGAAAATTTACCGAAAACACTCTGTTAAGTTTGTTTGGATAAAAGGTCATGCGAATATTAAAGAAAACGAAAGGTGTGATCAGTTAGCTGTAGAAGCTGCTGAATCAAATAATCTTAAAAAGGATGTTTGGTACGAAAATAATGTAGCAAATGAAAAGGGGATGTTTTAATTTACACCAAAGAAATATCAAACTGAACCAAATCAACAAATTCTTGTAATCTTTTTTCTACATCCTCATCTGTTAGCTCTTCTAGTTTCTTTGTTCCGAATTTTTCTACACAAAAAGAAGCCATTGCCGAGCCATGAATTACCGCTCTTTTCATGTTTTCAAAAGAAATGTCATCTGTTTTTTCTAAATAACCAATAAATCCTCCAGCGAAAGAATCTCCCGCACCTGTTGGGTCAAACACATCCTCTAATGGTAAAGCTGGTGCAAAAAACACTTCTTTGTCGTTAAACAGTAACGCTCCATGCTCTCCTTTTTTAATGATTAAATATTTGGGGCCCATTTCTAAAATTACTTTTGCAGCTTTTACCAATGAATATTCTCCTGAAAGTTGACGAGCTTCCTCATCATTTATGGTAAGTACATCTACTTCTTTTAATGAATCTAGTAGGTCCTCTAAAAAATTATCCATCCAAAAATTCATAGTGTCCAATACAATTAGTTTTGGTCTTTTTTTCATTTGGTCTAATACTTTTTTTTGTACTAAAGGCATTAAGTTTCCTAACATTAAAAAATTACACTCTTTATATTCTTCTGGAACAACAGGATTAAACGATTCCAAAACATTTAGCTGAGTGTCCAAAGTGTCTCTTGTATTCATGTCGTTATGATATCTTCCTGACCAAAAAAAAGTCTTTTCACCCTTTTTTATTTGAAGCCCTTTAATACAAACATTGTGGTTTTTCAACATTTCTATTGCAGAATTTGGGAAATCCTCACCAACAACCGAAACTAAATTTAGATTTTTTGTGAAAAAAGAGGAGGATAAACATATATAAGTTGCCGCTCCTCCAATTATTTTATCTGTCTTACCAAAAGGTGTTTCTATAGCGTCAAAAGCTACTGTTCCTACTATCAATATACTCATTTTAATTTTTTTACAAATATATTGTTTAATTAAATGATTAGTATTAATATTGCGAACTAATTTTTAGAAATTCCTCCTTAGCTCAGTTGGTTAGAGCATCTGACTGTTAATCAGAGGGTCCTAGGTTCGAATCCTAGAGGGGGAGCAACAAAAAAGCCGGTAATAAATACCGGCTTTTTTGCGTATTAACCAAACTATTTTTATTTCACAACTACTATCCTTTGTGTGGAAGAAAACCTCTCTGTTTTGAACTTACAAAAATAAGACCCTCCATTTAAAGTGTTTGTATTGTAATAAAAATGATGTTTGCCTTTTAACATCTTCTCTTCAATTATTGTTTCTATTTTCTCTCCTTGTAGATTGTAAATTGTTATTTCTACTTTTGCGGAGATTGGTAAAAAGTATGTT
>JABGSE010000099.1 GCA_018647945.1 Flavobacteriales bacterium | reverse complement strand
GAAAAGCTTCTTTCAAAAACAAGTAACTGACCATTACCATTAGAAGCAGAATTAATATCAGTAGAAATTATTAATCCTGAAGGAAGAAAAGGATAAGTTCCCCAACATCCATCAAAACCATTACCACTGCCAGAATATGAATCATAATATGCTACTTGAATTAAATTATTAGGATATGTTGCATCATGTACTATTGTTCCATCTCTATACCATGAAGTTACTAAAAAATTACCATCAACATGTGTGTTATGAGGTATAGAGTTCGATCCAGGGTTTGATTGAATTCTATCAACTTCTTGAATATTAATCATATCAGATATATCATAAGCTCCAATATAAGAATCTGACTGTTCATCCGTAGTAAAAACATAATCTCCATCATCTGAAACCCAAGCATTATGTGTAAATTGATTCGGAGTTGAATGATGTCCTAATGTTTGTGGATTTGTTTTATCAGAAACATCCACAGCATAAAATTCTCCTTCATAAATACATCCAGCCCACATAGTATCTCCTCTAGCCATACCATCATGAATATAATAATCATCCCATTCTCCTAAATATACAGGACTCATAGGATTAGTTGCAACATCAAGAAATAATGCTCCTCCGTTACCTATATCAGATCCAAATATATATGCGACACCATTCTCATCTATATAGATATTATGTGCAGAATTATAACTTCCAGTATAATAAGTATGTGTTTGTCCTGTTAAATCAGTTAAATCAACAATTAATAAACCTCCACCTCCTTCAGTAATTACATAAGCGTGATTTCCCCAAGTTTTAATATCTCTCCATGTGGAATTTACACCAGAAATAAAGAAAGCTTCTGTTGGATTCTGAGGGGAAGATAAATCTACAACAGAAAATCCTGAATTAAGCCCTACTAAAGCATATTCTATTCCAGTTGTTGGGTTTTTCCAACCCCAAATATCTGAACCTTCACTATCGTAAGTCTCTCCATCCCAATTATAAGATCCAACTAAAGAAAGATTATAATTACTTTGTGAGTTTACTAAAAGTGGAAAGCAAATTAGTGCAACTAATATTTTTTTTATCATGTTTTTAATTTTTGGCTAATTTAATATATAATTGTGTATTTTATCAGAAATTGAATTAATAAATAATCTTATTTGTTCAACTAAAGTTCCAAGGTGATTTGCTGAGACCCTTCATCTGAAATATTTGATTTTACCTCATCATTCTTTTCTTCTTCTACTTCAATAACTTCACCCTCCAATTCAATTATCTCATCTTCTGGAACAATGTATTCCAATGGTTCTAAAGTATTTATTTCTTTCACCTTTTTATTTGTCAGTTTATTCCCAAGTGCTTTTGTTCCTTTTACATTAATAAACTCTTCCAGATTTATCTTTTCTTCTTTTCTGTCTTTTCCTTTTTCTTTTACAAAAACTATTTCTACTACTGGCAACCAATCGGTAGAAACAATTTCCAATACAGAATCTTTATGATCAGTAATTATAGAGTATTTACTATCTGTTTCTTCTGCCAAGAATCTTTTCACAAAATAAGATTGTTTCCCTCCATCAAAATAAATTGCAGAAATTGGTTTTTTTGGATCATATTTCTCCAATACAATCATGTCCTCATCAAAATGAGTTGTCAGTTCCGTTCCAATTAATTGCAACTCTCCTTTCTGATTAATGGTAAGGAGTTTTTCTCCTGCATTAAACTCTCCTAATAACTCTCCTCTTCCGTCAACATTTAATCTTTGTACAGTAGTGTCAAACCAAATTTTTCTAGCAGAAAGTGTAGATACTCCTTCAGATTTTAATGCAATATTTTTAATAGGATTTTTACTTAAAATATTGCCTCCTGAACTTCTTCCTTTTATTGTAAGTTCCGAAAAGTCAAAGTCAAATTTTAACTTTTTAAGTTTTTGTAATGCCCTCAAATTTATAGTAACTATCTCGGCCTGTCCGTTCGGATTTGCTGTAAAATAAAGTACTTTACTTCCTTTATCAGTTTTGGTTAAACTATAATCTTTATTTCTGCTAACTCCGGTTACTGAAAATCTTTTAATATAATTCACTCCTTTGCTTCCATCTTTGTAAATCATATTGTAAACTGTTCTGCCGTCCTTCTTTTTAAACACAGCACAATGGATAATATCTTTTCCCATAAAAACTTTAGAATCTACTTTTGCAACCATGAAAGAACCATCCTTTTTAAAAGCAATTACTTCATCAATATCCGAACAATCGCAAACAAATTCATCTTTTCGTAAAGTAGTCCCAATAAAACCTTCTTCTCTGTTTACATATAATTTTTTGTTGGCTACCACTACTTTTGTCGCAACTATATTCTCGAAAGTTTTAATCTCAGTTTTCCGTTCTTTTCCTTTACCATATTTCTTTTTTAACTCTTTAAAATAATTTATGGCATAGTCCACCAAATTATCCAAACTATTTTTTATTTCTTTTATTCTTTCTTCTAATTTCAGAAGTTCCTCTTCTGCTTTGTTCAAGTCGAACTTGGTGATTTTTTTAATTTTTATTTCCGTAAGTCGCAACACACCCTCATCAGTAACTTCCCTCAATAAGTGAGTAGTAAAGGGTTTCAATCCTTTATGAATAGTAGAAATAACCAAATCCCAATCATCTAATTCTTCAATTTTATGGTAAATTCTATTTTCAATGAAAATTCTCTCTAAAGATGCAAAATGCCATTTCTCTTGTAATTCTTCCAAGTTTATTTCCAACTCTTGTTTCAATAAATCAAGAGTATGATTTGTAGAATTTTGTAACATTTCTGAAACTCCAATAAATTGAGGAGTATCTTCATCAATCACACAAGCAAGTGGCGAGATTGAAAGTTCGCAATCAGTAAAACTATACAACGCATCAATTGTTTTGTCTGGAGAGATTCCTGAAGGTAATGAAATTGCAATTTCTACATTTTCGGATGTATTATCCTCTACTTTCTTAATCTTAATTTTACCTTTTTCGTTTGCCTTAAGTATGGAATTAATTAAAGTTGTAGTAGTTGTAGAAAAAGGAATCTCTGTAATATGTAAAGTAGTTTTATCAATCTGAGAAATCTTAGCTCTTACCCTAACCTTACCCCCTCTTATTCCATCATTATAATTTGTAAAATCTGCCATTCCTCCCGATTGAAAATCAGGAACTATTTTAGGTTTCACTCCTTTCAATACTTTAATGGAAGCATCAATTAGTTCATTAAAATTATGTGGTAATATTTTAGTAGAAAGCCCAACAGCAATACCTTCTACTCCATGAGCCAATAAAAGAGGAAACTTAACAGGAAGTGTAACTGGTTCCTGACCTCTACCGTCATAAGAAGAAATCCATTTTGTAATTTTACTGTTAAAAACCACATCCAAAGCAAATTTTGTAAGCCGTACCTCAATATATCTAGAGGCTGCTGCCCTGTCACCAGTAGCGGTATTCCCCCAATTTCCTTGCATGTCCAATAGTAAATTTTTATTCCCTATCTGAACCATTGCATCTCCAATGGAAGTATCTCCATGAGGATGATATTTCATGGTATGTCCAATAATATTTGCTACCTTATGGTACCTTCCATCATCCAATTGTTTTAAAGAATGTAAAATCCTTCTTTGAACAGGCTTTAAACCATCCTGCATATAAGGAACTGAACGCTCCAAAATAACATAAGAAGCATAGTCCAGAAACCAATTCTTATACATCCCTGAAACATGAATCACATTTTGTGAATCATCATTATTTTCTTCTATTTCTAACTCTTCTGACATCTATTTATTATTGTCCTCAATTATATTGGAAAGTATAGCCGACAATTGTTTCTTTCCTTTTTTACTTACTAAAGATAAAGGAATCCTAATTGAGCTCCTTTTACCATTTGCTTTTTTCATTTGTAAAAGTAGCTGACAATTAAATGAATAAATATTATCAAAAAATTGATAGCCACACAACATTTCATTTGTTATTTCAATAGTATGATGTTTACCACCAAAATATCCGGAAATAGTTCTTTTTGATGACATAGAAAAAGTTGATGATTCAAATTTCATTTTATAGTAATAAACTCCTGTTTTAATAAAATACAACAAGCAAAACACAATCAGATATGGTAAACCACTAAACTTTGTTAAATTCTTGCTTATTTGACTATATTCAAAGTAATAAATTAATATAGCTGGTAAAAACATTATAATTACCAAAAATACAACTACCAAAATGGTAAGTAAATATGCTTTCTTTCTATTACTTAATCTAATTGATTCCATTATCTTTCTACTTCCTCTTCTACTCTCAAGTTATTAATTATAAACTTTTGTCTTTCTGGAGTATTTTTACCCATAAAGAAAGTTAATATTTCTTGTATTTTGGATTCTTTACCTAAAATTACTGGTTCCAACCTTATATCCTTTCCTATAAAATGTTTAAACTCATTTGGAGATATTTCACCCAACCCCTTAAACCTAGTTATTTCCGGGTTCTTCCCTACTTTTTCTTTAGCCTCTTTTCTTTCTTTATCCGAATAACAATAGAAGGTTTCTTTTTTATTACGTACTCTAAACAATGGAGTTTCCAAAACATATACATGTCCTTCTTTTACTAATTCCGGGAAAAACTGCAAAAAGAATGTAATCAGCAACAAACGAATGTGCATACCATCTACATCCGCATCTGTTGCAATTACTATTTTATTGTACCTTAATTCATCAATTCCTTGTTCAATATTTAAGGCTGATTGTAAAAGGTTAAACTCTTCATTTTCGTACACCACTTTCTTACTCAATCCGAAAGAATTTAAAGGCTTCCCTCTTAATGAAAAAACAGCTTGAGTTTTAATATCTCTGGTTTTCGTAATAGATCCTGATGCTGAATCTCCTTCAGTTATAAAAATTGTAGTTTCGGTTCTTTCTTCTTTTTTCTGGTCGTTATAATGAATTCTGCAATCCCTTAATTTTTTATTATGAAGATTGGCTTTCTTAGCTCTTTCCTTAGCAAGTTTCTTCACCCCTGCCATTGCTTTTCTCTCATATTCAGCTTGCTGAATCTTCTTTTGAATTATTTCTGCTACATCCGTATTTCTGTGTAAATAATTATCCAGTTCAGTTTTCAGGAAATCGTTGATAAAACCACGAACAGAGACTCCTTCCGGTTCCATTTCGGTAGAACCCAATTTTGTTTTGGTTTGAGACTCAAATATTGGCTCAATAACTTTAATACTGATAGCTGCATTTACCGCTTGTCTTACATCTGACGCCTCATAATTCTTTCCGAAATATTCCCTTATTGTTTTTACAATTGCTTCACGAAATGCAGATTGATGAGTACCTCCCTGAACAGTGTGTTGTCCGTTTACAAAAGAATAGTATTGCTCGGAATATTGGTTTTTACAATGTGTTATTGCAACCTCAATATCCTCTCCCTTCAAATGAATAATTGGATACAACATTTCAGCTTCAGTGTTCTGATCAAGTAAATCGTATAATCCTTTTTCAGAATAGAATTTTTCACCATTATAAAGTATTGTTAATCCTGTATTCAAATAACAATAATTCCACATCATTTTTTCAATATACTCATTCAAGAAAGTATATTTTCCAAATAACTCTTCATCAGGAACAAATGTTACTCTTGTTCCTTTTCTGGATGTATTTTCTTGTATTGGCTCATCATTTATAATATTTCCTTGATCAAACTCTACAAATTTACTTTTTCCATCTCGAATTGAACGAATACAAAAATAAGATGAAAGTGCATTTGCCGCTTTTGTCCCTACCCCATTTAACCCTACAGTTTTTTTAAATACTTTAGAATCGTATTTTGCTCCCGTATTTATTTTGGAAACGCAATCAATTACTTTCCCAAGTGGAATTCCTCTACCAAAATCTCTGACAGATACTTTGTTATTTTTTACGGAGACCTCAATGGTTTTGCCATTCCCCATTACGTACTCATCTATGGAGTTATCAATCACTTCTTTTATCAATATGTATATTCCATCATCAGGAGATTTACCATTTCCCATCTTTCCAATATACATCCCAGGACGGAGGCGAATATGATCTTTCCAATCTAAGGAACGTATACTATCTTCCGTATATTCTTCTGCTGACATTTAAAATTTTTAATAATTATTTCTACCGTTTTCAGATAGAATAGCAAATATAAAAATCTGTAAAATTTTAAAGTAGAAAATCTGATTAGGTTTTCAACAATGTTATTAACTACACATTGAAAAGGAAATGCATTACATCTCCATCTTCAACAATATAGTCCTTACCTTGAACCTTCATTTTACCTGCTTCTTTACATGAAATTTCCGATTCCAAAGTAGAAAAATCATTGTAAGAAATAACTTCTGCACGGATAAAACCTTTTTCAAAATCGGTATGAATAACCCCAGCTGCTTGAGGAGCTTTCATCCCTTTGGTAATGGTCCAAGCCCTAACCTCTTGTACACCTGCAGTGAAATAAGTTTGCAGATTTAATAATCTATATGTTGCTTTTATCAAATGGTGAACCCCAGGTTTTTCTAATCCCATTTCTTCTAAAAACATTTGTTGTTCTTCAAAATCTTCCAACTCTGCTATTTCTGATTCTATTGCAGTTGCAATTAGTAATATTTCCGCATCTTCATCTTTTACGGCTTCCCTTACTGCATCTACATGTTTGTTTCCATATTTCATTGTGCTTTCATCTACATTACAAACATATAATATTGGCTTTGCAGTTAATAACTGTAAATCGAAAACGGATTCCAAATCACACTCTGTTACATCTAACGACCTTGCAGACTGACCGCTTTCCAAATGAGTGATATATTTTTCTAAACTTGCAACAATTTTCTGAGCGTCCTTATTTCCTGATTTTGCAATCTTGATGTGTTTCTCTTTCTTCTTTTCAATTACTTCCAAATCTTTTATTTGCAATTCAAAATCAATTGTTTCTTTATCACGTACTGGATTTACACTTCCATCAACATGAATAATATTATCATCTTCAAAACATCTAATAACATGAATAATCGCATTGGTTTCACGAATATTAGCAAGGAATTTATTTCCCAAACCTTCTCCTTTACTTGCACCTTTTACTAGTCCTGCAATATCTACAATTTCTACAGTAGTTGGCTGTACTTTTTCAGGATTCACTAACTCAGCCAAACGGTCTATTCTTTCATCCGGAACTGTAATAACCCCAATATTTGGTTCTATAGTACAAAAGGGATAATTAGCAGATCGCGCCTTTGCCTTGGATAAACAATTAAAAAGGGTTGATTTTCCTACATTTGGTAAACCAACAATACCACATTGTAATGCCATAAATTATATTTTTTAGGTCGGCAAATATAACTATTTTGGAATCATAATATCTACATTAAAATATCAAAATAAATTATCAACAATCCGTTAATAAAAATGATTTCATTTTACATCTCAAAACTATATATACTACTACTATTCCTATATATTTGCCACATTATAAAAATAAAAAAATATGCCTGATATTCAGAAGTTAGAAGATATTGCAACACAAGTAAGAAGAGACATTGTACGAATGGTACATGCTAATAATTCCGGACACCCTGGAGGATCTTTAGGATGTACAGAGTTTTTCATCTCTCTTTATTTCGAAATAATGAAACACGACACAAACTTTAATATGGACGCCATAAATGAAGATTTATTTTTCCTTTCGAACGGCCACATTTCTCCAGTTTGGTATTCAGTTTTGGCCAGAAGTGGATACTTCCCAGTATCAGAACTTTCCACTTTCCGAAAAATAGACAGCCGTTTACAAGGTCATCCCGCAACAGAAGAAGGTTTGGAAGGAATCAGAATGGCCTCAGGTAGTTTAGGACAAGGACTTTCTGTAGCTATTGGAGCTTCTCATTCAAAAAAAATAAATAATGATTCGCATTTAGTGTACACTCTACATGGTGATGGTGAGTTACAAGAAGGTCAGAACTGGGAAGCTATTATGTATGCTGCAGCAAACAAAGTAGATAACCTAATTGCTACTGTAGATTACAACAAAAAACAAATTGATGGTAGTTTGGAAAATGTTCTTCCAATGGGAAGTTTGAAAGCTAAATTTGAAGCTTTTGGATGGATGGTATTAGAAGAAAAAAATGGAAACGACTTTCAGTCAGTTATAGATGTATTAAATAAAGCAAAAGAAAATACTGGAAACGGAAAACCAATCGTTATACTACTTCATACTGAGATGGGAAATGGAGTAGATTTCATGATGGGAACTCACAAATGGCACGGATCAGCTCCAAATGATGAACAATTAGTAAATGCTCTTTCTCAAAACGCAGAAACTTTAGGTGATTACTAAAAAACAAAATATTTTATTTGTACTTTTTCTATCATTTTTAATGATGGGAAATTTTAATAGTACTGCACAAAAACAGAAAGACCCTGTAAACAGAATCCTTTTTATTTTTGATGCTTCACAATCCATGCTTGCCAGATGGGAAAGTGGTAGAAAAATTGACATTGCCAGAAATCTACTGAACAATATGTTGGACAGCCTAAAACATATTGAGAACTTAGAAATTGGACTAAGAGTTTACGGTCACCAAAAACCTGTTCCTCCACAAGATTGTTCAGACACTAAACTAGAAATTTATTTTCAGAAAAGTAATTTGGTGGTTGATAGAATGAAAACAAAATTAAAGATGATAAGAGCAAGGGGAACTACTCCTATTGCTAATTCCCTAGAAAAAGGGGCTTTCGATTTTCCAAATGACAATGCAAGAAACATTATCATTTTAATAACTGATGGATTAGAATCCTGTGATGGTGACCCCTGTGCTGTTTCCCGACTTTTCCAAAGAAAAGGAGTTATATTAAGACCTTTTGTTATCGGAATTGGATTGGATGAAAGTTATAAAAGTACCTTTGACTGTGTAGGAACTTATTTTGACGCTTCTAAAGAAAAAGATTTTGAAGAAGTATTGCAAGTGGTTATCTCTCATGTTCTTAATTCTACAACTGCTCAAGTAAATTTGTTGGATATCAATGGAAATCCTACTGAAACAAATATAAACATGACCTTTTATGATGAGTTTACGGGAGTTTCAAAGTACAACTACATCCACACAATAAACCACAAAGGAAATCCTGACACCATGGTAATTGATCCGGTATTAAGTTACAAAGTTATTGCTCATACCATTCCTCCGGCTGAGTCAGAAATTATTAAATTAACGCCTGGAAAACACACAATTATCCCAATAGAAACTCCACAAGGGGAATTGGAAATAGAAATAGATAGCCGAGAAAATTATCAGTTTATTGTAAGAAAAAATGGAGAAAAGCAAACTTTAAATATTCAGGAAACAAATACAAAACAAAAGTATTTGGTCGGAACTTATGATATTGAAGTTTTAACAATTCCCAGAGTTTATTTTGAAGATGTAGAAATAAAACAATCATTTCTTACAAACTATCATATTGCAACTCCAGCTACTGTAAATATTTTACTTCCTTCAAAAGGATATGGAGGGATTTACCAGATAAAAGAAGATAAATTAGAACTAGTTTACACACTAAATATAAACACACAAAAAGAAACTGTTTTTCTTTTGCAAGGAAATTACAAAATTATATTTCGTGCCAAAAACTCTAAACAGTATATTTTCACCAAAGAGAAAAAATTTACATTAAAAGCAGGACAAACTAAACTATTAAAATTATACTAAATTATGGAAATGATTGACACAAGATCTGGATTTGGAGCAGGACTAACAGAACTAGGAAAAACAAACCCAAATGTTGTAGCGCTTTGTGCTGACTTAATAGGATCGTTAAAAATGGGAGATTTTGCAAAAAACCATCCAGAACGTTTTTTTCAAGTGGGAGTAGCAGAAGCTAATATGATAGGAATTGCTGCTGGACTTACAATTGGAGGGAAAATTCCATTTACGGGTACATTTGCAAATTTCTCTACTTGTAGGGTTTACGACCAAATCCGGCAATCTGTTGCATACGCTGGAAAGAATGTAAAGATATGCGCCTCTCATGCTGGACTTACTCTTGGAGAAGATGGAGCAACTCATCAAACTTTGGAAGATATTGGTCTGATGAAAATGTTACCAGGAATGGTAGTAATAAACCCATGTGATTATAACCAAACAAAAGCAGCTACCATTGTAATTGCCGATTATGAAGGTCCTGTTTATTTAAGATTTGGACGACCATCAGTACCAAACTTTACTCCTTCCGACCAAAAATTTGAAATTGGAAAAGCAGTACATTTGGAACGGGGTACAGATGTAAGTATATTTGCAACAGGCCATTTGGTATGGGAAGCCTTGGAAGCTCAAAAAGAATTAGCTTCAGAAGGAATATCTGCTGAAATAATAAATATCCATACAATTAAACCATTGGATAATAATGCTATCTTAAATTCAGTTAGAAAAACAAAATGTGTTGTAACGGCTGAAGAACATCAAAGAAATGGAGGATTAGGCGATAGCATTGCGCAACTTTTATCTAGAGAGATTCCTACTCCAATGGAAATGGTTGCAGTTGATGATACTTTTGGAGAAAGTGGACCTCCAATGAAATTGATGGAGAAATACGGATTAACTTCAAAAGAAATTGTAGAGGCTGCTAAAAAAGCAATTTCCAGAAAGTAGTATCTTTAGCCCATAAATAAATGGGGAATTTTACCGACAGAAAACTATTAGAATTGTTCCAAAATCCTGAAACAAGAAATTTGGCATTTAATCATATTGTCAATCAAAATCAGGAAAGGGCCTATTGGCACATCCGGAAAATTGTCCTCTCTCATGAAGATGCAAATGATATAACTCAAAATACTTTTATTAAAGTATGGAAAAACTTAGATAAGTTTAAAGGAGAATCTAAAATTTTTACTTGGATTTATACCATTGCTACCAATGAGGCTTTGTCCTTTCTGAAAAAGAAAAAAAGAACTTATTTCGAATCTTTAGACGCAGTATCCTATCGTTTATCGGACAACTTATCTGCAGATAATTATTTTGATGGAGATGAAATAGAATTAAAATTGCAGAAAGCCATTCTTACTCTCCCTACCCAACAAAGAATTACATTTAATATGAAATATTTTGATAAAATGAAGTATGATGAAATTTCAGAAGTTTTAGGAACTTCTGTTGGGGCACTTAAGGCAAATTATCATCACGCTAAAAAGAAAATAGAACAATATTTATCTGAAAATTAAACCATTTAGGATAAACAGTATCATAACAATAATGAACAAAAAAATAGACATAGAAAAATTTGAGAAAAGGACTCCTTTTTCTGTGCCTGAAAATTACTTCTCAGAATTAAAATCTGAAATTCAAGATAGTTGTAAAACTGAAAACAAATCATATCTTTCTATCTTTCAATATGCTATTCCATTTTTAGGAATTTCTCTTATAATGTTCTATTTCTTTACAGACACTGGATCAACTTTTACATCAGTTTCTGAAATTGAACTTTCACAAACAGATTTAATTGCCTATTTAGAGGAAGATATTTCTGATGACTTATTATATGAATATATATATATTGAAGATGAAGAAATAGATGAATTATCAGAAGAGATTGACTATTTATTAGATTACAATATGGATTACAACCTTATTATTAACCAACTATAAACTTATAATTATGAAAAAATTAAAAACACTATTTATCATTATGCTTTGTCCACTATTTATATTTTCACAAAACATATCGGAGGAAAAAAGAAAGAAAATTGAATCACAGAAAATTGCTTTCATCACCAAAGCACTTGATTTAAGTTCAGAGGAAGCTCAAGTATTTTGGCCTGTATATAATGATTTTTCAGATGAAATGAAAACAATTAGGAAAAAGAGAAGAGAAGTGTTTTCCAAAGCTAGGAAAAATAGATCCTCATTAACTGAAAAAGAAATAGGAATTATTATTGATGAAAGATTAAAGATGGAACAAGAAACTTTGGATTTAAAAGTAAAATACAATAAAGAATTCCAGAAGGTAATTTCAAACAAACAAATATCAGCTTTATATCATGCAGAAGAAGAATTTAAAAAAGAACTTCTGCGTAGAATTAAAAAAGGAAAAGATAAAGATCAAAAAAGAAAAAGGTAAGAACTGAAAGTGTATAACATTTTAAATTATTTACTTTTGCAAGATGAGTACTGCAAAAGACATCTTTAAACTTCATCAAGCGCAAACCTTTCCTTTTCCTTCTTGTTTGGAAATAGAATCTGCAAGTGGAAGCTATATTTATGATGTAAATGGTAAAGCATATTTGGATTTTGTTGCAGGAGTTTCAGCTAATACTTTAGGACACTCCAACCCTATTATTACTAATGCAGTAAAGGAACAATTGGATAAATACACACATGTAATGGTGTATGGTGAGTATGTTCAATCTCCACAATATAAATTAGCCCAACTACTTGCTGATAATCTTCCTAAAAATTTAAGTTCAACATATTTTGTAAATTCTGGAACAGAGGCGATTGAAGGAGCTATGAAACTAGCAAAAAGAGCAACTGGAAGATCTGAAATTATTTCTTGTAAGGATTCATATCATGGATCAACACAAGGAGCTTTAAGTATAATGGGAAATGAAGAGCATAAAGCAAAATACAGACCTCTTCTACCCCATTGTAATAAGATTATATTTAATGATGAAAATTCCTTAGATAGTATTACTAAGAAAACTGCTGCAGTTGTCATAGAACTCATTCAGGGAGGAACAGGATTCATCACTATTACAAATGATTTCTTAAATAAAGTAAGAAAAAGATGTAATGAAACAGGATCACTCCTAATATTTGATGAAATACAAACTTGTTACGGCCGATTGGGAACTCTTTTCGGATTTGAAAAATATAATGTAATTCCTGATATTTTATGTATAGCAAAAGGAATGGGATCTGGTATGCCTATTGGAGCATTTATCTCCTCATGGGAACTGATGAATCTTTTAACTTTTGAACCAAAATTAGGACATATTACAACCTTTGGAGGTCATCCTATAAATTGTGCTGCTAGTTTGGCGTGTTTAGAACATTTACTTACTTCCAAATTAATGCAAGAGATAGATAAGAAAGAACAACTTTTCCGAACACATTTAAAACATCCAAAAATTAAAGCAATAAGAGGAAAGGGATTAATGTTAGCTATAGAATTTGAAGATGAAAAATTAGCCCAGAAAGTAGTAGAACAAGCATTAGAGAATGGACTTATTCTTTTTTACTTTTTATTTACTAAAACGGCAATCCGAATAACTCCTCCCATTACTATAACTCAAGAAGAAATTATTAAAGGATGTGAGATAATAAAAGAAATACTAGAAGCATAAAAAAAAGGAACCATATGGTTCCTTTTTTATTAAATCTAATTATATTAAATTAATTAATATCCGCCTCCAAAAAGATATCCTACTGAAAAATAAATTCCATTAGTTTTTTGAGAAT
>JABGSE010000098.1 GCA_018647945.1 Flavobacteriales bacterium | reverse complement strand
GTGGAACTGGTGGGTTTCGAACCCACGTCCTAACAAGGAATCAAAAAGCTTTCTACATGTTTGTCTTATTTTAATTTTCGAAATAGAAGTGGAAATTAGCAACCAAACCCTATTCTTATCTTCAAAAAGTTTCGCATCATTACAGAAGAAATAAATCAGCTATTCTGAAATTAATAATGCCTCAAGATTAAAGGAATCAGAAGGTCCTTTAAAAGAGACAAAAGCCAGCTTAATTTATAAAATTAGGCAGCTAAAGCGTAGTTAGACTCGCCATATAAAAAATGTGAATCTTGATTTTTACGAGCCAAAAAACAATGCTCGACATGCTTACAGTCCAATGCATCTTGCAGTCAAATCCAGTCAGTCCCAATAAGTTTAAGAACAATAATAATATTGCAAAATTACAAAAATATAAGCGGAGTTCTTTTCTCTTTCTTACTTTTGTACAAAATCTAGAAAATGAAGATAGGAATATTAAAAGAAGAAAAAAATCCGCCTGACAAGAGAGTTCCTCTTTCTCCTAATCAATGTAGATATATTATAGATAATTTTGAAAATGTTCAAATTTTCGTACAAAATAGTGGTATTCGTTGTTTTTCTGATGAGAAATACATAGAAATGGGTGTATTGGTGAAAAATGATATTTCAGATTGTGATGTATTGTTAGGGGTGAAAGAGGTTCCAGAATCTTCTTTAATTCCACATAAAATGTACTTTTATTTTTCTCATACCATAAAAAAACAGGATTACAACAGAGATTTACTCCAAAAGATGATAGATTTAAATATTCAGATGGTGGATTATGAAGCTCTAAAAGGATCGGATAATAAAAGACTTTTAGGTTTTGGTAGGTATGCTGGTATTGTTGGTACTTATAATAGTTTTTTAACTTACGGATTAAAATCTGGAAATTACAATTTGAAAGCAGCACATAAATGTGAGTGTAGAAAGGAGGTTGATTTAGAATTGGAAAACATAAAACTTTCTAATGAAAAAATTATCCTTACAGGAAAAGGGAGGGTCGCAAATGGATCTTTAGAAATTCTTAACTCAGCTAATATTAAAGAAGTTTCAAAAGAAGATTTTATCAGTAAAATATTTACTGAAGCAGTTTTTTGCAGATTGGACACCATGGATTATAACGTAAGAAAAGATGGATCTCCTTCTGATAAATATGATTTTTACAATCACCCAGAAAAATATAAGTCTTCTTTTATGAAATATACAAAGCATTCTGATATTTTTATTGCAGGACACTTTTTTGGAGTTGGATCTCCTTATCTTTTTACAAGAGAAGATGCTAAGTCTGATGATTTTAACATAAAAGTTGTTGCGGATATTTCCTGTGATATTGATGGTCCTGTCGCTTCTACTATCAGACCTTCTACTATTGAAAACCCTATTTATGGTTACAATCCCATTACAGAGTCAGAAGATGAATTTATTAAAGATGGGGTAGTAGCAGTAATGGCGGTTGATAATTTACCATGCGAACTTCCTAAAGATGCTTCTGAGGATTTTGGTACAGTATTTATTGATAAAATTCTTCCTTGTTTATTGGGTGTTGATTCTGATAAAATTATTGAAAGAGCTACTATCTGTAAGGATGGAGATTTAACTTCAGAGTTTGAATACTTAAGAGATTATTTAGAAGGGAATTAGCAGTTTTTTAAATCTTCAATTGTTTGTGTTGGGTTTTCTGATTTGAAAACAAAACTACCTGCAACTAATACATCAGCACCTGCATCTATTAATTTTCTTGCATTAGCAGAAGTTACCCCACCATCAATTTCAATATGAGTATTTAAACCTTGATTATTTGCCATCTGTCTAAGTTTTCTTACTTTTTTATAAGTCATTTTTTCAAACTTTTGCCCTCCAAATCCAGGATTTATTGACATTAATAGAACCATATAACATTGAGGTAAAATATCTTCTAATACACTCACTGGAGTCGTTAAGTTTAAAACTACACCAGCTTTACATCCCGAATCTTTAATCTGAGTAAGTGTCCTATGTAAATGTATTGTTGATTCGTAATGTACAGTAATTATATCTGCGCCAACTTTTGCAAACTCCTCGATATAGCGTTCTGGTTTCTCTATCATTAGATGGACATCTAGGGGTTTTGTTGCATGTTTTTTTATAGCCTGAATTACTGGCATTCCATATGATATATTTGGCACAAAATGACCATCCATTACATCAATATGAAACCAGTCTGCTTTACTATTATTTACCATTTCGCAATCTCTTTGTAGATTTCCAAAATCGGCTGCTAAAATGGAAGGGGCAATTATTACGCTCATTTAATTTATTTTTTGGCAAATTTAAGCATAAAAAAAGAGGAGTAAAACTCCTCTTTCAATTTTTTATCCTAAATAAGTTTTTAAGATTTTACTTCTAGAAGTGTGTTTCAATCTTCTGACTGCTTTCTCTTTTATTTGTCTTACTCTTTCTCTTGTTAAATCAAATTTTTCTCCAATTTCTTCCAAAGTCATTGCATGACCTCCGCTTAATCCAAAATAAGAAGATAATACATCCGCCTCTCTTGGAGTTAAAGTATCCAATGCTCTTCTGATTTCTTTTCTTAAAGATTCTAACATTAACTCTTGGTCTGGACTAGGGCTTTCATCAGATTTTAAAACATCATACATAGTACTATCCTCTCCATCAATTAGAGGTGTGTCCATTGACACATGTCTTCCTGTATTTTTTAAAGATTCCTGAACCTCAGTTAAAGATAATTCTGTTAATTCAGAAATTTCTTCAGGAGTTGGAGGTCTTTCATATTTCTGTTCTAATTCAGCAAACGCTTTATTAATCTTATTAATCGATCCAATCTTATTTAAAGGAAGACGAACAATTCTTGATTGTTCAGCAAGTGCTTGCAATATAGATTGACGAATCCACCATACGGCATAAGAAATAAACTTAAATCCTCTGGTTTCATCAAACCTTTGTGCTGCTTTAATAAGCCCTAAATTTCCTTCATTAATTAAATCAGGAAGGGAAAGACCTTGGTTTTGATATTGTTTAGAAACTGAAACCACAAATCTTAAGTTTGCTTGAGTAAGTTTTTCTAAAGCTAATTTATCTCCTGCTTTTATCCTTTGTGCTAATTCTACTTCTTCTTCAGGGGTAATTAGGTCTACTTTCGCAATTTCTTGTAAGTATTTGTCCAATGAAGGGGTTTCCCTATTGGTTACTTGTTTTGTGATTTTTAGTTGTCTCATCTAAATTTAATTTTAATTCTTATTATTGTTTAACCTCTGTCTTTTACGATAGTAAAATAAAAAGGTTACAACAATTCCAAATTAATTATGAATTTTTCTTTTCAGGTTTTGGAAGTAATACTTTTCTAGATAGTTTTAATTTCCCAGACTTAGGGTCAATAGCAATTAATTTAACCTCAATTTCTTGTCCTTCTTTCAATACTTCCTCTACGTTTTCTACTCTTTCCCAAGAAATTTCAGAAACATGAAGTAAACCATCAGTGTTTGGAGCAATTCCTATAAATGCACCATAAGGCATAATAGATTTTACTTTTCCTTTATATATTTTTCCTTCTTCCGGAACAAAAGCAATAGACTTAATTTTTGCAACAGCATCATCAATACCATCTTGATCTGTTCCTAAAATTTCCACTCTACCTTTTTCATCAATTTCTTCAATTGAAATAGTAGTTTCAGTTTTTGCTTGTAATTCTTGAATTACTTTTCCTCCAGGACCAATAATTCCACCAATTGCAGATTTAGGCACTTCTAAAATAACAATTTTAGGAGTTTGAGGTTTCAATTCTACCCTTGGAGTATCTAAAACATCTGTTATTTTCTCTAAAATATGTAATCTACCATCTCTTGCTTGGTTTAGTGCTTGTTCTAAAATGTCGTAAGACAGTCCTTGAACTTTAATATCCATTTGACAGGCAGTAATACCATCAGTAGTACCACAAACTTTAAAGTCCATATCTCCTAAATGATCTTCATCACCTAAAATATCAGAAAGTACAGCATAGTTATTTGGGTCCTTTTCATCAGAGATTAATCCCATAGCTATTCCTGATACTGGTTTTTCAATCTTTATACCAGCATCCATAAGTGCTAAAGTACCAGCGCAAACAGTTGCCATTGAGGACGATCCATTTGATTCTAAAATGTCAGAAACAATTCTTACTGTATAAGGATTATCTGCAGGAATCATTTTCTTTAAAGCTCTTTGTGCTAAGTTTCCGTGTCCGATTTCTCTTCTACTTACCCTAAATTTCATTCTAGCTTCTCCT
>JABGSE010000097.1 GCA_018647945.1 Flavobacteriales bacterium | reverse complement strand
TTGCAGTTAATCCGTACATTACCTTCTCAGTAGTAACTAAACTTTGGTTACATAAACCAGCATCTTGAGCTATTCTCCAACTCCATGTTGTTGTTCCAAGCTCTCTAAATTGAATGTGATATTTAAGAGCCATACATGTAGCATTACTCATATTATCCCAGTGAATTTTAGCTTGAATCTGAATAATCTCATCAACATAGATACCTGTTGGAAGTGGATTACCACATACAGATGGATAAGTACAACTTCCATCATCAATAGATGCATTCGGGTCATAGTTAGTTGCTAAAGGATCTGTACAACCAGAATATGAACAAGAACCATCATCAGCGTTAGCTGCTGAGTAGTAGTTAACCGCTAATGAATCAGTACAACCATAGAGGAATGCTACACAAACAGTAGAATCCATACAAGTAGCTAAAGGATCATAGTTAAATGCAGTAACGTCCATACAACCGTAAGCTGTTAAACATGAACCATCATCTATAGTAGCTAATGGGTCATAATTACAAGCTGTCATATCTGTACAACCTAATACAACATTACCAACATTTATTGTAGTATCAATAGAACATCCAACAGCATCAGTTACTGTTACGGTATATACTCCTGAACAAAGATTTAAAATATAGGATTGTGTAGAGCCTGTACTCCATAAATATGTAACAGGAAGATAAGATGTTTGCACCATAGAAGTAGATAACCATCCATCACATGAAGAAGGGGTACTTGGAGATGCAGAGATAATTGAATAAGATAAATCACATTGGAAGCAACTACCATCATCACATGAAGATAATGGGTCGTAGTTTACTGCAGATGAATCTGTACAGCCAAGCAAACCAGCACAAGAGCCATCATCACAAGTTGCTAAAGCGTCATAATTACATGCTGTAGGATCTGTACAGCCACTAATATAACCACATGAGCCATCATCACAAGTTGCTAAAGCGTCATAATTACATGCTGTTGGATCTGTGCAGCCAAATAAACCAGAACATGATCCATCATCACAAGTTGCTAGCGCATCATAATTACATGCTGTTGGGTCTGTACAACCACTAATATAACCACAAGAACCATCATCACAAAGAGCTTCAGAATCATAATTACAAGCCATTGGATCTGTACAGCCATCAGGTAATTGACAAGAACCATCATCAGTAGTTGCATAAGAATTATAATTACAAGCCATTGGATCCATACATCCAAGCCCAGAACAACTTCCGCTAAATGAAGTAGATCCATTAATACTATTAGAGAAATAAGTATACATCCAAAATGGATCATCTACATCTATACAAGATAGAGCTAGGTTGTTATTGGCATTGAAATACACAAGATTTGTATTATTCCCATTTCTCATATCAACACTTGTAAGGAAATCATTATTATTACACACTAAAGTAGTTAGACTAGTATGATTACTTACATCAACACTTGTTAAATAATTAAAAGGACACCACAAGCCTGTTAAAGCGGTGTTATTGGACACATCAAGACTTGTAAGATCATTACCATATACCCCTAACTCAATTAAAGCAGTATTTTGACTTACATCAAGGCTTGTAAGATCATTACCTCCACAATCCAAATCAATTAACGCAGTATTTTGACTTACATCAAGGCTATATAGGAAATTCCACTGACATCTTAAATGAGTTAAATTAGTTAAACCACTTAAGTCCATGCTAGTAGTAGTGTTAAATTCATCAATATGATTGTTATTACAATACAAGCGTACTAAAGCAGTAAAATCTTCAATTCCAGTCATATCATGAATAGGCCAACCGGTGGTATATGAGACATCTAAAATAGTTATTGTATTTATATTTGATGTAAGTACAGAGTCATCTAAAGGTCCGGAGTCATGGCCTAATGCAATTAATTTTAGTTCAAAATTATCATCTGGTACATATGTCATTTGATAAGTACAACTACCATCATCAGCGTTAGCTGCTGAGTAGTAGTTAACCGCTAATGAATCAGTACAACCATAGAGGAATGCTACACAAGCAGTAGAATCCATACAAGTAGCTAAAGGATCATAGTTAAATGCAGTAACGTCCATACAACCGTAAGCTGTTAAACATGAACCATCATCTATAGTAGCTAATGGGTCATAATTACAAGCAGTAGAGTCTGTACAGCCATTTACAACAGTAATACAATTAACATTAGTGGTAGTCTCTGAAGAACCGAAAGTTCCCCCGCTAGCAACCACTGCTCCTTCATATGTTAATGAATATGAACCTACTCCAAAAGGAGCTGAAAGTCCATCTCCATATGAATCATAAATTGTAAAATCATAACATTCATTAGCATTTATACAAACATTCCAATTATAAGTAGTCTGATTTGAATCTAAATCTCCTGGATTAATACTTGCAATAATCCCATTACTTTGACTCGTAAGTGCCCATGAAGTTTCTTCTGGGTAATTATCTGTAGTTATTGATATAGTTATAGAATCTGTACAAGCAGGGTATGCGCATGAACCATCATCAATATTGGCATTTGCATCATAGTTAAGTGCTGTAGAATCTGTACATCCATAAACAGTAATAGAATTTGCAATGATAACCCCTTTCATTCCATAATTTACATGTGGCTGACATACATAATAATAGCTTTGATCATTAGCAATTACTATAGTTTGAGTTTGTCCAAACCCAACATTAAATCCACCATTAGATGTTGTACCTCCACTATTAAAAGTAGATTGATCTACTTCCATAGCATTATGGTTTGATCCTAATACAAAAGTTATTGAATCTCCAACATTACAGTTTAATGTATCTGGAGTAAATGATAAACCAGAAGTTATAATTGTATGACTTGTTTGTGTGTATCCCAATAATGGAACGCAAAATAAAAGTGTAAGTAATTTTTTAATCATGATTGATAGTTTTAGGATGTAAATATACAAAAAAATTCCAATGATTTCTCAAAAGGACCTTCTTAATTAATAATTAAAAAACAACAATTTACTTGGCGTATGATATCGCCCTAGTTTCTCTGATAACAGTAACCTTTACTTGTCCCGGATAGGTCATGTCATTTTGTATTTTTTCTGAAATCTGGAAAGATAATGTGTTTGCGTCCGCATCAGAAACTTTTTCGCTTTCTACCACTACTCTCAACTCTCTACCCGCTTGTATCGCATACGATTTTACTACCCCAGGGAAAGTAAGTGCAGTATCTTCTAATTCCTTAATCCTGCTGATATAGGAGTCCAAAATTTGTCGTCTGGCACCTGGCCTTGCTCCGGAAACCGCATCACACACTTGTATAAGTGGAGAGATTAAAGAAGTCATTTCTACCTCATCATGATGAGCACCAATTGCATTGCATACCTCAGGATTTTCTCCATATTTCTCAGCCAATTGCATTCCTAAAATTGCGTGTGGAGTTTCAGCATTGTCTTCTGGCACTTTCCCAATATCGTGTAAAAGTCCAGCTCGTTTGGCTGCTTTTGTATCCAATCCTAATTCCGCCGCCATAGTAGCGCAAAGGTTTGCCGTTTCTCTTGAATGTTGCAATAAATTTTGTCCGTAAGATGAACGGTATCTCATTCTTCCAACCATTTTAATCAATTCTGGATGAAGTCCATGAATACCCAAATCGATAGTTGTTTTCTTGCCAATTTCAATAATCTCATCCGAAATATCCTTAGTAGTTTTTTGCACCACTTCTTCAATTCTGGCAGGATGTATTCTTCCATCAGTTACCAATTTATGAAGTGAAAGACGAGCAATCTCTCTCCTAACAGAATCAAAACAAGAAAGGATAATTGCTTCTGGAGTATCGTCCACAATAACATCTACACCAGTTGCATCTTCAAAGGCACGAATATTTCTACCTTCTCTACCAATAATTCTCCCTTTTATATCATCTGATTCAATATTAAAAACCGATACAGCATTTTCAATTGCATGTTCGGTAGCGGTCCGTTGTATTGTTTGTATTACAATCTTTTTCGCTTCCTGATTTGCAGTTAATTTCGCTTCCTCAATAGTGTTTTGTATAATAGAAAGAGCTTCTGTTTTTGCCTCATCTTGAAGGGTTTCAATCAATTGATTTTTTGCATCTTCTGCCGAAAGTTGAGAAATAACCTCTAACTGCTGAACTTGTTTCTTTTTATTTTCATCTAAATCTTCTTGCTTTTTAGATAAAACATCTTTTTGTTTTTCAAGTGTTGACTTTAAATCAGAAAGATCTTTGTCCTTTCTGTTCATTTCTCCAAGTCGTTGGTTTAGTTTTGTTTCCTTTTCCTTTACCCTAGACTGAGATTTGTTGAATTCTCTATTTTTTTCGTTTATCGATTTTTCGTGTTGAGATTTTAATTCAATAAACTTTTCTTTTGCCTGAAGTAATTTATCTTTTTTTATTCTTTCTGCTTCTTTTTCGGCATCTTCAACTATACTTTTACCTTTAGCAGCATCTGTACTTTTTAGTATCACAAACGAAATTACTCCTCCTAAAATAAGGGCAACAATCCCGATTATTATTGTAATTGGTTCCATTTATTTGTTTTTAATTAGTTAATAAAAAACCCACATTAATTCTGTTAAACTCCATATAAATACGGATAAAGCTGCCAACTTATCTCAAAAGTCCACTGTCCTCCAAAAGAGAAACCTTGCGGTTGAGGCCTGTTTTCAACAAATTGAGTCAGACTCTAATTTTTTAACTGTTGAGTTTAACAATTTTAATTAATGCGGGTAATTAATTTTTATGTAAAAGAACTATATTATTTCTGACAAAGCAGATTCGATATTTGCTAATTTGATTTCAATATCCTTGTTATCTTTACTAGCATTATCACTGACAGATTCTAATTTTGTAGCCACTTCTATCAAGCACATTGCAAGTAAATCCTGCTTGTCCTTTATGGCATAATTTTTTTCGTAAAACTTAATTCGTTCCTCAATTTTTTTTACTGATTTCCGAATATTTTCTTCAGCATCACGATTTATTTTCATTGGATAAACCCTATTTGCTATGTTTAATTTTATTGATAATTTATCCATTTTATTTAAAAACTGTTTATTTTTACTACTTGTTCAAAAGTGCAACACATTTGTCTATCTCCCGCACATATTCATTTATTTTCTTTCGGCTTTCTTTTATATTTTCCGATTCTTCTGAGTTTACTGACTTTGTAATTCTCAGTAATTTTATTTTTTCTTCTAACTTTTTTATTTCTTTATCCTTTTCAGAAATCAACTTTTTCATATGAGATTTCTCACTTAAAAGTAACTCATTTTTATCTGAAGCGGATTTGTACAAAGATATAATTTTATTTACTTTTCCTTCAATATTATCTACAATTTTTTTCATATCATTTTGTTGTTACAAACTTAGGAGTTTTCCAGCAATTTTTTATTTTTTTTGATGTTATATTTGCTAACTATTTTAAAAACTCAAAATGAAACAACTCTTTTTACTTTCTTTTTCTCTGATTTCTCTCTCAATTTTTTCTCAAACAAATTACCATAGTCCTCTTAATTTTGAACTTTTACTTTCCGGAACATTTGGTGAATTGAGAGGATCTCATTTTCATACTGGAATTGATATAAAAACGGAAGGAGTTGAAGGACAAAAGGTATTCTCTATCGCAGATGGGTATGTTAGTAGAATTAAGGTTTCTACTTGGGGATACGGAAAAGCAATCTACATAACACACCCTGATGGAAATACCTCAGTTTACGCTCATTTAAAAGAGTTTAACAAAGAAATTGAAAAGTATGTAAACGAACAACAATACAAAAAGGAAAACTTTGAAATTCAACTTTTTCCATCTAAAGAAAAGTTTCCAATAAAAAGAGGAGAAGTTATTGCGCTTTCAGGAAATACTGGAGGTAGCGGAGGAGCTCATTTACATTTTGAAATTAGAAATACAAAATCGGAACACCCAATAAATCCGCTGCAATTTAACTTTGATGTAACTGACAATATACAACCAACAATTGTTGGGATTAAAATTTATCCACACCAAAACTCTTCCGTAAATAACAAGAATGAATCAGTAAAATACTCCCTCACAAAAAAAGGAAATAACTATTCTGTAAACTCAAAACAGATCATAAAAGTAAATGGAGATATCTCATTTTCAATTTCAACTTACGATAAACTAAACGGAGCATACAACAAAAATGGAGTGTATTCCATCAAACTTTTTATTGACAATAATTTAATTCACCACTTTCTGGCAGATGAACTCAGTTTTTCGGAAAAGAGATTTTTGAACGCACATATTGATTATTCAGAATACACGGAAAGTAAAACAAAATACAACAGGTGTTTCAATCTTCCTTACAACAAACTGTCCAATTACAAAACAAATGTAAATGATGGAATCTTTAATTTTATCGATAGTTTAACCCATAAAATACGATTTGAAGTAGAGGATTTTGAGGGGAATAAATCTGAAGTGAATTTTGAGGTTCAATCTCAATCTACATCCCCAGAATTTGAAACAGAAGATAGTGGTGATAGATTTTTATATAATCAGGCCAATGTATACAAAAACTTAAAATTTGAAGCTCATTTGGAAAAATACAGCTTGTATGAAGATTGTAATGTTCATTATTCGGTAGGAATAAAAACAGACAATACACTCTCAGAAATTCACAATTTTATGAGTTCATCTATTCCTATTCATAAAAATTATGTACTCTCCATTAAAGAAAAAATTGCTAAAAACATAACTGACAAAGTATATATTGCAAAAGTAAACGACAATGGAACATTTACTTATAAAGGAAATAGTTGGAGAGGGAGTTTTCTATCTGCAAAAGTTAGAGAGTTTGGAAATTTTACAATTATTAGCGATACTGTAAATCCTATTATCTTAGGAATCAATGTGAAAGATGGAAAAAATATCTCTTCACAAACAACAATTAAATGCACAATTGAAGACAAGGGAAGCGGAATTTCATTTTATAGAGGTGAAATTAACGGAAAATGGATTTTGATGGAATATAATTACAAAAAAAATCTGTTGACTTATAAAATACCATCTGATTTTGAAAAAGGAAAACACACACTTACAGTTGTGGTAAAAGACAGAATGGGAAATAAAACAGAATACACTGATAACTTTACTTATTAAAAACTAGTGCAAATTGTTCCATAAATTTCTTCAAATCGTAACTTACTTC
>JABGSE010000096.1 GCA_018647945.1 Flavobacteriales bacterium | reverse complement strand
TGAAATACACAAATTAATTATAGAATCTAAGTAGATTATTGAAGTCTGTGAAACATTTGATGGTTTATCATTAAAGCAGAAATGTCTTTTAATAGTACTTTTGACATTTGAAATATTTGATTTATTCGAACTGTTGTAACCTCCTATATAATAGATATGATTCATTCTTGGAAATAAACAAAACTTCTTGAAAAGAAATGTATAATAACTATTGTAATCAATAGAAATATCAGGCAAAGACCGAAAATCTTGAATTAAGTACGATCTCTCAAACATTTCATGACTCCATTTCTTGTCAGAAAACTTTAAATCATTAAAATCAGAGATGTTATGTGGAGCAAACCCAATTAAAACTGTATCAGGTTTTATTTCATTTATTACTGCTTTTAATTTCCAATATGTAATTACATAGGGTTCTGCGGTCTGACATATGTTTTGTGCATTTTTCAATAAAGAAGGATTAACCGCTCTCATTGTATGTGAATCTCCAATAATTAATATCTCATATGTATTGAGTTTAATATCAGAATTTTTAATTATTAAATAGTTTACACCTATATTAAAAATAAATATAGCTATCAGACCGACTAAAAAGAAACCTATGTTTTTTAAAAATTTCTTCATAAATTAAAATTGAAAATATATAAATTCTTCATTTTTACCAGAGAAGAAAATTATTGTAATTAATATTACATAATAAAATAGATACCTATAATGCCATTTCCATTTTTTCATGAAATATTCAATTGCATATTTAGATTCTCTCCCAAACCATTCTATAATTAAAAAGAATAAAATCCATAAAAATATAACAACTAATTTAATTTCTAATTTAATTTCAGGTATTGTAAATAATGTATTTGAGAAAATAGTGCCAATATAATTAAACGCATGATTCAGATCTTCTGATCGAAAAAATATCCATGCAAAAACTGTAAGACCAAATGTAAGTAACATAGAAAAAAACTCGTTAGTATTCGGAAATAATTTATTATGAGCTATTGTATCAAGGTTTGATCTGTTTCTATTCATTAACATTATCGGGATAAAATAAATTGCATTTAGTCCTCCCCAAAATATAAAGGTCCAATTTGCTCCATGCCAAAATCCACTTACTAAAAATACAATAAACACATTTCTAATTTTATGATAATTTGAACCCCTGCTTCCTCCTAAGGGTATGTATAAATAATCTCTAAACCATGTTGATAGCGAGATGTGCCATCTTCTCCAGAATTCTGCAATATCTCTTGAGAAATAAGGGAAAGAGAAATTTTGCATTAGATTAAAACCAAATAATTTAGCAGTCCCAATTGCTATATCAGAATATCCTGAGAAATCACCATATATTTGAAATGTAAAAAATATAGAGCCAATCACTAATGTACTTCCTCCATAGTCAGCAGAGTTATTAAAAATCAAATTGGCATATTCTGCACAATTATCAGCAATTACAATTTTCTTGAAAAATCCCCAAAGGATTTGTCTCATTCCATCAGTTGCTTGATTGTAATCAAATATTCTATTCTTTTTGAATTGAGGTAATAGATTAGAAGCCCTTTCAATAGGACCCGCTACTAATTGAGGGAAGAAACTGACAAAGGCTGCAAAAGTGATAAAGTCTGTTGTTGGTTTTAGTTTTCTCTTGTAAATATCAATAGTATAACTTAGTGTTTGAAATGTATAGAAGCTAATTCCAACTGGTAAAATAATATTAAGTGATTGGTAACTTAATTCAATCCCAACTGTTGAAAAAGCATAAATGAAATTATCGATAAAGAAGTTGTAATATTTAAAGAAACCTAAAAATCCAATATTCATTAATACACTGCTCCATAATAAACATTTTCTGGTTACTACTCCTTTTTCCTTTTCTAAACTTTTACCAATAAGAAAGTCAATTATCGTACTAAAAAAGATTAATCCTAGAAATCTCCAATCCCACCACCCGTAAAATAGATAGCTTGACAGTAAAATTAAAATATTCTGATGTTGTATTTTTTTTGTAACAAACCAATAAATGATAAATATAGAAGGTAAAAATATACCAAACTCTATTGAATTAAATAACATCTTTTATTATTTAGTTTTCTCCCAATTCCAAGCGTCTATCATGGCTTGTTTTAAAGTTTGATTTGCTTCCCAATTCAATTTCTCTTTTATTTGTGTTCCGTCAGAAAATATTTGTTCAATATCTCCATCTCTTCTTTCTCCAACTTTGTAGTTTATTTTCAGATTATTTGCCTGTTCAAAAGATTGTATTGCTTCTAATACACTTATGCCAATACCTGTCCCAACATTAAAAGCATGTTTCCCTGAATTTTCTATTAAATAGTTTAGAGCTTTTACATGGGAATTAGCCAAATCTACCACATGAATATAATCTCGGATACAACTTCCGTCAGGGGTATTGTAATCATATCCAAACACTGTTATTTGTTCTCTTTTTCCAATAGCTACTTCTGTTAGTATTGGCACCAAATTTGTTGGTTTGTCTGTAGAGCAATCTCCAATTAAGGAGGAAGAATGAGAACCGATAGGGTTAAAGTATCTTAATGATATACTATTACAACTATCCTTTTCTAATAATTTCTCGCAAAGTTGTTTTGTTTCTCCATAAGGAGATTCTGCTTTTTTGAAAGGAGTATCTTCTGTTACGGGTAAAATATCCGGACTTCCATAAACGGTACAAGAAGAGGAGAAAATAATATTTTTTACATTATTTTTTCTCATGCTTTCCAAAATTACTTCTAAGGATCCAATATTATTTTCATGGTATTTTTGAGGTTCTTTTACTGATTCCTCAACCGATTTATAGGCTGCAAAATGAATTACTCCTTCTATATTTTTTTCTTTCTCAAAAACTAGATCAATTGATTTTTGATTGGTGCAATCTACATTGTGCCATTTTATTTCTTGTCTTAAAACTTTAGATATTCCTTCAATATTTTTAATGGATGAATTACAAAGATTATCAATAATAATAGGAGTGAATCCAGACTTATATAGTTCCACAACAGTGTGAGAACCAATATATCCTGCTCCTCCTGTTACTATTATTTTTTTCATTTAGAATGTTTTTCCTATTCCAACTATCCATCTCATTTGTAAGTACTCTTCATCAGAGATTGGTCGGTTTAAAAATAGTGGCAAATCCAATCTGATTACAAGTGGATTGATGGTTTCTAATGGACCCCAATTTTTGTGAGTGTAAGTAAATCCAATTCCAGCATCTGCTCTTACATCTGTAAATGCATCTTTATAATTGTTTCTACTTATCTTTTCACTACTAATAATTCCTGCATCTGCAAACAGATAAGCATTAATATTTTTTCTTCTTAAATTATAAGGTAGATAAGATGAGAAATCAATTTCAGTATTAAAAGCCGCACCACTAGTACCATTGTAGTTTTCCGATATTATGTTGCCATTTTCATCAAATTCAGGAGCAATATACCCTGAATATCCTCTAAGGTTTAATCCTCCTGCTGAATGAAAGTTATTTAATGATTCTCCAAATCCTGTATAATCCCTTGTAATCATTCCAACCGATCTAGTAAACTTACTATCCATTAATTCTTCATTGTTTGCTCCTGCAAGATTTAATTTACTTTCCTCTGCCCAATTATCTCCAGACCCAATTTGTAAATAAGTTCTGGTATTTACTTTCAATTTCCCTGCTTTGTTTTTATTTACTGCAGATAAAATAATTTTATTGTAATTGTAATCCGAGCCAATTGCTGAATTTTCAAATATCAAATTTATTTTCCCCGAACCATAACTGTATTTGTAGTTGTGTTCTAAATTAACATCAATTCTGTTATTTAGTTTATTTGATTGCCACTGATTTGGATACAGTAGATAATTCCCATTTCCAGTTCTGTATAATGATAAGAAATCAACTGTAATTTTATTATGTCGTTTACTTCCAGATTTATTTACTGTGAATTTATTGGTGTAAAGTCCTGCCAGAAATTCACTTTTTGCAATTATTCTAGTATTCAAACTAATCTTATCCAAATTGGTATTGTAATTAAGTCTAAAGGAGATAGGATCATAGTCACTGTAATTTTCTAATGTTTGGTCTTGCATTACACCAGTATTCATCCAAACAGTAGCATCAAATAAATGATGGTGATTCATGTGCCCACCAGAAATATTTAATCCTAATTTCACTCCATCATAGGAATTGTACCATAAGTTTGGTTGATATTTTACTTCATAATTTTTCCAATCAGAATATTTCCAAAGATGATCATTGAATGAATAAGTAATGTTGTTTTTCCAACTATTATCTGGCATATAAGCATCTGCCAATCTGTTTGTTGGGTCAATTATCACATTTTCTATGCCATCTTTAATTATTAAAGTTGCAGTGTAGGTTTGGTGCATTAAATCCCAACCGTGCCATTTTGGTAATACCGTAGCATCTGTTTTCTTTACAAACCAATTGTTCGGGATATGATAATTTGTAATCATTCCTTTTTTCGATTTTACACTAAAATCAATTGGCATTTGCATTCTGCTATTTCTGCTAAAAGTGATTTCGTATTTGTCATCTCCTATACTTTTCACTCCATTTACAGAGTAATCAATTCTTTTATCTGTGTCTAACCATTGGTCAAAAAACCAGTTTAAATCTACTTTTGTGTATTGAATAATTGCATCTCTGAAATCTTCATTGTAAGGATGAGCTATTTTCCAAGTTCCGAAATAATGTTTCATTGCATTTAAAAACAATTCATCACCTAAAACATATTGTAAATTGTATAGCATAGATGCTGTTTTGTAATAAACATGTCTGTATCCACCTCCGTGTCCCATTCCTCCATTAAAACCGTCAGAATGAGTAGAAATAACAGGATCATTAAATTTAGTTGCATCATTTATATATGCGTAAAATACTCTACTATCAATTGCTTTTGTTGGTTTTTTGAATCTGGCTTTGTATTTACTACTAGGAGGATTTGACACTAAATTATCTCCATCAATTTTTATCAGTCCCCAAGCGGTAAGGAACTGTGTAAATCCTTCATCAAGGAGGGCTCTGTAAGTTTCGTTATTACCTACTTGACCAAAAAACCAGTTATGTCCAATTTCATGCACTAAAAGCCCTCTGTATCCAGGATCTTCTCCACTATCTAAAGTCATCATTGGATATTCCATGCCAGATCTAGCGTCAGCAACAATCATTTTGTGGTATGTGTATCTTCCGAAATCTTTAGAAAAAATTTCTATACATTTTGCTGCATAATCGGCAGCATTTTGCCATCTGCTTGCGTGAGGTTCTTGAACTAAGGAATAACAAACTTTATCTTGCCACCAAGATTCTCCAATTCTGTAAGTAGGGTCAGCAGTAAATCCGAAATCATGAACATTTTCAGCATGGTATTTCCAAGTTTTAGTTTCACCTTTTTTATATTCAGTAATCACAGAAGGATATTCTTCCCAAGGTTTGTCTTTAAAGTTTGTAATGTCTAATTTATCTCTTAATTCTTTTGGCAATACCTCATCTCTATTTGTAAGAAAACCAGTTGCACCAACTACAAAGTGGGAGGCAAATGTAAGTTCTACATCAAAAGCTCCGAAATCACCATAAAATTCTTTCCCTAAATGTTGATCTTTTGTCCATCCAAATTTCGCATCATAAACACAAATCCTTGGATACCAATGTACGCCATTATAATGTTTGTATCCCCAAGAATTAAATAAATCCATTCTTCTTCTAGTATTTCCTCCATCATCAAAATATGATTTAAATTTGATATTAAAGGTAATACTTTCATTTGTTTTTAAACTTTCAGGCAAGTAGACCTTCAAAATTGTATTGTCTAATTCAGTCTGTACTTCATTTCCATTTACAGTGATTTTTTCAACTTCTGTTCCTAATTTTTGTTTTTCATATTCACCATATATTGCTAATTTACCATTCTCTTTTTGAAGTTCATCAAGGTATGAATCTGGTTGGAATGCATTTTGGTAAAGGTGGAAATATACAATGTCTAGATTATCAGGAGAATTATTTGTGTATACTAAAGTTTCAGTAGCTGTAATTATATCTGTTACTTCATCAATATTTGCCTTTATATTATAATAAACATCTTGTTGCCAATATGCTGCATGTGGCATCTTATTTTTCCAATAGTTAGGATTGTCTACATTTTGATAGGTGTTTGGTGCAGATAATGCATCATAAGAATGTTGTGCGTTAAGTCCGAATGCAGATAGAATTAAGCATGTAATAATTAGTTTTTTCATAATCAATAATTTAGGGTTGCGAATTTACAAATCTGAATTAGAATTGCAATGTTTTTTTGAAGCAATTATACTAGCGTTTATTTCAAATCCAGTAAGGAGGATAATAGAATTAAAATACATCC
>JABGSE010000095.1 GCA_018647945.1 Flavobacteriales bacterium | reverse complement strand
TTCCTTTTCTTTTTCACCTACAATCTATTTGTATTCTTATTCGGATTATTTCGTTCTTTAAAGTATTTCAGAAGAGGCATATTTTCAATGTTTATAGGTCTATCTATGTTATTATCTCTCTTGCTTTTACCTATTTTTACTAAATTTCCATCTTATGGGGTGTTCGAAATTGTATATTTCTCTTTTATACTAACTTGGAACATCTATTTTCTTTTTACCAGAATAAAAGAGGAAGGACTAAAAAGGGATAAAAAAGAAAGTTAAAGTTTTTCCATCAATACTTTATAAAGCTCCACCATGGAATGTATATCTGCTTTATGTACTTTTTCATTAGGAGAGTGAACATGGTCCTCAGGAGCTCCAACAAAACACCAATCCCAAGGGTAATCACTCTTTTGTAATCCATTTCCATCACTTCCTCCAGCATCTTCTACTTCTAACTGAAATGGGATTTTTGCTTGTATTGCAATTTCTACGATCTTATTTATATAGGATTTTCTTGGTACTCCACTATCTCTTAATGATATTGCGCATCCTTTTCCGTGAGTAACCCCTTCTGTTACCCAAGTAATATCGGATATAAGTGCTTGCATTACTCCGTATTTTTCTTGAATAAATTTTCCTAAATATCCTACAGAACCTCCTCCGTGTTCTTCCCAAGAAGAAAGTACAATTATTCCATTTTCTAATGTTTTGGCAACTTCTAAAGCGTTCCAAACTCCTAATCGATTATCCATATAACAGCTCTGTACAAAGTCATCTGTATCTCTAAAATTAACCTTAAAGGTTAGTGAAGTTCCCCTTTTAATTTCTCTGTCAAAATCGATAAACATTTTCTTATCTTTCTTTATTATTTTCCCTGCAATATTTCCATTTCTATCTTTTCCAACTAACACAATTCCTTCTGTAGTTACAGGTCCTCCAATTTTTACAATTTCATTATTGTATTTTACTGTAAATCCGATAGAATCCAAATGAGCAAAAATAGCAGTTCTTGGTTTCCCGAAAACTAATATTAAATTATCTTGAAAACCATTACCAAAATGAAGTGTAGGTTGTACTTTCCAATTACTCTTATTATTTTCAATATAGTTCAGTAAAAACTCAGTCATTGCTAATTCTTCTCCTGAAGGAGCGTGAACTTCACACATTTTTTTTAGTAATTTCATTAGCTTGTTTTTAAGTATTTTATTCTTAATTCATGGTTTTTCTTAAAAGTATCTACCACAGTATCTGTTTTACTTTTTGGGACTGCAAATATAAGTTTACATTCTATTTGGAAGTCTGTATTCATAACTTCTAAATCAAATTCTTTTACCAATCGCATTACATCATTCATTTGAGGATATTTAAAACTTACCTCATACTGATCTTTTATGGTTTTACTTATAATAGTTGCTTCTGATATTGCCTCAGCTGCTGCTGTTTTATACGATCGAATTAATCCGGATACACCTAGTTTTACTCCTCCAAAATAACGAACAACTACTATAAGTATATTGGTTAAATCGTTAGAGAGTATCTGCCCTAAAATGGGTTTACCTGCAGTGGAGGAGGGCTCTCCATCATCATTAGCTCTTTGTGCCGATTTGTCAGGATTAAGAATATATGCGTAACAATGATGCCTAGCGGAATGCTCTAGTTTCTTTACTGCTTCTAGTTTTTCTTTTATTTCTTCTTCTGAATAAACAGGATAGGAGTAAGCAGTAAATTTACTTCCTTTCTCTTTGTAAATTCCTGTTGTGGGACTTTTTACCTCTTTGTATTTATCGTCAAATATCAAAAGGAAAAGATATAGATAGCGCAAAGAGAAAGTAAAATCCCAATCCAATTACTTTTACTGAGTTTTTCCTTGAAAAGAAACATTCCTATTAGGGATGAGCTAACCACAACCCCCATACTTACCAATGGAAAAACAATAGAACTTTCTAGATTTCCAAGAGCTTTTAAAAAGAAAACTAGAGAAAAGAAATTAGGAACTCCAAATATTATTCCCCAAATCAAACTTTTTAATTGTAATGGTTTTTTCTTTTTAAATGATTTCCCTGTTAGGATTAAAATTCCACTAAAACTTGCCATAAAAAAGAGGACCATAAAAAATAAATAACCTCCTTCATTTGGGAACTTTTGTGCAAAGTCATTAAATAGAGAATCTGAAAGCCCTTGTCCCACAAAAACCAAAATAATTAACCATATATATTTTTTGTCAAAACTAAGCTTCCCTCCATTGGTTGAAGATAAATAAATCCCTGATAAAGCTAAGAAAAAGGCTATTCCCTTCAGATAAGTAAAGGTTTCTGTTTCAGAATATAAAAGAAGGGCTGCACAAACAGGAATTATTAAGGACATTTTGTTGGCGACAGTAGATATGGAAATCCCTACTTTTTGTATTCCGTATGCATAAAAATTAAAGACAATAATAAAAAGTGCTCCAATAAGTATTGCATGATACAACCAATCAGAATTTAAAATTTCTACTACAGAAAAACTAGATTCTAGTAAAAAATAGGAACAAATTCCTGCAGTAATATAATTAACGATCAAAGCTTGCAAATTATCTACATTGTATTTCTCAAACATCTTAAATACAATAATTAAAATATTGAACAGGAGTATGGTGTAGAGGATGTTAATCATTCCTTATTATTTTTAATTTATCCCCTCCAATTTCTGTTTCAGTAATAATTTCTCCCTTAATGTTTGGAGCTTTTACACCATCTGTTAACTCTTTATTGGTAGTGAATATTCTTGCTTCATCCCACATATTTGTGTCAATAAAGGATTGTAAAGTTTTGTTTCCTCCTTCAATAATTACAGATTGAATATTTTGTTTATATAATTCCTTTAATATGTTTTTAATCAAATTGTTAAAATCTATTTTTATAAAATTATTTGTATATATTTTTTCTGTTTTTACGCTATTAAAAATCAGTGTTTCTGCTTCCGAATTAAATAAATTTAAATCTGTAGAAAGTTTCAAATCTTTATCTATTACAATCCGGATTGGATTATTTCCTTCTACTTCTCTAACGGTAAGAGAAGGGTTGTCTTTCTCGGCAGTAACTCTGCCTACTAAAATGGCATCTTCTTCCTCTCTCCATTTATGAACTAATTTCTTTGATTCACTAGAGGTCATCCAAAATGATTCTATCTGATTTTGAGGAGCAATATATCCATCTTTACTTATTGCCCATTTTAATATAATGTAAGGTCTTTTTTGTTCATGAAAAGTAAAGAATCGTTTATTTAGTTCTCTACTTTCTTTTTCTAAAACTCCAACTATAACTTCAATGCCTGCTTTCTCCATTTTCGCTATTCCCTTTCCGGAAACTTCAGAAAAAGTATCCACACATCCAATAACTACTTTTGGTATTTTGTATTCTATTATCAGATTGGAACAGGGGGGTGTTTTTCCGAAATGTGCGCAAGGTTCTAAGTTTACATAAAGAGTAGATTTTTGTAGTAAACTTTTATCTGTTACACTAGTAATTGAATTTACTTCTGCATGTGCTTTACCGTAGTTTTCATGGTATCCTTCCCCTATAATTTCACCATTACAAACAATAACAGAACCTACCATTGGATTAGGGGAAGTTTTCCCTTTTGCTAATCTAGCAATTTCAATGCATTTATTTATATAAAACTCTTCTGTTTTCACCTAGCAAACATAACTAAATTTAGTAAATTAGCGGTATGAAAAAAGTATCAGATATTTTATCATTTTTTTTGAAGGAGTTGAACGGATATTATCCTGAAAAGGAAATAAAAAGCTTGTTTTATATTTCTATAGATCATCTTTTAGGATACAGTAAATCAGATACTATTATAAAGAGTGAAAACGAATTACTCCCAGATTTTAAAATTGAATTCAGTGAAATAGTAGAACGATTGCAAAAAAAAGAACCGATACAATATATTCTGATGGAAACTACTTTTTATGGACTTCCATTTTTCACTAGAAGAGGGGTTTTAATTCCAAGACCAGAAACGGAAGAGTTGGTAGATTGGATAATAAAGGACAATGAAAATTTAGAAAAACGATATTTGGATATAGGAACTGGAAGCGCTTGCATTATTATATCTCTTACTAAAAACTTGAATGGTAGTTTTTATGCTATTGATGTCTCTCCAGATGCATTGAGGGAAGCAAAACAAAATGTAAAAAGAAATAATGTAGATGTAAACTTGGAACAATTTGACATTCTGGACTCTGATTTAGATGGTTTATGGGATGTAATTGTGAGTAATCCTCCTTATGTATTGGAATCGGAAAGGAAATACATGCAGCAAAATGTTTTGGCTTGGGAGCCCAAAATAGCACTTTTTGTAAGGGATGAAACCCCCTTACTTTTTTATGAAAGAATTGCAGATCAATCAACAAAAGTTCTGAATAAAAACGGAATTCTTTATTTTGAGATAAATGAAAAATATGGAAAGGAAACGGTAGATATGTTAGCTCAAAAAGGATTTGTTAATATTGAGTTGAAAAAAGACATAAACGATAAGGATAGAATGGTAAAAGCTATGTGGAAATAGTTATTTTTGAATAAATAATTTAAATGATTTAACAGATGATTAGCAAGGAAAATGTAATAGAATATCAAGAGAAATGGGCAAAAGGAATTATTGAAATTGGAAATAATTTTAATAGTGGAAAAGACTATATTGAATTAACTAAAAGATTTATTTCGGAACTATACGCTTACCAAACAGAGGGAGTGCTTTTTAACCCAACTCTTGCCTACGACACCCCATTCAGATTAGATGAAATCTCGGCATTATCTTATTTTATTGGGAACAATTCTGATTTTAAAGAAGATAAAGGCTTTGCATTATTAGGATGGACATCAGTAAGATTTGAAAATATTGGAATCAAGATTGAAGGAGAAATTGCCATTGCTATGGGAAATTATTTTTTCAAGAAAACAGATGAGGATGAAGTAAAGGTGGAATATACTTTTGTCTATAAAAAAGATGATTCAGGAAAACTGTGTATCATCCTTCACGACTCTCATTTTCCATATAAAAAATAGATGAATACAGAGGAACGCATATCGTTCTTGAGAAAGGAGTTAGAAGGCTATAATCATTCATATTATGTGTTGGATACTCCTGTGATTTCTGACTTTGAGTTTGATAAATTAATGTCAGAACTTATTGGTTTAGAGGAAGAAAACCCAGAATATCAGGATGATCTATCTCCTACTAAAAAGGTGGGTGGAATGGTAATAGATAGTTTTAATACTATTAATCATAAATTCCCTATGCTCTCTTTGTCGAACACTTATAATGCGGAAGATTTAAATGATTTTGACAACAGAGTGAAAAAGTTGATTGATGTTCCGTTTCAGTATGTTTGTGAGTTGAAATTTGATGGAGCATCTATTAGTTTAACTTATGTAAACGGAAAACTGAAACAAGCTTTAACTAGGGGAGATGGAACAAAAGGAGATGATGTAACTGAAAATGTAAAAACCATTAGAAGTTTACCTTTAAAATTAAAAGGTGATTTCCCAGAAGAATTTGAAATTAGAGGAGAAATCCTTATTTCGAAAAGTGATTTTGAAAAACTTAATGATCAGAAAATAGAAAAGGAAGAAAAACCATTTTCCAACCCTAGAAACACTGCTTCCGGAAGCTTGAAAATGCATGATACAAAAGAAGTTTACAACAGACTTTTAGATTGTTTTTTGTATCATATGTTAGGAGAAAATTTACCAACAAAAGAGCATTTTTCAAATTTGGAGAAAGCGAAAAGTTGGGGACTAAAAGTATCGGATACTACTGAGGTAAAATCGGATATATATGGAGTGATTGACTATGTAAATTATTGGGATACCGCTAGGTATGATTTGCCATTTGAAATTGATGGAATAGTGATAAAAGTAAACAATACTGATTTACAAGAAGAATTAGGATTTACTTCCAAATTCCCAAGATGGGCAATATCCTATAAGTTTAAATCAGAACAAGTTTTTACAAAATTAAATTCTATTTCATATCAAGTTGGCAGAACAGGAGCAATAACCCCTGTTGCAAATTTGGAGCCGGTTCAATTAGCAGGAACTATTGTAAAACGCGCTTCACTTCATAATGCTGATCAGATTGAGAAATTGGATATTAGAGTAGGAGATGTTGTATATGTAGAAAAAGGAGGGGAAATCATTCCGAAAGTGGTTGGAGTAGAACTAAAAGATAGAGATTTACTTTCTCAGCCGACAGAATTTATTTCAACTTGCCCAGATTGTAATACTGAACTTGTAAGAAAAGAAGGAGACGCAAAGCATTATTGTCCTAATTCTGAAAATTGTAACCAACAAATTATAGGGAAATTTGAACATTTTATTGGTAGAAAAGCAATGGATATTGATGGTTTGGGAGTGGAAACCATTGAACTTTTAGTGAAAGAGAATCTTATTTCGGAAATTTCGGATTTATATTTATTGAGAAAAGAGCAAATACTCCCTTTAGAAAGAATGGCAGAAAAGTCGGCAGAAAACCTTATAAGTGGGATAGAGGAAAGTAAAAAAATACCATTTGAAAGATTGTTATTTGCACTTGGAATACGATTTGTAGGAGAAACAGTTGCCAAAAAACTTGCCAATCATTATACTACAATAGATAATTTAATGAGTTCAACTTTTGAAGAATTACTTGCAGTTGATGAGATAGGAGATAAGATTGCAGAGTCGTTAGTACATTATTTTTCTAAAGAAAAAAATAGAGTTTTAATACACAATTTAAAAGGACATAATTTATGTTTTCTTGCTGAGAAAAAACAAGAAAATTTATCAGACAAACTTTCTGGAATGGCTGTTGTAGTTTCAGGAGTTTTTACGCATCACAGTAGGAACGAACTAAAACAAATGATAGAAAAACATGGAGGGAAAAATGTAAGTTCTATTAGTAAAAAAACTACTTTTGTGCTATCAGGAGATAATATGGGTCCTAGTAAAAAAGAGAAAGCAGAGGAATTAGGAATTCCACTTATTTCGGAAGAAGAATTTATTAATAAAATAAGCTAATGCAAATTCAACTTTTAGAAGATATAAAACACAAAATTGGGAAGTATGTTTTTCAAAGGGATTTGAAGCACAACAAACGACAAAAATCGGTTTATAACCTAGCAGATGCAAAGTCAATTGGAATTCTGTTTGAGGCGACAACTAAAAAACAGATAGCATCTATAAAACCACTTGTTGACTATTTTTTTGGACTGAAGAAAGATGTGTTGGCACTTGGATATGTAAACAGTAAAAAACTTTCTTACGATCATGCTCCGAAACTTCAATACGATTATTT
>JABGSE010000094.1 GCA_018647945.1 Flavobacteriales bacterium | reverse complement strand
GGTTTTTATTTATTCAATAATTATTTTTTTCTCCACTGTTCCATCATCATAGATATAAAATAAAGTTTCGTTACTTTTTGGAAATATTTTTCTTCCCAATATATCAACTACTCTTATCAGTCTCTTATCAGTAAAGTTTATTTCTCCAATTGAAGTTACACTACCCATCTTAGCCCAATATGAACCGTTCCAAACCCAAGTGACGCAACAAGTAGCAGCTACTCCATTACCAAAATAAGTAATACAAGTGATAACTGTATCATAAGGTATTCCTAGAGTGTTTTGATAGATAGTATGTGTATTAGTTATACTATCTTCTTGTAATATAGCACCATTTGGTGCTATTGTTACCCAATAATCAATAATTGTATTAACACTATTAATCGCCATTGTTATTTGAAATTGTGATCCTGAAGCTGTCATTGAATCACAATAATTTGAGGCACTAATAACACAATTAGATTGACAAGATGATAGCGTAGTATATTGTCCAAGTCCTGTCCCAGGATCATAACATCCTGCTGCTCCACAATCCCAAGAAGGTGTTGGTGTGCCGCAAACAGCCTGACAAGCAGCTAGTGTAGTATATTGTCCAATACCAGTTCCTGGATCATAACATCCTCCTGGCGTGTTAACAGGACAATCCCAAGAAGGCGTAGGAGTTCCACATACAGATTGACATGCAGCTAAAGATGTATATTGTCCCAAACCAGTACCAGGATCATAACATCCAGTGGCCGGAGCACAATCCCAAGATGCAGCAGGCCCATTTCCAATAAGAATAGAATCACAATAAACAGATGTACACCAATTAATAATTGTTGAATCAAAAAACGTAACTGTTAAACATGGCAAATATATTCCATTACTATAAGTATGTGTTGGGTTTTGTTGAGTTGAAGTAGTTCCATCTCCAAAATCCCATTGCCAAGTAGCTGAATAATTTGTTGACTGCATTGTTGATAGATCTGTAAAGACTGTCGTTGGACCATTTTGCATATAACTAAAATCTGCTTGACACTGCTGCGCTTGAGCAAATAAGATTGTCAAGGCCGCTATTGTTGTTAATAATAATTTTTTCATCATGCAAACTTACTTAATAATTTTCTAAAAAAGTTCGAAACTGGGACCAAAAGGTCCACCAAAAATAAACCCACTCATTTGAGTGGGTTTTCTTATTTCTTCTTTGATTTACGAGCAATTAAATTAGCATAACCATGAGTCATTGAATAATCCTTTTTTAAAAAAAATAACTATCTCATTATGCTTATTAAATTTTTGTTTACTTACTATCATAAGCCAATCATCAATAGACCTACCGGTCTTATCAACCATATTCTTAATCATAGCTTTTTCCATTGATAAAGGATCCATAATATTATTTCTTAAATTTAACTTTTCTTATGCCATGATTTGTATCCCATTGATTTTGCTCTTCAAAACCAAGACTTATATATAATTTGATAGCAGGATAATTATCAACTCCAGTTTCAACAGTAAATATGATAGATTTATATGTGCCCAATACAAACTGCACCAATTTTCTTCCAATTCCTTTCCTAAAATATTTAGGATAAACCACTAAACTCTGAATATGAGTCAAATCTTGATTATTCTTTATTTCAATTAATCCAGCTATATTTTGGTTGAGATAGTATGCATAAAATTCAGAATTACTATTCAAGAACTGAGATATAGTTCTTTTTAAAGGAGGAAAATCAATAGCTTTTAACATCTCTGCTTCAATAGCATATGAAGATTGAAATATATTTCGTATTTCCTTTGCAATCGCATTTCTCTTATTATCAATTTTGATAATCATTAAGCAAACTTACTCAATAATTTTCTAAAAAAGTTCGAAATTAGGACCGTACGGTCTATCAATTAGAATGCGCACACTTGCTGAATTTTCTATTTAACGAATTGAAATAATTGATTACTTACTCCTCCATAATCCGCCCATGCCCAAATTCCTGAAATCTTTCCCTCTTCAAAATTTATTGTTTGGTAACCAGAAAAGTCAACATTGTTTGTATCAATAGATATAGTAGCTCCATAATAGACACGCACACTTCCATCTAAATCATAGGATTCTTCATTAATTCCAGGCAAATAAATTGAGTGACCAATATTAATTGACATATTCATCTTTTTCATCTGTTCTAAATTATTAATATAATCAACTTTAGATGTCTTTACTCCTTTTTTATGACCAGATGGATATGAATAGAAAATAAAATCATCAGTATAATAACTATCTATTGCAAGATTTTCTAAAGTAGAATCAGTAAAATAAACATTGATATCTTTAATAAGATTTTTAAAGTGGTCTAGATTCTTTGTATATTCTTTTTTATCATTAACACATGCGCACAAAATAGAAATAAAAAAAAATATTATTATAAAAAATCCAGTAAAAGAAGTCCTTGTATTTTGAGTTTTCATTTATAGTGAATTAGAATTAAGAAAATCCAGACCCATTTCCAATCCACATTGATAATCTTGTATTAAATCTTCTTTTGCACTTCCAATAACACTTGACTTTAAGAAATTGTCTGGGCAAATTTGTAGAATTTCTATGTTTTTATGTTTTTTTGATAAAAAATCTACAGCTTCATTATAATTATTAGCCTCTTTAAAAAAATTATCTCTCATTTTGGAATTATTTTTCCACCAATATCCAGCAACTAATCCTAAATAACTTAATCCATTTAATTTATAATTTTGAGGATGAGGTCTAATAACAATTATTTTATTTGCCCCAAAATCAGCTGCTGTTTTTGCTGGTATTGAATCGGACCATGCTCCATCCATTAAGTTTTTCCCATTAACTTCACACGAACCTTTTGTGAAAAATGGCAAAGAAGAAGACGCTCTAAGACATTTGTAAAAATTTCTTTTATTTGGTTCCAAATAAACAGCTTTTCCATTATCTAAATTTGTTGCTACTAAATAAAATTGTTTATTCTCTAAAGATTCTTTTATGTTTTGTAAATCTAATGGATTATTTTTTTTAGCATATTTTGTTAAAAAATCTAAATCCATATATCCTTGATCTGAAAAAGCATGTTTATAACTTAAGAATTTCTCATTAACACATACTTCTTTTGAAAGTGAAAAATAAGTTTTGTATTGACTAGCTACAAAATAAGACAAACACATTGATCCGCTCGAAACACCAATATAAATATCAAAAGGGTTAAATTTATTTATTAGAAATGCATCTAAAACCCCAGCTGAAAAAACTGATTTAAATCCACCACCCTCAATTACTAATGCTATTTTATCTTTTTTTTTCAAATAACTTTTTTTTAAACTAAAATATATTCAATGACACAAAAATAGAAAAACAATTAATAATTAGGTTTTATATTATCTGAAACTTACTAATCTAACTCTTCTTCCATTGACAAATTTAAAGTTCCCTCTAAAACCAACTTCATTATTAATATTTTTCCTGAAAAATTCTAGATGCTTTTGAGGGATTTCAATCTCAACCTTATCCATATAAAGATAAGTACTATCATTTAACTGACTTAATGTGTAATTAGAAATACCATCTTCTTTTAATTTATGATAATATCTTAAAGGATCTATAGGCATTTTAAATATTACTGTATCAGCAACCTTTACTTTAGAAATTACTTTTAACAAAGAATAATCATAACGTGTTCCGTCTGAAAAAGGCCCTACATTCTTTTCTTTAACTTTTAAAGTGTAATAATATCCCCATTCAAAGTCAAATCCATCAACATATTCTGCTTCAGAGTCAGGAGAATCAATTACTAGCCTTTTAAAATGCTCATAATTCTGAGTATACATATACGGTTCAAGTGTTATTGTTTTATATCCAATTTTCTGAACAAGAAGAAATGTAGGTATACAAATTAGAATAAAGATTAGTTCTTTCATTCTACAAACATAATAGAATATTATTTCTTACTCTGTATGTATAGGTTGCTTATTTATGTTAATTCATTTTTATACTTTAGCTTTATGGAAATAAAAATTAGAAAAGGAGTTAAAACTGATTTACCTTCAGTTTTAAAACTAATTAAAGAGCTTGCCGACTATGAAAATGCAAAAGATCAAGTTACAATTACATTAGATAATTTAGAACAAGATGGATTTGGCCATCATCCTTGGTATTGGTTTTTGGTTGCTGAAAAAGAAGATGAAATTGTCGGTTTATCTTTTTATTGGATTCGTTACTCTACATGGAAAGGTAAATTCTTGTTTTTGGAGGATTTTGTAATTAAAGAGAATTTTAGAAATAAAGGAATAGGATCAAAATTATTTGAAGAAACTATCAAAATATGTAAAGAATTAAATCTAAATGGAATGATCTGGCAAGTTTTAGACTGGAATGATCCTGCAATTAATTTTTATAAAAAATATAAGGCTGAAATAAGTAGCAATTGGTTAAATGGAAAACTTACAAAAAAACAAATTGATGAGATTTGTTTTCCTCAAGAAAAAGAAAACAAGTAGCTTATTTAGTTTTTAGGCTTGTAATCAAATACTGAGAAGTCTTCACTACCACTTGGGTAATCAGGAAACATATTTACATCCCAAGTTTTAGTTGCCCATTGATTACAACTTCCATCTCCAAAATTAATAGATGCAACCCAATTATTATCAGAATCATAATACTCAAAAAGCCCTGAAACAGGTGTTAATACTTCTTTATCCCATTCCTGAAAATAACAATTTGATTTAACAATTGGACTTACTTCAACTTCAGTATATCCTTTTTCTGTATATGCTTTTCTTGCTTGAGATCCATCATTACTTGTAATACCATCCACAGTTGATTCTTTTTCACATGAGAACATAAAAAACAATCCAAAACAAAGGACAATAGGTAAAAAAAATTTATTCATTATTTTCATATTATTAATTTTCTACAAATATAAGATAATATTTGGATTGTTTAGTTTTACTACTTTCTTTTTATACTTTTACAAAAAATAATACTTAAAAATGAGGAGAATATTACTTGCGTTTATATTTGCGTTTCCATTAGTTAGTTTCTCACAATCTTATAATTGCGGAACTTCAGAAAAGATAACTAATAATATTCCTACATCTAAGGAGAAACATATAATACAACAAATACGAAATAATATTTCACTAATAAGTTCTTCTAAATTACAAGACACTTTACTTATTATCCCAACTGTAGTACATATTATTCATTATAACGGAAATGGAGATATTTCTGATTTGCAAGTAGAAGATGGAATCAGAGTTATCAATGAAGATTTCAGGAGAATGAATGCAGATACCATAAATGGAAATCCTGATTTTTTCCCT
>JABGSE010000093.1 GCA_018647945.1 Flavobacteriales bacterium | reverse complement strand
GGATATTTTAGGAAGAGAAAGTAAGATTTCAAAAGGAAACATTCTTTTCTTGATCTATAAAGATGGAACGGTAGAGAAAAAATACTTTTTAAAATAGTGACCTAGGAGGGATTCGAACCCCCAACCGTCAGAGCCGAAATCTGATATTCTATCCAGTTGAACTACTAGGCCATTTCTGCAAAACTACAAAAGAACTTTATTCCTACAATTTTTGTTTATATTTAATGTTATCTAGTCAATATGTTTTAATATTGTAATCTCTATGAAAAAACTGTTTTTAACATTAATCATCCTCATTAATTTTGTTTGTGCAAACGGACAAAACACTCCCATTTATAATTGGCAGGAACATCTTTCTTATCAAGGTGCTAAACTAATTTTGGAAGTAGAAAACACTATTTATTGCGCAACAGAAAACGGACTTTTCTACTACAATAAAGAGGATTATACCATAAACAGATTGAGTAAAGTAATTGGACTTTCTGATATTGGAATTACTGCAATATCTTATGATAATGAAAATAAAATCATAATTATTGCGTATGAAAATTGTAATATTGACCTGATAAAAGATGAAAATATCATCAATATAAATGATATTAAACTAAAAGAAGTTTTTGGGGAGAAGAAAGTAAACAATATAATTGTAAAGGATAGAGTAGCTTATCTTTCCTGTACATTTGGTTTACTATTAATCGATTTAGAAAAAGAGGAAATAAAAGATACTTATAAAATAGGTGAGAGTGGAAATTTTGTTGGGATAAACGATTGCTCAATTAATGACACTTCTATTTTCGCCGCAACTACAGATGGATTCTACTATGCAGATGTAAATTCTTCATTTCTTTTCGATTTTAATACATGGATAAAACATCCAAATTATACTGGAGAAATTACAGATATTACTATTACTCCAACAGAATTAATTATAAATAATTCAGGCCATCTTTTTTTTATAAGACACTTTAATAATACTACAATATGGGTAAGTGATACCAGTATAGATTTATATTCTAATAATTCTAACGGAGTTATAACAAATACAAAGTTTATAAAAATACAAGATGTATTAATAGACAATGAAAATACCTTATGGATTGCTGATAGTGTAAATTCTTTAATGAAATTTGAAAATTTGACATACCATTCTACAGTAAAACCGAATGGACCCGCTTCAAATTCTATTGAAAAAATAAATTATGAAAATGGAACTTTAACCCTCTTACATAATAGTGAGGAAAATAGTATTTCGAAAAGTCATGATTTAATAGATTGGAAAATAATAAATACAATCCAAAATATTAATTGTTATCAATCAAAAGGAAATGACACTTATTATGGTAGCTCTACAAATGGTTTGTCTAAAATTGATAAGAGTGAAAATCTAACAAAATACAATCTACAAAACACAAATAATATAATGGACACTTCTGATAATATTAATGGATTGGTTACAGATCAATTTGGCAATATTTGGGGGACAAAATCTCATTCAACTCATCCTTTATTTTGTAAAACAAATAATAATTGGCACTCTTTTAACATGCCATTTGTAGCAAATACCTCTACAGAAATTGGTGAAATTATTATTGATGATTACGGTCAAAAATGGGGGATACTTCCTGGAAATGGACTCTTTGTTTACAATGATAATAATACAATTGAAGACATCTCGGATGATCAGTTTACAAAAATAACTGAATCGGAAGGAAATGGGAATTTGCCGGATAATGATGTCTATACATTAGTAAATGATTTGGATGGAAATATTTGGGTGGGGATAAAAAAAGGAGTTTGTGTTTTTTACTCTCCTTCATCCGTATTTAGTGGATATAATTTTGACTCTCAACAAATTATTATTCAAGAAGGTGACTTTGGTCAATATTTACTTGAATCGGAAGTGGTGTATACAATAGCTGTTGATGGAGGAAACAGGAAATGGATTGGAACTTTAGGCGCTGGTCTCTACTTACTTTCAGAAGATGGAACAGAAGAAATTTATCACTTTACAACTGAAAACAGTCCATTACTTTCCAACACTATTTTGGATATTGAAATAAATGAAAAAACTGCAGAAGTATTTATTACAACAGACAAAGGGTTAATGAGTTTTAGAAATGATGCAACTTTTGGAGAAAGTGTACAAAATAAAATTACTATTTTCCCTAACCCAGTAAAAGAAAACTATGGAGGATATATTTCAATTGATGGTTTGGTTGAAAACGCTAATATAAAGATAACTGATGTTAGTGGAAATTTGGTTTTTGATACTTATGCTAACGGAGGAATGGCGGTTTGGAATGGAAAGAACAAAAACGGACAAAAAGTAGGGACTGGGGCTTATCTTGTTTTGAGCTCTGATAAATATGGGAAAGAGAAAATATCGGGTAAAATTCTTTTTATTAAGTAATGATAGAATCTACAAAAGGAATTGTACTTCATTATTACAAATACTCTGAAAATTCAGTTATTGCCAAAATATTTACAGAAAAATTTGGACTACAATCTTACATAATAAAAGGGATTAGAAATAAAAATTCGAAACAAAAACTTTCAATCTTACAACCTTTAACCCTCCTACAATTAGAAGTTTCCAACAATCAAAAACGTAGCATACAATACATAAAAGAATTTAAAAACTTTTCGCCTTTAACATCTATTATAAATTCTATGAATAAACGATTTATTACAATGTTTATGGCAGAAGTATTATTAAAGGTTTTAGTAGAGAAAGAGGAGGAAAAAAACATATTTAACTTTGTATGGGTAAAAATAAATGATCTTGATTCTGAAAAAGAAGTAAGTAATAATTATCCCATTATTTTTCTTTTATGTCTATCAAAATATTTAGGATTCTATCCATCAAAAGAAAATATAAATTCTACTTATTTTAACTTAGAAAGTGGTGAGTTTTCTGAAAATGAAGAGTTCCATTCAATTAATGGTGTACTAAAAAAATACTTTTCTTCCTTAATTTTAAATGACAATATTAACATTCCTTATAGTGCTCGTTCTGGTATTTTGAAAACACTAATTTCATATTATAATTTACATCATTATAATTTAAATAATTTAAAATCTCATGAAATTATTGAATCATTAAGAAGATGAAGAATTTACTTTTAGTTGTATTAATATTATTTTCAAATCTCATTTATTCTCAAGTTTTTAAAGTTGAAAATATAAATGGGGAAAAGGTAATAAATGCTAGATTTTATTCTGAAAAATATAATTTATTTTCAGATAATAATGGTAAAATTAACTTATCTAAATTTGAAAGAAAAGAAATAATTACAGCAGAGCATTTATCTTATAAAACACTAAAGTTTATGAAATCTGATTTTGAAAATGGCAAAATTATATTGTATCCAAGAAATTTCATTATTGAAGAAATATCTATTCATTCTAATTTAAATGTTGAAACAAATAAAACTCAGATTATTAAACTTAAACAAAACGAAATACTTGAAAGTTTAAGTAGTAACACATCCGAAATATTAGAAAAATCAACAAGTATTACAATTCAGAAAAGTCAATCGGGAGGAGGTAGTCCAAACATAAGAGGCTTTGAAGCAAATCGAATTCTTTTGGTAGTAGATGGAGTAAAACTAAACAATACGATTTACAGAAGTGGACACTTGCAAAATATACTAAGTATTGACCCTTACATTATTGAAAATATTTCTGTGCTTCATGGTCCATCTTCTATATTTTATGGTAGCGGCGCACTTGGAGGAGCTATTGTAATCAATACTATTCATCCAGAAAAATATTCTGAAAATAAAAGCCTGTTCGTACAGCAATTTGAAAGTGCATCAAATAGTGTATTAGGACATTTTCATTCTATTTATAAACTCAAAAATCTTTCATTTTTAAGTTCTATTTCTTTAAAAAAATATGGAAATATTCGAATGGGAGGGAATAGATTTCATTCTTATGAGAATTGGGGGAAGAATGTATTTACAAATAATGGAAATGAACAATTATATGGAGAGTACAATCAAATTGATTTAAATCAGAAAATACATGTTCGATTACAAAAAAATGAGATCTCATTTAACTCTCAGTTTTCCACAACAAATAATGTAAATCGATATGATAAATTAAATGATATTAGTAATGGAATGCCAAAATATTCTGATTGGTATTATGGCCCACAAAATAGATTTTTACAAAGTTTTGAATTTCAAAATAACAATGCAACAACTACTTTGTACGATAATTATTTATTAACGATTTCATATCAAAATATTGAAGAGTCTCGACATAAAAAAAAGTTCTCGGAAACATTTTTCACAAGGAGATATGAAAAACTAAATATTTTAGATTTGAAATTAAATTTTAGTAAAAAGACAAATCATATTTCTTTTAATTATGGATTAGAAAGTAGGTATCAGAAGTTAAATTCAGAAGGTTTTACACAAATTGGAAATATTGGGGAAAAAACAGCCGCTTCTAGTAGATATCCTGATGGAGGAAATAGCGTTTCTGATTATTCTGTTTTTACGCAAATAGAATACAATTTAAGTAGTAAAAGTAAACTTTACAGCGGGGTCCGATATGACATAAATAACTTAAAATATACATTTTCTGACAATAGTTTGTTTGAATCTATTCCAAGAAATAATAAACTCACAAATCATAATCTTTCTTTTAGTTCAAATTATACATACAATATTAACGAACAAAATTTTATTGGATTTTCTATTTTTAGCGGTTTCCGAAATCCTAATATTGATGATGTAGGGAAAATCTTTTCCAAGAATGATAATTATGTTGTAGTTCCAAATATCAACTTACAATCTGAAAAAATATTATCTGGAGAAATAATTGTTAGAACATCATTGTTTGAGAAAACTGATTTTGAAATCTCAGGATATTATAGTTATTTAAGCAATGCAATTGAAAAAAGAAAATTTATCTTAAATGATTCTGACTCTATTATGTATGATGGGGAAATGATGATGACAATTGCAAATGTCAACATTAAAAATGCTTGTTTAAGTGGTTTTAACTTTTTACTTAATCAACCAATTTCTAACCGAATTCATCTATCTCTGCAAAGTAGTTTTGTAAAATCTCTCTGTTCCGATTCTTTACCTTTAGCTCATATCCCTCCTCTTTCGGTTAAATCACAAATAAAATATAAATTCTCTGAAAAATCTACTTTTAAATTGTATTCCTATTACAATAGTTGGAAAAATTCTAACGATTTTGATATAAATGGAGTAGATAATTTAGAAGAAGCTACAATAGACGGAACTCCAATGTGGCTTACCTTAAATATCAGTTTTTATCACAAAATAAACAAAAACTTAAAGATGTCTATTGCATTAGAAAACATACTAGATTCTCATTATAAAACATTTGCTTCAGGAATTAGCGCAAAAGGAAGAAATTTAATTATAAATTTGCAGACTGTCTTTTAATTAAAACAAAAATGAAAAAAATAATTTTACTGTGTCTATCTATTATTATTTCAGAACTTTCTATAGGTCAAGTTTGGGAAGATAAAATAACCGATAATACTAAGGATGCTACCTATTTTGATTTGGTAGAATCTTTTAATCAATACAGAAAAGATATCCCTTACACAAAAGGAAATGGATACAAACCTTATGCCAGATCAATTGATTTTCTAGATTCAAGGATGCCCGAAAATGGTGTTTTTCCTTCAACTACTTTGTGGGACGAATGGATAAAGTTTCAAACTAAAAAAGGGTCATCCAATTCAGTTTCAAATTGGAATCCTTTAGGACCTTTTGATGTTCCAATTATTCAATCCAATGGTAAAAAAAGAGGAAATGGAAGAGTAAATTGTATTGCTTTCCATCCAACAAATGTTGATATATTTTGGATAGGATCTCCAGGAGGAGGACTTTGGAAAACAATTGATGGGGGAAATAATTGGACAACAAATACCGATAATTTACCTGTTTTAGGTGTTTCGGATGTAATTATAGACCCAACAAATACAGATATAATGTATTTGGCTACTGGAGATGATAATGGAGGAGATACTTACTCTATTGGGATTTTAAAAAGTATTGATGGAGGAATGAGTTGGGATACAACTGGTTTAAGTTACAATGTAAATCAATCAATTAAAATCAGTAAATTGGAAATGAACCCAAACTATACCGATAGTATTTTTGCAGTAACTGACGATAATATTTTTGTAAGCGCAAACGGTGGAGACAATTGGAATATAGTAGGTCCGAATGGGAGATGGAGAGACATTCATTATAAACCAGGAAATACTAATGTATTATATGCAGCAAAACAAACAAGTGGAACTTCAAATATTTACAGATCTATTGATGGCGGAGCCACATGGCAAGTTAGTAGTAATGGCGTTTTAACTGGAAATAAACGCAGACCATTAATAGCTATTACTCCTGCAAATCCGGAAGTTGTTTATGCTCTTTTTGCAGATAATGGATATGGTTATCACGGATTATACAAATCAGTTGATGCGGGAGATAGTTGGACTCTTCAATCAAACTCACCAAATATTTTAGGTAGAGAAACTGATGGAACAGGAACGGGAGGTCAGTCTTGGTACGATTTAAGTTTAGCGATTTCTACTGAAGATGAAAATCATATTTATGTTGGAGGAATTAATTTATGGGAATCTACTGATGGTGGAGTAACATGGAATATTGAAGCGAGTAGCGGAAGTGGTTCAAATTATGCATATATGCATGTTGATCAACATGCAGCAGAATTTAATCCTTTAAATAATACTGCCTATGCCGGAAATGATGGTGGTTTATATAAGTATTTCAATCAATTAAACACATGGATAGATATAAGTGATGGACTAGAAATATCTCAATTTTACAAGTTAGGACTTTCAACTTTAAGTGAAGAGACTTTAGTTGTAGGGGCTCAGGATAACGGTACTGAACGATTATCAAATGGAATATGGGATGCAATTAGAGGTTCTGATGGGATGGAGTGTATTATTGACCATTATGATGATGATATTATTTACTCTACATCTCAATATGGAGGATTAAGAATTACTTATAATGG
>JABGSE010000022.1 GCA_018647945.1 Flavobacteriales bacterium | reverse complement strand
TCTGATAAATACACTTCCTCTTGATCTGCAGAAAGTCGGTAAGTAGTATGTAATCCATTTTGAGAGCTACCTGCAGTATCGCACCAAATAATTAGATAGTCATTAGGTTGAATTGTTGTATTTGGAAAGGACCATTTAGTAAGATCATTTTCATTATCCGATAGATAAAATCCTTCTAAATTAATAGCGGTATTTCCTCCATTATAAAGTTCTACCCAATCATCAAACTCTCCATCTTGATCTGAGACTTCTGATAGATTTGCAGCCATAATCTCATTTATCACTAAACCACTTACCACTGCCAATTGATGAAATTCTTTTTCTGCTCTTTCAGGAGAAAAAATACCTGCATCCGAATTTTCCGCATAAATATAATACTGAACATCACGAGCATCTACATTAATTGTCGCTCCAAATATGCCATCCCCTGCACTTCCATCTCCATTATTTCCATCATCAAACATCTGAATTTTTTCAAATTTATTAGAAAACTTAAACCTGTAACCCAAATACACATAATTAGAATTAGAAATATTAGCTGTAATACTCACAGAAGTATGAGGTAAAACAGAATTATTATTCAACACTAAAACTGAAGGAGGTGTAGATGTGAATTCTGTAGTAGATTGCAAATAAGTAAGCCTTGAATCCATCAATTCAGTAATCCCGATAATCCCATTAGGACCACCTCCTACTACATTAGTTAGATTAGAGATAAATTCATTATAAGTATAAAATCCGTTCGGATCTACAGAAACTGAAGAATCAATAATTGCTTGTAATTGTAAAGCTCTATTGTAGTAATTATTATTTGCAAATTGTTCGTTCATAATAGTTCTCATGTGAGCAATATACATTCTTTTATATCTATCATCCGAAAACATTTGTGTTGTCATTCTGTTTTGAGCATTAGTACTTCCATGAAAAACATCCAATTGCTGTAGAGTAGTAGGAGTAACAGGAGGTTGAAAGCCATTAGTAAAAGTTCCGAAAGTCATGTTCATATCCCATAAAATTGGAGAGAACCTATTATTATTATCCTGAAACATATAAAAATTATGAGGGATAGCATTTACAGGTCCATCTAAACCAACCAATAAATTATTATAAGCCATCATCCAAAGTGTTCTGTCCACATCCAACACATTTTCAACAACAGTAAAATAATTATTCAATGTATCTAAGAAATTTCCCAATGGAGTCCAGTCAGCAGTGGATTGCATTTCGTATGCTTTTTGCAAACAATTGGTATCCGAAAAATATTTCCAAATTCCGTTTGGTCCTCCAGGACATCCTGAAACTGTTACATTCGTATTATCCACCTTAAAGAAAGGGCCTTTACGCTCGTAGAAATGTTCGTTTAAAAAATCATCATCCACCGATTGTACCAAAGTATACAATCCATTCCAAGTTCCGTTAATAAATACATTTGCATAAGTTGCCTTTGATGCTGGTATATATTCTCTAGCCATTTCATAACCCAAAACCTCCCTCACAAAAGTAGGATCTCTAAATCCGTTAGATAGTTTCAGTACATTATAACCATCAATCGATTGACCATTATGCACATAATCCAATTTTAAACTTATTGGATTTTTCATATTATTTATATTATACGAACTGTTTCCTTTATACTTAACCCCAACATCTTGATCAGAAACCCCATCAATTAAAACAGAATCAGCAATTAATCTTTGTCCGATATCATTAACATAATATACATCTAGTGTATCGTCCCAATTTGGTTCGTTAAAAAAGATTTCAATTTTTCTGATTCCAATATCAAAAACATCCTGTGAAAAGGAAAGTAAAGAACTAGAAATCAGGATTATTAAAATTATTACTTTTCTCATATTTATTTTATTTGAATTTTAAGCAAATCTAAACATAAAGGTTTAATTTATAATGAAATTATTATTGGAATCTTATTTGTTCAAATATATAGATTTTGCTTTCTCCCAAAAAATATCCATTTCAGAAAGTTTCATATCAGCAAGACTTAACCCATCTTTACTAATCATTTTTTCCATAATCTGGAAGCGCTTAATAAAACGTTTATTAGTTCTTTCCAAAGCATCTTCAGGATTCACATTAATAAACCGAGCATAGTTAGTGAATGCAAAAAGAACATCTCCAAATTCAGATTCTATTCTATCATTATCACCCTTCTCAACTTCAACCTTAAGTTCTTCTATTTCCTCTAATACCTTATCCCAAACCTGTGTTTTATTATCCCAATCAAATCCAATTCCCCTAACTTTCTCCTGAATCCTGAAGGATTTTACAATAGCAGGTAATGATTTTGGAACTCCCTCTAAAACAGATGTTTTTCCTTCTTTAAGTTTTAATTTTTCCCAATTCTTTTTCACTTCTACCTCATCTTTTACTTTTACATCTGCATAAATATGAGGATGTCTGTGAATTAATTTATCACATACATTATTTATAACATCTGAAATATCAAAATCCTTTGTTTCAGAAGCTATACGCGCATAAAACACAATATGAAGGAGTACATCACCCAACTCCTTTTTAATTTCTTCCATATCCTTATCCAGAATAGCATCCGAAAGTTCATACAATTCTTCTATAGTTAAGTATCTCAAACTATCCATAGTTTGTTTTTTATCCCAAGGACATTCTTCTCTTAACTGGTCCATTATAGTTAAGAGTCTGGAAAAAGCGTCTGTTTTTTTTTGCATAAAGTAAATTATTTAATGCAAACTTAGTTAATCCTAATAAAACTTATAATTTTGCAGACAAATTAAATTACATAATGGATAATTTCTTAGATTTATTTTTAATCACAATCGGATTTATGGTTTTTGTATTTGCAGGAATTGGAATAAAAATCCTATTGA
>JABGSE010000021.1 GCA_018647945.1 Flavobacteriales bacterium | reverse complement strand
TTCTATGCCTGTTTATGGTACTATAGCTTCACAATTTAATGATCCAGGCGCAAACTCGCTTTACAAAGCAATAATGGATAAATTCTCAGAAAAAGAATTAGGAAACTTTAATTCCTCTTTTGAGATTACAGATGAAATGAGCGAGAAGATTTTTGTTATTCCACCAAACAGAACTAGGTACTTATCAGAAATATCAGAAAATAACAGAGCTTACGACAAATGGGCTACTGAGCAAAAAGACATTGCGCAAAAACTATACGCACTTCAAACTTCATTAGATATACTATCGGACGCATCAGAAGAAGCAATTTCTCAAATAAAAAAGGAATACAAATCTCTACTACTTGATTTACATCCTAAAAACAAAATATTAATTGATAGTTGGGAAGAAGTACAAAAAAAATATAAAGAGAAAGTTTTTAAGTTTAAAGTTAGAGGCAAAGAACTTTCTATACAAACAGACTCTACTTCCCTATCTGGTTCATCTATTCCTAAAATTGCTTTACCTAAATATGAAGCTTGGGGAGATTTATTAAGATGGCAACTACAAGAAAATGTTCCAGGAGAATTTCCTTATACTGCAGGATTATTTCCTTTTAAAAGAGAAGGAGAAGACCCAACAAGAATGTTTGCTGGGGAAGGAGGACCTGAAAGAACAAACAAGCGTTTTCACCTAGTAAGTTTGGGTATGCCTGCCAAACGACTTTCTACTGCTTTCGATTCGGTAACCCTTTACGGAAACGACCCAGGAGATCGCCCTGATATATACGGAAAAATTGGAAATGCAGGAGTTTCCATCTGTTGTTTGGATGATTTGAAAAAACTATATTCTGGTTTTGAATTGGCTAATTCAATGACATCCGTAAGTATGACCATAAACGGACCCGCACCCATGCTATTGGCCTACTTTATGAATGCAGCAATCGACCAAGAATGTGAAAAATACATCAAAGAAAACGGTATGGAAAAAGAAGTAGAAAATACCATTGCAACAATCTACAAAAACAAAGGAATTGAAAAACCAAAATACCAAGGAGAATTACCAGAAGGAAACAATGGTTTAGGACTCTATTTGTTAGGAGTAACAGGAGATGAAGTATTGGAAAACGACATCTACCAAAAAATAAAAGCAGCTACTTTAACCAAAGTGAGAGGAACGGTACAAGCCGATATTCTAAAAGAAGATCAAGCGCAAAATACTTGTATTTTCTCTACTGAATTCGCGTTAAGAATGATGGGTGATGTACAAGAATATTTTATTGATAATGGAGTGAGAAACTTCTACTCTGTTTCTATTTCAGGTTATCATATTGCGGAGGCAGGTGCCAATCCAATTTCGCAATTGGCATTTACACTTGCTAACGGATTTACTTATGTGGAATACTACCTAAGTAGAGGAATGGACATCAATGAATTTGGACCTAATCTTTCGTTCTTCTTCAGTAATGGAGTTGACCCAGAATATGCAGTAATTGGGAGAGTTGCTCGTAGGTTATGGGCAAAAGCCATGAAAAATAAATATGGAGCCAACAAAAGAGCACAGATGCTTAAATACCACATTCAAACTTCTGGTCGCTCCCTTCACGCACAGGAAATTGATTTTAACGATATCCGAACTACATTACAAGCGTTATATGCAATTTACGACAATTGTAATTCATTACATACCAATGCTTATGATGAAGCTATAACTACTCCTACTGAGGAATCGGTAAGAAGAGCAATGGCAATTCAGCTTATAATAAATAAAGAGTTAGGATTGGCTAGAAACGAAAATCCAATTCAAGGTGCTTTTATAATAGAAGAATTAACCGATTTGGTAGAAGAAGCAGTACTTACTGAATTCGACAGAATAACGGAAAGAGGTGGAGTATTAGGTGCCATGGAAACTATGTATCAAAGAAGTAAAATACAAGAGGAAAGTTTACATTACGAGCACTTAAAACATTCAGGAGAATTCCCAATTATTGGAGTGAATACTTTCCTAAATAAAAAGGGTTCCCCTACTATTATTCCTGAGGAAGTAATTAGAGCAACAGAAGAAGAAAAAAAATACCAAATCACTATGCTGAAACAGTTACACAAAAACAGTAAAGATAAATCGGCAGGCTTGTTAAGTAACTTACAAGAAGCTGCAGTACAAAACAAGAACCTATTTGAAGTATTGATAGAAGCAGGAAAAGTGTGTTCTTTAGGAGAAATCACTAATGCACTGTTTGAAGTTGGAGGTCAGTATAGAAGGAATATGTAAATTTAATTAATAATATAACTAATGGAAACAATAACTGATTTTTTTAATTTTGAAATATTTAGTTTCAATGATAATTCACTGTCTATTTTTAATTTAACTACTGTAATTGTAATTGTTATTATTACAAAACTAGTTTTATGGTTAATTAGCAAAGCATTATTCAATAAAAAGAAACTTCATAAACTAGATGACGGAAGTGCTTTTGCATTATTTCAAATTATAAAATATTTGATATGGATAATAGCAATTACTCTAATGTTGGAAGCATTGGGAATAAAATTAACTATTCTGTTAGCGGGTTCTGCCGCACTACTAGTAGGTATTGGGTTGGGGCTTCAGCAAACTTTTAACGATATGTTGTCAGGTATCATATTACTTTTCGAACATTCGGTAAAGGTGGGTGATATTTTAGAAATAGATGGAGATAGGGTGATTATTCAAGAAATAGGATTACGAACATCAAAGGGAATGAATGTAAGACAAATAGTTGTAATTATACCCAATTCTTTAATTACGACCAATAAAGTAATTAACTGGAGTCATCAAACACAAAAAACACTATTCAAAATTGATGTTGGAGTATCTTATGGAAGTGATGTAGATTTGGTTATTAAAACACTTGAAGAAAGTGCTGTAGAACATTTAGAGTTTTCAGAATGTGAATTTAAAGAAGTACGCTTGGTAAACTTTGGTAATTCATCAATGGATTTTCAACTGTATTTTTATAGTAAAAACATTTTCACTATCGAAAAGGTAAAAAGTGATATAAGAAAAATTATCTTCAGAAAATTTAACAAACATAAAATTATTATTCCTTTTCCACAAATGGACCTGCATGTAAAATCAAGAGATATTTAGATTTAGATGTGAGAAAATAGATTAGAGAATAAAATATGAAAATAAGAAAAATAAAAACTGGAGATGCTGAGAACCTCTTAAATCTGTTAAATAAGTTAGATACTGAGACTACCTTTTTACTTTATGAAAAAGGTGAGCGTAAAAGAACAATTGAACATCAAAAAAAAAATATACAAGAGCAGTTAGAAAGAGGAGTTTTAACTTTTGTACTTGAGGATAATAAAAAACTAGTAGGTTACGTTTTTGGAAATATTTTTACTGCAAACAGAAAAAAACATTGCATGAATTTAGCAATAGCAATTCTACAAGAATACACAGGTAAAGGCTATGGAACTAAATTAATGAATACAATAGAAGAATATGCAATTAATAATGGAATAACTAGATTGGAATTAGAAGTTTCAAAAAAAAATAAAGTTGCTATATCCCTCTATCAAAAAAAAGGATTTGAAGTAGAAGGAATAAAAAGAAATGCTTTTTTAGTTAATGGAAAATATGAAGATGAATTATTAATGGCAAAAATCATAAAATGAAAAATATAATAATAACACTTATATTAGTTGCTTTAGCAACAATTACAAATGCACAAAATTATTTTAAGGCAAAAGTATTGGATTCTGAATCTAATGAAACTTTAATCGGAGCTACTATCCTGCTAAAAGGAACAACTAATGGAGTTAGTACAGATGTAAATGGATTAGCAACTCTTAACAATATACCTAATGGTAATCAAACTATTGTAATTACTTTTATCGGATATGAAGATGAAAAATTGATATTAAACTTTCCAATTGAAAGTAAAAAGGTCCATACAGTTTTACTTTCTGCTTACGATACTGAAATTGATGAAATAATTATTGAAGCAACAAGAGGAAATAGAACGGTTTCCAACTTACCTACCCGAACAGAAGTATTAACTGAAGAAATAGATGAAGCCGCCAGCATGGAGTCAAGTAAAATTTCCCATTTGATTACGCATTCTACTGGTATTCAAGTGCAAACTACAGCTGCTGGATCGAATGGAGCAGTAGTCAGAATTCAGGGATTGAATGGAAGATATACTCAAATGCTAAAAGATGGATTTCCACTTTATGGCGGATTTTCTGGGAGTTTGGATATTTTGCAAATTCCACCTTTGGATTTAAGACAAGTTGAGTATATAAAAGGTCCTGCATCTACATTTTACGGTGGAGGAGCTATTTCAGGAGTAATTAATTTACTCACCAAAAAAGCTGATAAAGACGAAACCCTTCTGCATATTAACCTTTCTCATATTGGAGCAAGGGATTTTAATGCTTTTACTTCCAGGAGATTTGGGAAATGGGGGTTTACTAATTTAGCTTCCATGCATATTCACAATCCTTATGATGCAGATAAAGATGGTTTTTCCGACATTGCTCAAGTATCAAAATTTAACTTTAATCCAAAACTATTTTACAATCCAAATAAGAAAACCAATTTATATTTTGGATCAACTATTTCTAAAGAAAACAGAAAAGGAGGATCTATGAGTAAAATAAATAATCAAAATACTTCTAGTCCTTATTTTTTAGATGATCAAGAGAGTAGTCGTTTTACTACTCAGTTTTCAGTAAAATATAAATTAGGTACAACTAACACAATCACGCTAAAAAATAGTTTTTCTTCCTTTGATAGATACATTAATATTGATGAGAATGTTTTGGGTACTTCTACCACATTTGGAGGTAATCAACTCAACAGTTTTACGGAACTAAATTTTAATTTTAATAAAGAAACACAAAATATTAATTTTGGATTAAATGCTCTCTCTGATGTGTTTTCTGAAGATAATTACCTTGCTCAACAATTGAGAAATCAGGAATATAGCACTCTTGGATTATACATAAATCATCTTTGGGACATATCAGATGAATTATCTGTAGAAAGTGGACTAAGAGCAGATAAAGTAGATGCTTCAGCTTTTCAATCAAAAAATGATGGGCAAAACTTTGTGCTACCAAAAATATCTGCTTTATATAAATTAACTCCTGAACTATCTATCCGACTTGGAGGAGGAATGGGATACAGAATGCCTACCCTATTTAATGAGGAAGCAGAAGCTTACGGATACAGAAATGTGAAAGCTGTGGATTTTGAAAGCTTAATTGCAGAAGAATCTTATGGTAGCAATATTGATTTTAAATACCAATCTACTTTTGGATTGGATAATGTTCTTCTATCATTAAATCAGATGTTCTTCTATAATGTAATTGATAATCCAATAACATTGAATGAAGGGAATATTAATCTCTATACTGACAACATGTTTTATGAACAAGTATACGACTCTTTATTCTCTAAAGGATTTGAGTCTCAAATAAAATTAACTGTTGGAAAATTCACTTGGTTTTTCGGATACACTTATACAGACGCTTATTTGGAGAATGGAGAGAACAAATACTCTCTTAACCTTACTCCTAAGCATAGTATTAAAGGAGATTTATTATTTGTAGTAGATAACAAATGGCGTATTGGTTGGGATTATGATTATAAATCAGGCCAATTCCTAATTGATGAATCGATTACAAAAAGCCTTTTTACAACAGGAGTGATTGTAGAGCGTACTATTAACAATTTTGTGATTTTCCTTAATGCTGAAAATTTTACAGATGTTAGGCAATCAAATTACAAATCTAGTGTAGATGTAATAACAAGTCCTCAATTTACAGAAGTATGGGCTCCACTAGATGGATATTTCTTTAATGCAGGATTGAAAATTAAGTTGTAAGTCTACTCATTTACCAGTGTGATACCCCGAAAATCTGTGATTTTCGGGGAGAAAAGTGTCGGGGTAGCAGGATTCGAACCTGCGACCTCCTGCTCCCAAAGCAGGCGCGATAACCGGGCTACGCTATACCCCGAAAAATGGATTGCAAAAGTAAAAAAGATTTACAATCAGAAACAAAAAGATAAACTTTTTATTTTCAAGCGGAGAGGAAGGGATTCGAACCCCCGGTACCCGTAAAGGCACAACTCCTTAGCAGGGAGCCCCGATCGACCACTCTGGCACCTCTCCAATGTTTTTCTGTAATAAAAAAAGAACTATTTTTTTCGGATTGCAAATGTATTACAATCTAACTTACTCACAATTATTTTTTCCAATTTATTTTTTTCTATTTTTAATACGATAAACTCAACTCAAATATTATATTTGCGTTGCAAAGAAATTAAACATAATGAAAAAAATATTTATCCTAATTTTGAGTTTCTTAATTTTACAATCTTGTATAAAAGAAAGAGGAGATGATAATATTGTAATTCAACATATCTCAATATGGCCAGATGGACTACATCCATTTAATTCCAATTCAGCTGTTAGAACTTTTATTTTTCAATACACTCAGAAAACACTTATTAAACTAGATCTTGAAACTTTAGAATATATACCTACACTTGTAGAAAGTATGCCGGAAATATCAGAAGATGGATTAGAATATACTTATATTATTAAAGATGGAACAACATGGGATGACGGAAATCAGTTAACTGCAAAAGATGTGGAGTTTTCTGTTAAAACCATGATATGTCCTTTAACTAATAATACTCAAATAAGATCAAATTATAGTACCGTTATTAAATCTATTAAACTAGACGAAAATAATCCACTAAAATTTACAATGCAGGCACAACAACTTCATGTGGATAATCAGTATATATTTTCAGAGTTATATCTTCAACAACAGTCATTTTGGGATCCAAATAAAATTCTAGATAATGTTAGTTTTGCAAATCTTCTGGACGAAAAATTTGATGAGAATTATGCAACAGAAGAAATATCAGAATATTTCACAAAATATAATAGTGATGATAATTCTTATATTCCGAAAAAATTAGTTGGATTAGGAGCGTATCAAGTAACAACAATGGAAACGGATGAATATATAATATTAAATAAGAAAAAAGATTGGTGGGGAGAAGGGAGTGAATCTATATATAATAAAAATTATCCCGATAAAATTATTTTTAAAATTATTAAAGAAGATGCGGCTGTTTATCTATCATTAAAAAGCAATAAAATAGATGTCTCTAACAGAATTGGAACGAAATCTTTCCAAAAGTTAAGAGAACGAGAATATTTTAACAATAACTACGATTCAGATTATATTGATAGATATGCCTATAGTTACATGGGATTTAATTGTAAACCTGATGGTATTGAATTTAAAAAGTTCTTCACAGATAAAAAAGTAAGAAGGGCGATTGCATACACAATTCCAGTTGATGACATTATTGAAGTAATCCTAGACGGAAAAGCATCAAGGCAAGCAGCTGAAATATCACCTCTAAAAAGAACTTATAATGATACATTAAAGTTGATTCCACTAGATATAGAAAAAGCAAAAAAGATGTTAGATAACTCAGGGTGGATTGATACAGATGGTGATAATATAAGAGATAAAATTGTAGATGGAGAAAAACTACAGATGTCGTTTAAATTAAGTTATATGAGCTCACCAATATCTAAAGAAATCGTGCTTATGATTAAAGAGAGTATGTATAAAGCGGGAGTAGATGCAATTCCAACTCCAATGGATTTCACTTTATTTTACAAGAATGCACAAGAACATAAGTTTGATGCCATGATGGGTGGATGGGGAGGTTCCGCTTCCTATTCTAATCCTATGCAGTTATGGCATACAACATCATGGGTAACAAAAGGTTCTAATTTTTGTGGTTTTGGAGATGCAGAATCGGATTCCTATATTAAGGAAGCTAATAGCTCTTTAGAATATGAAAAACACAAAGCAGCGCTTTGGAAATTACAAGCAAAAATTTATGATGAACAACCTTATGTATTTATGTATGCATCTAAAAATAAAATTGCTATAAGTAAACGATTTGACAACAGGAATATGTATACAGAACGTCCGGGTGTAATTCTAAATAACCTAAAAATAAATAATAAAAATCTAGTTCCAACAACCGGAGAAAAGTAAAACTATGTTAAAATACACCTTAAAAAGACTATTAGCATTTATACCCATGATTATTGCAATTTCACTAATTGCATTTATTATAAGTATAAATGCACCTGGAGATCCAGTAGAGTCGCTAACCAAAGCAGCAGGTAATGAAGGAGGAGCCGAAAAACAATCTGGAACAGCAAAAAAAGATAAACAAAAACTAAGAAAAAAGTGGGGACTAGATTTACCTTTATTTTATTTCAGTGTTTCTGACATGGCCTCTTGCGATACACTATACAAAGTACAAGATAGAGATCAGAGGGAAAATCTAGAAAGATTGATACATGAATTTGGTAACTGGTCAGCAGTAAACAAATATTACAAATCTTTATTAGAATTACAAAAGGAACAACAGAATATTGATATAGAATCAATGTGTAAACAAGATACAACATTAGATAAAAACAAAGTTAACGAAGCACTAAACCAAATTGGATTTAATATTGTAGGATTACTAGAAGAAAATAAAAAAGAACTTGTAAATGGAAAGTATGAAATTCTTGACAAATTAATCTCAGCGGAAACATATTTCCCGGAATTAATTTCACCATACAAACTAGTTGTCAAGAAAAGAGAAAGTTTATCAAAAAAATCAACAAAATGGAAAACATACATTCCTTCTATAAATTGGTACGGAATAAATTCTCAATATCATTGGTGGGTATTCGGAGACTTATTTCATAGTAAGGAAGCGAAAAGAAAAGGAATTATTAGAGGTGATTTTGGAGTTTCTTATAAAGACTCACAGCCAATTAAAAATAAAATATGGGACAAAGTAGGTATCTCATTTACACTCTCTCTTTTATCTATCCTAATTGCATATTTAATTAGTCTCCCTATTGGTATTTACTCTGCTTACAAAAAAGATTCAAAGATCGATAAAGGAATATCTTTAGTCCTATTTATGTTGTATTCCTTACCATCCTTTTTTGTTGGTACAGTACTACTATTATTTTTTGCAAACCCTGATACACTATTGTGGTTCCCGGAATCAGGAATTAAAGATCCTATAAACTATAATCCTGATTGGAGTATCTTTAATTGGGAAAGAATACAACATCAGCTGCCCTATTTAGTTCTACCACTAATTACATACACATATAGTTCTTTTGCATTTTTAAGCAGAATTATGAGGGTAGGAATGATTGAAATTGTCTCTCAAGATTATATACGAACTGCAAGAGCTAAAGGACTTTCAGAAAACAAAGTCATTCTAAAACATGCACTTAGAAATTCATTATTGCCTATTATTACTGTTTTTGCAGCAATTTTTCCAATGTGTGTTGGGGGATCTATTATCATAGAAGTAATCTTCTCTATACCTGGTATGGGGACAGAAATGTTTAATGCAATTTTAAATTATGATTACCCAATGATTATTGCATTCTTCACACTAATTGGATTCCTAACTATGATTGGTTATTTAGTTGCTGATTTGCTTTACGCTGTAGTAGATCCAAGAATTTCTTATAAATAAAACTATGATAATAAATAAAGAGAATAAAACTGATATTATTAAAGCGTCTATTTTAACTTTACTATATGCACTATTTTTTAGCACTATCTATATTGGAGAGAGATCTGTAATTTATATATCTATATACTGTATTTTATCTGTAAATCTTTCTGTACTTATTGCCTCAAATATTAAGAGTAAAAAAGAAGTCTATTTTAAATCTTCACTAATAAAGAAACTAATTGTTGGATTTATATTAGGTTGGATTATGTGGCCAGGATTCGGTGAACTAGTTGGGCCTATTATAGGTTTCTATCTATCATCAAAGAAAAAAGTAGATGCAACTAATTTCTCTTTCCAAAAATACGCTTGGAATCAGTTTAAGAAAAATAAAATTGCATTAGTTAGTTTATACCTATTAGGTACTCTAATTCTTATTGCAAGATTTGCACCATTAATTGCAAATAACCAGCCATTATATGCTGTATACAAAGGAGTAACAATGTATCCTGCTTTTGAAGACAAAAAAACAACAGTTGAAATAAAGAACCTTCAAACTGGAGAAATAGAAAAATTACAATATGATATTACAGATTGGAGAAAATTAGATTTAGAAAGTGTTATTTTTACTCCTATTCCATACTCTGTTGACTTCTTTGATAAGGAAAATAATGATTATGTATCTCCTAATGATAAACAAGAATTTACAAATCATAAAGGAGAACTAATAGATTCTCCAACTAGGTTTCGACATCATTTAGGAACTGACGGAAAAGGAGCTGATTTACTTTCTGGTTTAATTCATGGAACTCGAATTGCTTTAAAAGTTGGATTGATTTCTATGGGTATTGCTTCATTTATTGGAATAATACTTGGTGCTTTTGCTGGATTCTTTGGTGATAGAGACTTAAAGATGAGAAGAGTTAAATATTATATGACTCTAATAGGTTTGTTTTTTGGATTCTTTTATGGTTTTGGTCAGAGAAAATATGCAATTTCAGATGGATTTTCTCAAAGTAATTCAGAAGGAATGATAGAGTTTACAATTTCTATTCTTATCATACTTGGTATAACTTATATATTCAGATTATCAAGTAGATTAATTACTAATAAATGGTTATCTACGGAAATTTCAGTACCAATTGATTCTATGGTTTCTAGAGGAATTGAGATATTGAACTCTATTCCAAGACTAATATTAATTATAACCGTGACAGCGATAATGGATAGAAGCCTTACTATTATTATGGTTATTATCGGAATTACAGGATGGACGGGAATTGCTAGATTTACAAGAGCTGAATTCTTAAGAATAAAATCATTAGAATATGTACAAGCTTCAAAATCATTAGGATTCTCATCCATCAGAACAATTTTTAAACATGCACTACCAAATGCTCTGGCTCCGGTATTTGTAAGTATTGCATTTGGTATTGCATCTGCTATATTAATTGAAAGCGGACTTTCTTTCCTTGGAATTGGAGTTCCTGATGATGTAGTAACTTGGGGGTCTTTACTAAATCTAGGAAGGGGTAACATAGAAGCGTGGTGGCTTATCATCTTTCCTGGTATCGCTATATTTATTACCATTACAATTTATAACATGATTGCTGAAGCATCAAGAGATGCACTAGATCCGAGATTAAAAAGTTAGAAATAATTACTAAATTTGTCGAAAACTAAAACTAATGAAAAAAACAATACTATTTACAAGCTTAATTTGCGGAATACTGATTTTATCGTATCCACAAATGATTATTGGATTTCAAGGAGGATCTCCAGGAGGTAAAACAAATTCTCCTATGGATGGAGGGAATTGTACTATGTGCCATGCCGGAACACTAAATAGTGGACAAGGTGCAGTCAGTATATCTACTGACATTCCTTCTACAGGATACATTCCTGGAGACACTTATACAATAACAGTAGAAGTTTCTCATCCCTCTTTCACTAAATATGGTTTTGAACTTACTGCAGAATCATTTAACATGAAAGTAGGAGGATTTACAATCACAAATTCTTCACAAACTAAACTAGCAAATGGGAATAATTCTGTTACACATAAAAGTAGTGGAACACTAGGTTCTGCAACTAAAACTTGGACTGTAAATTGGACAGCTCCTGTAGCGGGACAAATGACTGTAGATTTTTATGCTGCTAGTGTTACAGCTAATGGGAATGAAGAAAATACTGGAGATAATGTGTATACAACATCTCATACTGTAAATGAGAATGTAAATACCGCTATCACTACAGTTTCGGAAAATATTAATATGTTTTCATACAATGACAACATTAAAATAGAAGGGAATAAAAATTTATCTTCTGTTAAAATTTATGACCTTAGTGGAAAAATGGTTTCAAATCATATCAACTTAATGTTACCA
>JABGSE010000092.1 GCA_018647945.1 Flavobacteriales bacterium | reverse complement strand
GCAGTTGATTTTTTCAGGGCATCAAAATGGATAAAAGAAAATCTTCCTCATGCAAAAGTGAGTGGTGGTGTGAGTAACGTCTCTTTTTCTTTTAGAGGAAATAATATAGTGAGAGAGGCCATGCATTCCTCTTTCTTGTATCATGCCATACAAAACGGAATGGATATGGGAATTGTAAATGCGGGTATGATTGAGGTGTATTCAGATATTCCAAAAGATTTACTTACTGCTGTAGAAGATGTTTTGCTAAATAAGGATGCTGGTGCTACAGAAAGATTGGTAGATATTGCCGAAATATATAAAGGAGGAGGAAAGAAAAGAGAGGAAAATCTGGACTGGAGAAATCAATCTGTAGAAAAGAGATTAGCACATTCACTTGTGAAAGGAATTGTAACTTTTATTGATGAAGACACAGAAGAAGCAAGATTGAAAGCAGTGAAACCACTTGATGTAATTGAGGGAGCTTTAATGGATGGAATGAATATTGTTGGGGAACTTTTTGGAAGTGGGAAAATGTTTTTGCCACAAGTAGTGAAATCTGCAAGGGTAATGAAAAAATCAGTTTCAATTTTAACACCTTATATTGAGGATGAGAAAACGGAAAGATCCAATGCCGGAAAAATATTAATGGCAACGGTAAAAGGAGATGTACATGATATTGGAAAGAATATTGTGGGAGTAGTTTTGTCTTGTAATAATTTTGAAATTATTGATTTGGGAGTAATGGTTTCTTCTGAAAAAATATTGGAAGCAGCCAAAAAACACAAGGTAGATATTATTGGTTTGAGTGGATTGATTACTCCATCTTTGGATGAAATGATACATGTGGCAGAAGAAATGCAACGACAAGATTTTAATGTCCCCCTAATGATTGGAGGAGCTACAACCTCAAAAATTCATACTGCCGTAAAGTTGATGGATAAATATACCAATAATGCTATTATTCATGTTTTGGATGCTTCAAAATCCGTAAGTGCTAGTAGTAAATTATTAGGTTCTGATTCTGAAAATTTCAAATTGGAAATGAAAGAGAAATACACAGAAATTAGAGAACATTATTTGAAAAGAAGAAGTCAGAAACAGTACGTTTCTTTAGAAAATGCAAGGAAAAATTATTTTGAATACGATTGGAATGCTTACAATCCAATCATACCTAATAATTTGGGAGTCAACACTTTTGAAAATATCAATATTGCAGATGTAATTCCGTATATTGATTGGACTCCTTTCTTTATTTCTTGGGAGATGAGAGGGAAGTTTCCTGCAATTCTATCGGATGAAAAATATGGAGAAGAAGCAACAAGTTTGCACAATGATGCTATCGAAATGCTTCAAAAAATTGTTTCAGAAAAGTGGTTAACTTTAAAATCGGTAGTAGGGATTTGGGAAGCAAAACAAGAAGGTGATGATGTATTCCTTTCTGAAAATGGAGAACAAATAGAATGTTTTAATTTCTTGCGTCAGCAATCTAAAAAGACAAAAAATAATTTGTGTTTATCTGATTATGTTTCCCCTAAAAAGGATTACATGGGAGCTTTTGTTTGTACGGCAGGATTAGAAATTGAAAATCAATTGGAAGTTTTTGAAAAGGATTTGGACGATTATAATAATATTTTACTGAAATCTTTAGCCGATAGATTAGCAGAAGCATTAACCGAATACATACACGAAAAAGTGAGAAAAGAAATTTGGGGGTATGCATCAACTGAGAACTATTCAAATAATGATTTAATAAAAGAAGAGTATCATGGAATTAGACCCGCTCCTGGTTATACCGCTTGTCCGGATCATACGGAAAAGTTGAAAATTTTTAAACTCTTAAATGCAGAACAAATAGGGGTGAGTTTAACTGAAAGTATGGCAATGTACCCGAATGCAACAGTAAGTGGATATTATTTCTCTCATCCAAATTCAAAATATTTTAGTGTAGGAAAAATTCAGGACGACCAAATTGCAGATTATGCAAAAAGACAAAATAAAAGTACTAACGAAATAGAAAAATGGCTACGGTCAAATATTTAAAATATGAAAGTAACAGATTACATAAAAAACGCAAAAAAATCTCTTTTTTCCTTTGAGATTTTACCTCCTTTAAAAGGGAAAAGTATTCAATCTATTTACAATTCTTTGGATCCGTTAATGGAGTTTAACCCTCCTTTTATTGATGTAACTTATCATAGGGAAGAGTATGTGTATAAAAAACGAAAAGATGGTTTGCTGGAGAGAAGGTCGGTACGGAAACGACCAGGAACAGTTGGTATTTGTGCCGCTATAATGAATAAATATCAGGTGGATACTGTGCCCCATATCATTTGCGGGGGTTTTAATAAAGAAGAAACAGAAAACGCACTTATCGACTTAGATTTTTTGGGAGTAGATAATGTTTTAGTTTTGAGAGGAGATCCTATAAAATCGGAAATTTACTTTACTCCAGAAGAAGACGGACATAAATATGCATCAGAACTTTTGGAACAAGTAGATGAAATGAATAATGGAATTTATTTGGATGAAGAACTGAAAAATTCTGCTCCAACTGATTTTTGTATTGGAGTGGCAGCTTATCCTGAAAAACATTTTGAGGCGGCAAATATGCGTTCGGATATTCACTTTTTGAAAAAGAAGGTAGAATCAGGAGCAGATTATATTGTAACCCAAATGTTTTTTGATAATCAGAAGTATTTTGATTTTGTAAAATTGTGTAGAGAACATGATATTAATATCCCTATTATTCCGGGATTAAAACCCATTTCTACAACAAAACAACTTACTTTATTGCCACACCGATTTAATTTAAATATTCCAAATAATTTGGTAGATGAGGTTTTAAAATGCAAGGACAATGTTGATGTAAGGAAAGTTGGGGTGGAGTGGGCGAAACAACAAACCAAAGAATTAATTGATTTTGGTGCTCCATGTATTCATTTCTATACAATGGGAAAATCGGATAATGTTCAGGAAATTGTTGGAAGTTTTGTTTAATCACAAAGGGATTGAAAATAACTTTCAATATCTAATTTCTCTTTTTTATAATCAGAAATTAGTTTGTCTGAAACAATTTGTCCTTTATTAATTATTATAACTCTGTTACACATTTTATCTACTTCTTGTATAATGTGTGTAGAAAGTAACACGCTTTTGTCTTTCCCTACTTCTTTTATCAAATTTCTTATTTCTTCTAATTGATTTGGATCGAGTCCAGTTGTAGGTTCGTCCAAAATAAGTACTTCCGGATCATGAAGCAAAGCCGCTGCAAGTCCAACTCTTTGTTGGTATCCTTTACTTAATTTTCCTATCATTTTGTGTTGTTGGGATTGTAATCCTACTTTTTGAATCATCTGTTCTATTCTCTTTATTTTATTTTCTATTTTATAGATAGAAGAAACAAAATTCAAGTATTCTTTTACATACATTTGCTTGTAAAGAGGATTATTTTCAGGAAGATAACCAATTCTTTTTTTAGATTCAATTTCTTCTTCTAATGTATCAAAACTACATATTTCTGCCATTCCATTATCTTGCGTAATATATGAAGTAATAATTTTCATTAAGGTAGATTTGCCTGCTCCATTTGGCCCTAAAAAACCAACAATTTCTCCTTTTTTTATTGAAAATGAAATGTTTGAAAGTACCTTATTATTATCATAAGATTTATTGATCTTCTTTATTGAGATTGTCATTTATTTAATAGAATATCTCTGTTGAACATTTACAGAAATAGTTTTTTTCTGTGAGAAGGATTGAAGCCCTATGAAAAGTGTAAGTGTAAATATTAGTATTATTTTATTCATAATTTTATTTTTCTTTAGAAATAGCCATAGATACAAACGTGATAGCTACTGCAGCGAATCCAATTGAAACAAGAACATTAGCGTATGGATATGAATTATGCTTAAAAAATCCCCCAACACATAATAATGCTATTGATATATAATTTAGTTTTTTCATAAAGCAAACTTACAGAAAATTTATGGGAAATATAAAAGATTAAAAAGTCGGGGTAGCAGGATTCGAACCCTATACTAAAAACTACAAACCAAATTTTATTCCATAATTACTTTCTTTTCTACTGTGCCATCATCATAGATGTAGAATAATAAACCACTTTGGTTTTCTTTATTCTCTCTTCCTAAAACGTCAACAATCTTTATTAATATTTTTTTTGTCTTTATTTCAGACATATTTGTTGCATTTGGGCAATAATTTCCATCAGGAGCAACTAAAGGTAATTTGTATGCAGGATCAGTTATTAAATCATACATCAATACATCCATAGATTGTAATAGTGTAGCATTATATGGTTCCCATTCGTTTGCAATTCCTTGTGCAGTTTGTAGGTCATCCAAAATTCCCATATAACTCACAATAGCCCAATACATGTATTCAATCATCATACATTCATAATCGCATGTCCAATCATCATAATGATACCATGCAGAAGCAGGATAAGGATTCGGAATAGTCATAAATTGTCCTCCTCTTGCTGCATCCATAGCATCCGACATTAAAGACGAATTAGGCTGCATACTAAAAGCGGATGGATAAACATTGGTATGTCCTACATGGTTTATGGTATGAATCACTTCCTCTACCGTAGCATCACTTCCCCAATGTCCTGTTTGGGATGGATCCATTTCGTTTTTATACAATACTGCACTAGCTCCATTTCCATTATAATTATTAAAAAGTAAATTTTCTGCATTACTTCCTTCAGAAGAGAAAATAGGCATAAATGCTTGTTCGTTTTGCAATTGAGATTCAATTAATGGATCGTCCACTATACCATCTTCATTGTTATCTAACAATTCAGCAACTACTGCAGCCGCATGCAATACTTTTTCATCAGAAATCGTGCTTTCAGCAACCACAAAGAAACACCCAAGAACATCTACATATTTAGTAAATCCGCTAAAAGCCACACCATTTATCGGATTAGGGTCAATAGTAAAGCAAACTGTGTTTTGGGCAATCCCTAAAATAGGGAGTGTAAATAGTAATATGAGTAATTTCTTCATAACTAATAGTTTTTAGAATTGTCAAATATAAGAAAAATCTAATTGTATATTTGCACCAATGAATGGCGTAGTAATAAAATCGACAGGAAGTTGGTATTTTGTAAAATTGGAAAATAACGATTTGCTAGAATGTCGTTTGAAAGGAAAGTTTCGAACAAAAGGCATAAGAAGTACAAATCCAGTAGTAGTTGGTGATAAAGTGAAAGTAGAACAATCAGATGATTCGTATATGATTGTAAAGTTGTATGAAAGAAAAAATTCCATAGTCCGTAAATCAGTAAACCTATCTAAACAAACACATATTATTGCCTCTAATATTGATCAGGCAATTTTAATGATTACTTTGATTGATCCGGTAACAACAACAACTTTTATTGATAGATTTTTGATTTCTGCAAATGCTTTTGGTGTAGAGGTAGTTTTGCTTTTCAACAAAACAGATTTGTATAAAAACGAGCAAAAACTGCAACAGGAAGCATTACAAAACATCTATAAAAATATTGGATATACATCTGTTTCTGTTTCCGCTTTAAAGGATGATTTGAGTGAGGTAAAAGATATAATGAAGGGAAAAATAAATCTGATTGCGGGTCATTCTGGAGTTGGGAAATCTACTCTGATAAATAAATTACAACCCAATTTGAATATAAATACTAAAGAGGTTTCCGAAAGTTATAATCAAGGGCAACATACAACTACTTTTTCTGAACTACACGAACTAGATTTTGGAGCATCTATTATTGATACTCCAGGAATTAGAGGTTTTGGTTTGGTTGAAATTAAAAAAAATGAAATTGGTAATTATTTCCCTGAGTTTTTTAAGTTGAAAAGAGAGTGTAAATTTCATAATTGCATTCATCTGAACGAACCAAATTGTGGAGTGAAAGAAGCTGTAATGAAAGATGAGGTATCAGAGAGTAGGTACTTTAGTTATTTAGGAATGTTAGAGGAAGAAGAGGAGAATTTTAGAACAAATGATTACTAATGAGAGCGGTAATACAAAGAGTAAGTGAATCTTCTGTTCAGATAAATAAACAGAATGTTGCTCAAATTTCTACTGGACTTCTTATCCTTTTAGGCATTGAAATTGAAGACACAAAAGAAGATTCTGTTTGGCTTTCAAATAAAATTTCTCAACTCAGAATTTTTTCTGATACTGAAGGAAAAATGAATAAGTCAATTATTGAAATTGGAGGAGAAGTAATTGTGATAAGTCAGTTTACATTACATGCAAAAACTAAAAAAGGAAATCGTCCATCTTATATAAAATCAGCAAGACCCGAACAGGCAATCCCTTTGTACGAACAGTTTAAAGAGAATTTGTCTTTAGCAATTGGTAAAGAAGTTCAATCAGGAGAGTTTGGAGCAGATATGAAAGTAATACTTTCAAATGATGGTCCAGTCACAATAATTATTGACACAAAAAATAAAGAATAATTATCTTATTGTTCCATCTGGAATTCCATATTTATGTACAATCTCTATTTTATCAGACAATGACATACCCCCAGGGTTAATCCCTAATTTATTTTGTGGAATTCCCACTTTCAATTTCGAATAATAATCTATCCAAGTTTGTAGAGTATCACCACTTTTTGGGTGCAAAAAAGTCATGGGTTTTAGTTGAAAAATAGAATCTTTTGCAAAAGCCTCATAAATTAATTCAGAGCAATAATATTGACCATTATCGATAAGAAAAATCTCGTCATAATCTACTCCAATTTGTTTGTTAGCAAATTGAATTGCTTTTGGTATAGTATTTTTGTATTCATCTTTTAATCTGCCAACAATTACTTTCGGATTATTATTATTATCTGAAGAACGCATTAAAAAACTATCAATCCTTGTTGTTATTACTCCTCCAGGTAGTGATTCTAATATTCTTATATTACTCTTTGCTCCGTCTGTAATTTGATTGTATTCCGGATTTAAACAAAAAAGATCTCCTATTTCCACAACTATTCCAATGTGTGAGAAGTTTCCATTCTCAAATCCTGGAGTTACCAATTCAATTGCATCACAAAGAGGTGATGAATCTAAATCTTGAAAAAGAATGTCACCAACTTCAAGTTGAAATTTATCATTTTCTTCAGTCATACTATTACCGCAAGCAATACAAAATAAACTATATAGTATAATCCAATTTTTCATATTTCAAAGATAAAAAAAGAGGACTGAAAAGTCCTCTTAATTAATTTTATTTAAATTTTTTTTAGTCAACTAAAACAATTATTTTATTGTTTTGCATTTCAATAACACCACCATTTACTTCAAATTTTTCAGTGTTATTATCGTTGTCAATAATTCTGATAACTCCCTTTGAAAGAGTAGAAATAATAGGAGCGTGATTATTTAAAATCTCAAACTCACCATCCATTCCAGGGAGTTTTACAGATGTGATTTCTCCTGTGAATAGCTTACTTTCAGGTGTAATTATTTCTAATAACATAATTTATTATTTAGTGTCCGCTATCATCTTCTCACCTTTCTCAATTACTTCTTCAATAGAACCCACAAGGTTAAATGCAGCTTCTGGATATTGATCCACTTTCCCATCCAAAATCATGTTAAAACCTTTAATAGTATCTGCAATATCTACTAAACATCCTTTTAATCCAGTAAATTGTTCTGCAACATGGAAAGGTTGAGATAAGAATCTTTGTATTCTTCTTGCTCTGTGTACTGCTAATTTATCTTCATCAGATAATTCGTCCATACCTAAAATAGCAATAATATCTTGTAATTCTTTATATCTCTGTAAAATCTCTTTTACATCTTGAGCACATTTGTAATGTTCTTCCCCAACAACTTCTGGAGATAAAATTCTTGAAGTAGAATCCAATGGATCTACTGCAGGATAAATACCTAATTCAGCAATTTTTCTGGAAAGTACCGTAGTAGCATCTAAGTGAGCAAATGTTGTAGCAGGCGCAGGATCCGTTAAATCATCTGCAGGTACATATACCGCTTGTACAGATGTAATAGAACCATTTTTAGTAGAAGTAATTCTTTCTTGCATTGTCCCCATCTCTGTAGCTAAGGTTGGTTGGTATCCTACTGCTGAAGGCATTCTTCCTAAAAGTGCAGATACTTCAGAACCAGCTTGAGTAAAACGGAAAATATTATCTACAAAGAAAAGTACATCTTTTCCTTTTCCATCACCTTCACCATCTCTAAAATATTCCGCAATTGTTAATCCTGAAAGTGCCACTCTTGCTCTTGCTCCAGGAGGTTCGTTCATTTGTCCGAAAACAAATGTTGCTTTTGAATCTCCTAATTTTTCTTTATCAACTTTAGATAAATCCCATCCTCCTTCTTCCATTGAATGTAAAAAATCAGGTCCATAATTAATGATTTCTGATTCTAACATTTCTCTAAGTAAATCATTTCCTTCTCTTGTTCTTTCTCCTACACCAGCAAATACTGAAAGTCCACCATGTCCTTTGGCAATATTGTTAATCAATTCCTGAATAAGTACTGTTTTTCCTACACCAGCACCACCAAATAAACCAATTTTACCACCCTTTGCGTATGGTTCAATAAGGTCAATTACTTTAATACCAGTAAATAATACTTCAGTAGCTGTTGATAAATCTTCAAATTTAGGAGCATCTCTATGAATTGGTGATCCGTTAGTCTTATCTAAGTCTTCCATTCCATCAATAGCGTCTCCAATTACATTAAATACTCTACCTTTAATATGGTCTCCAATTGGCATCATGATTGGTGATCCAGTAGAAACTACTTCAGCTCCTCTACTAATACCGTCAGTAGTTTCCATTGAAATAGTTCTTACAGTGTCTTCACCAATGTGTTGTTGGCATTCTAAAATTAATTTGTCTCCGTTTTCTCTTGTTATTTCTAATGAATCGTAGATGTGTGGAAGTTCGCTTGAATTATCTTCAAATATTACATCCACTACAGGACCAATAATTTGAGAAACTTTACCAATGTTTTTTGACATGTTTTTTTTGTTTTGAATTTATTGTAAAAATAAGTCGTTAATTTCGGATACAAATTTACTATTTTTTATTTGTTTGATTATATAAAGTCTGTAAATAAATTTATGTTTAATTTTGAACAGTTTTTTAACAAAATAAAAAAGGAAGAAAGCAGTGAAAATTTATAATTCTATTGAGGAGTTTTCTCCGGATTTTAAGGTAGTGCTTACTCTTGGTACTTTTGATGGGGTTCATATAGGTCACCAATCTATAATACATCAACTAAACAAATATGCCGAGAAAATTGGTGGAGAAAGTGTGCTTTTAAGTTTCTATCCTCACCCGCAACATGTGCTTTTTCCGGAAGATCAGCAATTAAAATTACTCAATAGCATTGATGAAAGAATGAAAATGTTGGCCAATTATGGTTTAAAACATTTTATTATTCAGGAGTTTACTCCAAAGTTTTCCAGAATTAAATCGGTGAATTTTGTAAGAGATGTATTGGTAAATCAGTTAAAAGTTTCGCAATTGATAATTGGTTACGACCACCATTTTGGAAGAAATAGGGAGGGTACTTATCAGGAATTGGTGAATCTTTCATCTTTATATGATTATGAAATTACTAAAGTAGAACCTCAAAAATACAAGAATGTCTCGGTGAGCTCTACTAAAATAAGAAAATTAATTGTAGACGGAAAGATAAAAGTTGCCAATCAGTATTTAGGACATCCATTTAGTTTTTTAGGAAAAGTAGTAAAGGGAAAATCAGTTGGTAAAAAAATTGGATTTCCAACCGCAAATTTGAAAATAGAAAATAAATGGAAATTACATCCTTCTGTAGGAGTATATGCCGTGAAACTAAACATAAAGGGGGACAATTATTTTGGAATGATGAATATTGGTATTAATCCTACTTTTAATGGAGATAATGTTAAAGTTGAAGTCCATATTTTTGATTTTAACAAAGATATTTACGATTCTGAACTTGAAGTGTTCATCATTGAAAAAATAAGAAACGAAATAAAATTTAATTCTCAGAGTGAACTGATATCTCAGCTGAAAGAGGATGAGAATTTGGCGAGAAATATTTATAAAATTTAAAGAATAAAAAAGGACGGTAGAGTAAGTAATGAAACCACCATCTTCAAAAAAAACCACTTAACAGATTTAAGATAAGTGAAACGAAAAGTATATGATTATTTTATAATCTCAAGTTTTGCGAATTTCAGAAGGAGTTGTTTTTGCCCTATTCCAGAAAAGAAAACTGTTGCTTTTTTGTTGGAACCCTCCCCTTCAATTTGTAGTATTTTTCCGTTGCCAAATTTAGCATGTTTTACGTTTTGTCCCGTTTGTAATTTGCTCAAATCGGATTGGTTTATTGTGATGTTTTTGGCGAAATTGGTTTTTACAAATTGTTTTGGTACCAAGGTTTTTTTAATTTGAGGTTTTATCTTTGCATATATTTTATGTGGAACGATTTCCTGTTTTTTTACTGATGAAAAATCTTTTTTCATTATAAATTTTTGATCTATTTCTTCTAAGAACCGGCTTGGTTCGCAGTCAATATATTGCCCCCATTTAAAACGATTATTGGCATGAGAAAGGAACAGTCTTTTTTCTGCTCTTGTAATTGCAACATAAAAAAGTCGCCTTTCTTCTTCTAAATCTGATTGGCTGTTTCCGCTCATCATGGATGGGAATAATCCTTCTTCCATTCCAACTACAAATACATATGGAAATTCCAAACCTTTGGAAGCATGAATCGTCATGAGAGTTGCCTTGTTGTAGTCCTCCTTTTTTTCGTTGTCAGTGTCAGTCAAAAGCGCTACATCTTTCATGAATTCTGATAATACAGGAATTGATTCTCCATCATAGTTTTCAGTAAAATCTTTTATGCCATTTAACAGTTGTTGTACATTTTCAAATCTATTAATTCCTTCCGGTGAGTGATCGGAATTGAGTAAGCTGAAAATTCCAGTTACTTTACTAATATGTTCTGCAATTTTATAGGCATCCGAGCTTTCAGTTTGTGCCATGAAACTTTGTATTAAAAATGTAAAATCAGTGAGTTTTTTTTGAGTTCCTAAGTTTAATTTAATTTTATATTTCCCTAAATCCGAAATTACTTCCCAAATGCTAATGTTGTTTTCGTTTGCGCAAATTAGAAGTTTTTGAATTGTTGTAGTTCCTATTCCTCTGGACGGATAATTAATTACTCTTTTTAAAGCTTCTTCATCTTGAGGGTTTATGGTCAAGCGGAAATAGGAAAGTACATCTTTTATTTCTTTTCTTTGGTAAAATGAAAGTCCACCATAAATTTTATAAGGAATTGCAAGTTTTCTAAGTGCTTCTTCCAATGAACGAGATTGAGCATTTGTTCTGTACAAAATAGCGAAATCCTTAAAGTTGCTATCTGAAATTAAATCTTTTATGGTGTTTGCAACCAATCTTCCTTCATCATTATCGGTTGATGTTTCGCATACTATAATGCTATCTCCTTTTGTGTTGTCGGTCCAAACATCTTTTTCAATTTGTTTTTCGTTGTGTTTTATTAAAGAATTTGCTGCTTGAACTATATTTTTGGTTGACCTATAATTCTGTTCTAATTTATACAATTTATAGTCAGGATAATCAATCTTAAAATTGAGTATGTTCTGAATATTTGCACCTCTAAATGCGTATATGGATTGAGAGTCATCACCTACAACACAAATATTTTCGTTTAGCGCAGCTAGTTTTTTTATAATTAAATATTGAATATGATTGGTGTCTTGGTACTCATCAACCAAAATATATTGAAACTTCTTTTGGTATTTATTTAGGGTTTCCGGAAAATCAGAAAGTAATTTATATGTATTTATTAAAAGGTCGTCAAAATCCATGGCTCCCGCTTTAAAACACCTTTGTACATACATTAAATAGATTCTTCCGAATTCAGTTCTTTTTGTTTTTTTGTCAGATTCTAATAGTTCAGGGTGATTGTTGTAACCTTCAGGACTAATAAAATTATTTTTTAAGCTAGAAATCCTGTTTTGGATTGTTCCAACTTTGTAAACATCTTTATCTAAATTTAGTTCTTTAATTATAGATTTTGTCAAGCTTTTGGAGTCCGCAGTATCGTAAATTGTAAAGTTTCGGGGAAAATTAATTTTATCTGCTTCTGCTCTTAATATTCTAGAAAAAACAGAATGGAAAGTTCCCATCCACAAGCTTTTGGACTGATGTCCTCCAACAATTTTATCAATCCTGTTTTTCATTTCTTTAGCAGCTTTGTTGGTAAAGGTGAGGGATAAAATGTTAAACGGATTGATTCCATTTTTTAAAAAATGAACAATTTTATAAGTTAATACTCTTGTTTTCCCAGAACCGGCACCAGCAATTACCATACTAGCTCCATCAATTTGGATTACTGCTTTTTGTTGATCAGAATTTAAATCGTTTAAATAGTCGTTCATTTTATTTTTTTAGTCTGAAATTCAAATTTAAGCGTTTATAGAAACTAATAATCATAAAATCATAAACTTTTTGTATGTTTGTAAATTAGGAATTTCAGATAAGATGAATAGAAAATTAATATCAAATGTTAATAAAGTAGTAAAAGCTTCTTGGAAGTTTCTTTCATTTATTTTTATTTTTTCTGTCTATTTAAAAACAAAATGAAAAAACTATTACTACTATTACTATGTGTGCCTTTGATTGGGTTGGGACAACAAGTAAATGGAAATATAGATACACAACAGTACTTTAATACAAATTGTAGTGGAAGCAGCCAGAATAACAATTGTAGTTTGAGTTTAACTGCTATAACAAATATACAATGTTTTGGAGCGGATGATGGAAGTATAAGTGTGCAAGTAGATAGTGGAGGGGGCATGTATCATTTTTATTTGGAGATGTATAATGTAAATTACCCTTTTAATGGAGGTTGGCAATCTGTTGGACAAGTACCTGCTCCAAATCAATTTACAATTATTGACTCTATTACTTTTAACAATTTAATTGCGGATACTTTTAGAGTGATTTTGGAAGATTCTACAAATTCTTGCTTTGATACAATTGGAATGCCATTAGGATCAATTATTATAAATGAACCAGCAGAAATTATTGTAAATTCTTCTATTGTAAATGCAACTACAATGATTACACCAGATGGAAGTATAAGCATAAATATTAGTGGCGGAATTCCTCCTTATGATTTTGGTTGGACTGGTCCAAATGGCTTTATTTCCAACTCTCAAAATTTAAATAATTTGTTTGTAGGAGATTATATCTTATCTTTAACAGATAATTATGGTTGCCTGTCGGTTGATACTTTTACAGTATTTGCTACACAGAATTGCAGTTTAGGGAATTTCATATCTATTCCAACAATTTGTAATGGAGATAATAACGGACAAATTATAATTAACTCAGTTTTTGGTACCCCCAATTTTATCTACACATTAGAATTACAGGATTCTGTAACATTGAATTGGAATTTTGTAAATACAGTAACAATTGCCGATACTTTTTATACTTTCAATAATTTGTATTCTGGAGTTTACCGATATATTTTAACTGATGCAAGTGGATGTACACAAACATCTGCATCAATAAATGTACTTGATCCAACTCCGGTTTCATGGAATAATACAATAACATCTGCTACTTCTGCCACATCTTGTAATGGGACAATAACTACCCAAATAAATGGGGGAGTTGCACCTTTCATTCATTTTTGGAATGGTCCAAATGGTTTTACTTCAACATTAGCGAATATATCTAATTTATGTATTGGAAATTATTGCGATAGTATTGTTGATGATAATGGATGTACGGCTATTTTATGCGATAGTATTGGTTTCATTCCTCCTTGCAGTCCTGAAGTAGAAATAACAAATGTGTTTTGTGATGTTGATAGTAGTGGAATGGCAATTGTTACAAAAACAAATAATTCTTACGCTCTTTATGTATGGAGAAATGTTTTGGGAGACACAATTAGCACCGATACATTTGCTGTCAATCTTCCTGCAGGAAACTATACTTTTAGTGCTTACGGTTTAGGGGTTCCGAATGCTTGTCCGGATACTTTAATCAATTTTACAATCTCACAATCTGAAGTAAATGTCAGTTCTGTAAATGGAGATACACTTTGCGTTGGTGACGGAACTTGGTTTGTTTTCGATACATCAAATGTAAATTCATCTTATGTTTACAGTGTTTCTGTAGATAATGGACCTTTGTTTTTACTTACAGATTCTTCCGATTATTTTTATTCTGGCACTCATTTTTATGATGTGTATGTTGATACAGGAAATGGATTTATTCCCTGTATTTCGAATCAGAATTATAATATTATTGAAAATGATTTATCCATTGATTCTGTAATTGTAACAGATGAGATTTGTGCTACTTTTTTAGGAGAAATTTTAGTGTATGCATCTTCAAATCATAATCCTATTTTGTATAGTTCAGACTCAATTTTTCTGGCGAATAATAATTTATCAAATTTAGCAGAAGAATATTATAATATAAATGTGGAAGATGGAATAGGATGCATTGCAAATCAGGATTCTGTATTTGTAGGATTACAAGTAAGGACTGTTTTACAAGTTGATTCTGCATTGGAAACTTGCCGAGAAAATGATGGATGGATTTCTGTAGTTGTTTCTAATGGATTTGCTCCTTACAAATATTCTGTTGATGGAGGAACTACATTTTCAACTTTAAATTATTTGGATACAATTCTGATAGATTCTCTGCAAAGTGGAGCTTACAATTTAGTTATTAGAGATGATTCCTTATGCGATAAATTTTATGGAGATATTTTTATTGGAAAAACGCCAAATCCATCTTTGGATTCAGTAATAACTACAAACGAAAGTTGTTGTGGTTTAGATGGAACAATTACTATTTTTGCTTCTCCACAATTATCGATTGTAAAATATTCTATCGATACACTGATTAGTTGGCAATCACAAAATATTTTCGACTCAGTTTATAGGGGAAATTATCTTGTTTATATTGAAGATACAAATACTTGTATTGATAGTTTGGAAATCATTATTGAAGTAGATTCTACTCCAAATATAAACCTCACAGTAGGAAAAACTGACATAGTTTGTAATGGAGATACAAACGGAACTTTTAAAGTGTATTATCCTGATAGTTGTTATTCCTATGCTCTTTGGAGATACACGCTCTTTAATCCGCAAGTTGTTGTAGGTACTGGAACTTATTTTAATGAACTAATAAAAGGACATTATGGTGTTATTGCTACTTCTAATTCTGGAACTTGTATCGATTCTTCTGCAGTAAAATTTATTGATGAACCAACAGCGGTAACTTTTAATCCTGTAATTGTTACAGATGTTAGATGTTTGAATGGGGATTCTTGTAATGGAGAATTATTTTTACCAAATCAACCAAGTGGAGGTATATTGCCATACTATTATTACCTGAGCCAAATTGGAAATAATATTCCTTTTGGTTTAATTACAACTGCCGATACATTCCAAAATTTATGTGATGGAGAATATGAAATACAAGTAGTAGATGGAAATGCATGTGTAGTTTACGATACTACCGTAATTGCTGATTCTTCATTGTATATTGATTCTATTATCGTTCAGACGGTAAGTTGTTTTAATGGAGATGATGGAGTTGTTGAGGTGTTTGCACATGGAGGAATTCAGAATTATACTTATTTATGGTCCAACTCATCAATTACAAAAATAAACGATAGTTTGGGTAAAGGACAGTATTTCGTTACAGTTACCGATTCTGCAGGATGTGTAGCTTTTGATAGTGTTTTCATCTCTCAACCCGACACTCTTCAATTTAAAATATTAGAGTTTGGAAAAAAACCAGAAACATGTATGGGAGTTACAAATGATGGGGAAATTTATTTGGAAATTACTGGAGGTACACAGCCTTATAATTATATATGGACTTCCTTTTCAGGTAATTCTGGATATGGATTTGGAGATACTATTTTCAATTTAACTTTTGATACCATAACAATAGATGTGACAGATGTAAATTATTGTAGTGCGTCTCCAACTTGGGGAACTGTAAATGTTACAATTGTTGATGCTTTGAATGCAAATAATCCTTTGTCATTTGATTCGATTTATACCAATACAAACCCGCTTTGTTTTGGCTCACATACTGGATTTATTCAAATTGAGATGGCTAGTGGAGATACTCCATATTTATATTCTATTGATAATGGAGTGAATTATTTTTCTTACGACTCTTTCCCTCATCTGAATGCAAATAAATATGAAATTTTTGTACAGGATGTTTATGGTTGTTTGGATAGTGCAATTATAGATATTTTTCAGTATGATGAAATTGTAATTTCTTATGATAGTATTAAGCACATTAGTTGTTATAAAGGAGAAGATGGACATATTTCTGTTTCTTTAACTGGAGGAGTTTCTCCTTACAATTATTTTTGGATTCCAACTTTAGAAATCACAAGTTCAATTTCCAATTTACAAGCTCTTCCTCATGTTGTTCAAATCATAGATTCTGTAAATTGTATGATTGTAGATACCATTGATTTGGACGAACTAACAGATCCAATTCAAACTCAATCCTCTGTTGTAAATATGGTGAGCTGCTTTGAAGGAGAAAATGGTGAACTCACAACTCAAACAATTGGAGGTATGCCAGATTATAATTATGTGTGGTTGAATTCAAATGCCGATACAGTTTCTCAATCAGTTACTGCTACAAATCTTTCCGCCGGGATGTATGTTGTAGTAATTTCGGATAGTTTTAATTGCGGTCCTGCTTTTGATACTATTTTAATGACTGAATCTTCAGAAATTGAACTTTCTATTATTAACATAAAAGATAATATCTGTTTTGGAGATAGATTAGGAGAAATTTCAGTTGATGTGTTGGGAGGAAATCCTAATTATACCATTTATTTTATGGATGAAAATTCTAGTGTTTTAACTTTAAATGGACAAACAATTTACAATATGTATTCTTCTAATTATTCGGTTTGGGTTGTGGATGATAACTTCTGTATTTCCGATACTTTGCAAAATATAAAATTAGGAGAACCTGGAAGAATCAAGATAGAAAGTTCACTTCAGTCTTTAAGTTGTTTTGAGTTGGATGATGGTGTAATGACATTGAATCTATTAAGTGGAACTTCTCCATATAATTATATTGTTTCCTTTTCTTCAAATCCTATTTCTCAGGGAATGGTAAATCAGTCCATTGATGTAATTATTGATGATTTAGAAAGTGGAAATTACAGTATTTCGGTTACAGATTTTAATAATTGCAGTGTGGATACAATGGTGAACATTAGTCAACCGGACCAAATAATTGCCAACTTTATTCCTTTACCAGATTTTGGGAGAGAAAATTCGGTAATCAATTTTGACAACACGTCTGTTGGAGGGAATATTTATTTCTGGGATTTTGATAATGAAACAACAAATACAACTTCTTATTTTGAGGAATTTTCTGTTGTATTTCCTCAACAAGGAGAATATCATGTAATGATGATTGCTCACGATTCTATTTTAGGAGAAAGTTGCAATGACACAACTTACAATATTGTTGATATAGAAGGTTATGATGTGTTTAATGTTTTTACTCCAAATAATGATGGTTCAAATGATGTGTTTGCTTTTAACGAGTGGATGTTAAATGGTATTTATGTAGAAATATTTAACCGTTGGGGACAAAAAGTTTTCCATTGGGAGGATGTAAATTCTGGATGGGATGGAAGAGCGTATAGTGGGAGAGAACTAGAAGAAGGAGTGTATTTTTACAGGATGGAAGCAACGGGAGTTGATGGGCATCATTTTGAAGAAAATGGAAGTATAACTCTACTCAGATAATTTGAATAAGTAAGATTTCAAAAAGAGATATAGTTTTAAAGAGATAAATTTTGTAAATTTGTAAAAAATAAAAATTATGAAAAAAGGAATTATTTTATTGTTTTCAATCCTGAGTTTTTCAGTGTTTTCACAAGAAAATGCATGGGTAAATGTAGCGGAATTAGATGGGGTAACTATTGAGGAGTCAGTTATAAAATGTGGCAATAATGAATTATTAACTTTTAGGATTTCAAATGCAAATCCATATTCAATTACAATTTCTTGGTTTGAAGAGGTTTGGATTAATGATATTTGTAAACAAACAGGAAATTCTGAAGAACATTTTAGAGTTTTATCATTAAAATCAGGTGAAGAAATTAAAGGAAATTGCTCTTTTCAGGACAGTTTTTATATAGGTTCTAAAATAAAAAGAGGTAATAAAACTATGGTTTTAACTCATTTTGATTTAAAAAATATTTCAGTAATAATTGAAAAATAATAATATGAAAAAATTATACGCAATTTTAATAGCATTTTTGGTTAGCGGAAGTATTTCTGCTCAGTGTACAGTAACTGCTCTTTCATACATTTGGCCAGATACAACAAACATTAATTCTTGTTTTCAATTAGGAGATACTTTAGTTATTGATGCAACTAATAGTGTTGTTGCTACTCAGTTAGATAATGATTTTGAATTAGGAACATTTGGTACCGGTTGGCAAACAGGCCTTTCTGCAAATGTTATCCAAAATAATCCTGCTCATTGTGCGTGGCCACCACCTGTAAACCCTGTGCCAAATACAGCTTATGTTTGGATGGGAAATTTAGCTGCTCATCCACGAAATTTAACATCTATTGATTTTGATTTATCTCAATGTTATAATCTAGAATTTGACTTGAAATATGCTATACAGAGTCAAGCAGGTCCTTGTGAGGGGCCAGATTTATATTGTGAAGGAGTAAGGATACAATATTCTACAGATGCTGGAGTTACATGGTATAATTGGGATGGCACTCAAGAACAACCATGGTCTGCACCAGGAAGTGGTTTGCCAGACGAATTAACCGGAAACTGTGCTACACATCCTGTTTACGCTTATAATGGATTAGGATATTGGGATCCAGATACAAATAATGTTGGAGGGTCTGCTGCTAGTCCATATGTAAATTGGTTTCATGTGAATACTGCTTTACCTATCGCTGCGCAAACGACACAAACTAGAATAAGATGGATACAGCTATCTTCTTCATCTAATGCCTTTGATCATTGGGGATTAGATAATGTAAAAATCGGTTGTCAGACTTTTGCTCCTGGAACTTATTCTTGGCTTGGAGGAGCTGCTGTTGATACTATTCTTCCTAACTTACCTGATGGGGGCATTCATCTAATAACTCCTACCATTCTAGGAACATATACATGGGTTGTAGAGTATATAGATAGTACAATTATGACTCAAGGAGCTACACAACCAGATATTTGCTATGATACAGTTCAGTTTGTTGGAATTGCTTCCTTCGAACATCACATCTCGAATGTTAGTTGTTATGGATATTCAAACGGAATAATAACGCTTGAACAATTAAATAATTCATCATCAATTTATAGTTTTTCTATTAATGGAGTTTTAAATCCGAATCCACAACCATTTGACACTGTTTTTAGTAATTTAGGTCCTGGAACTTATGAAGTAACTATTTCCGATAATGGACAATGCGAAATAACAGATTCAATACAAATTTTAGCTCCGGATTTTCCGTTGCAGCTTACTTCAATGATTGATTCTCTGTATCTCTGTTTTGGAGATAGTTCGGGAGCTGCGCATGCGGTTTCTACTGGAGGCACTCCATCATATAGTTATGAGTGGTTTGATTTCAATTATTTGAGTATTGGTATAAATGATACGATCGGTGGTTTGGTTGCGGGGAGTTATTTTGTGAAGGTAACGGATCAGAATGGCTGTGATACAGTTGGTTCTTTGCAGGTTTTACAGGTTCAGACTCCTTTGATCGGTCAGAATCAAATATTT
>JABGSE010000091.1 GCA_018647945.1 Flavobacteriales bacterium | reverse complement strand
TAATAATTAGTTTTTTCATAATCAATAATTTAGGGTTGCGAATTTACAAATCTGAATTAGAATTGCAATGTTTTTTTGAAGCAATTATACTAGCGTTTATTTCAAATCCAGTAAGGAGGATAATAGAATTAAAATACATCCACAGTAAAATAATAATAAGAGTACCAATTGATCCATATATCTGATTGTATTGAGCAAAGTTATTAATGTAATAACTGAAAATGATAGAAGTGATTATTATAAATAGGGAAGAAAAAATAGTTCCGGGAGAAAATAATTTCCATCTCACTTGTAGGTTTGGAGCCAAATAAAAGAGTAAAGAAATTCCAAAAAGCAAAAAAGTAAACATAATAAACCACCTCAGAAAGCTGAATAAATACAGGTATTCAGTAGAAATAGTGCCATCTGCTAACAAGCTTCCTAAATAAGATTTCCCGAAAATGAGTGTGCTGATAGTGAAAATTAGCATTACAGATAAGATTAAGGTAAGTACTAACGATATAAATCGTTGATATAAAAAGGATCTAGATTCTCGGATATGGAAAGAAGAATTAAAAGCTTCAATTAAGGCACTTACTCCATTTGTAGAAAAGTATAAAGCCAAAACGAAACCAACAGAAAGGAGTCCTCCCCTTGGGTTGTTTACAATATCGTCAATGGTTTTAAAAGCCATTTTATTTGTTGATTCTGGTAAAACACTCCCTAAAAGTTCCATTAAAGTTTCTTGGAACCCCTCAATTGGAATGTAGGGAATAAGTGTGAAGAGAAAAATAACTGCTGGGAAAAAGGTCAAGAAAAAGTTAAAAGCCAAAGAGGAAGCTCTGGTTGTAATTGCACCTTCCATTAATCCTTTCCAAAAGAAAATGGTTACATCATAAATACTCAGTCCTTCAAACCCCCAAGGTTTAAATTTTTTAGAAATATTTTTTATGAGTGCAAACATTAGATGGCTTTTAAACTTAAATCAAAATTTAGTACTGAATGAGTGAGTGCCCCAACAGAAATAAAATCTACACCACATTTTGCATATTCTGAAATAGTTTTTTCTGTTATTCCTCCACTTGATTCTGTTTGGCATTTTTTCCCAACTATTTTAACTGCTTCCTTTGTGGTTTTATAATTAAAATTATCTAGTAGAATCCTTTTAATTCCACCTTCATTTAGTATTTCTTTTACTTCCTCTAAACTTCTTGCTTCTACAATAATTTCTAAGTTCTTATTGTGTTGAAAAAGATATTTTTTTGTTTTCTGAATTGCTTTTGTAATTCCTCCTGCAAAATCAATATGATTGTCTTTTATCATAATCATATCGTATAAACCAAATCTATGGTTTACTCCACCTCCAATTTTTACTGCCCATTTTTCTAATTTTCTGTTTAAAGGAGTAGTTTTTCGGGTATCTAATACTTTGCAATTTGTATCAGAAATTAAAGAGTTTAAGTAAGTAGTTTTTGTAGCGATTGCACTCATGTGTTGCATGCAATTGAGAACTAATCTTTCTGCAGTAAGGATGGAAATTGAGTTTCCTTCTACTAAAAAAGCTATATCTCCAAATTTTACTTTATCTCCATCTTTAAAAAATATTTCTACTTTTAAAGTAGAATCTACTTCCCTGAAAATCATTTCTGCAAGTTCAATTCCAGCAATAATTCCTGTATCTTTTACTAATAAATGAGCTCTGTTTGTTGCATCTATTGGAATGCTAGCAAGTGATGTATGATCTCCATCTCCCACATCTTCTGAAAGAGAATCTGTTATAAATTTTTCAAAATCTTTGTCTGTCATCAAGATACTAATTGTTAATATTGCCAAAAATACAAAAAATGAAGATTGTATTAATGACAATAGGAAAGACAAATGAAAAGTATTTGATAGAGGGGATTTCTAACTATCAGAAACGCTTAAAACATTATACTAATTTTGAGATGATGGAAATTCCGAACATTAAAAATGTAAAGAATTTATCAGAAGCAGAACTCATGAAAAAAGAAGGAGAATTGATTTTGAAACAAATACAATCTTCCGATCATTTGGTTTTGTTGGATGATAAAGGAAAAGATTTTACTTCTCCAAAATTCGCACATAAACTACAACAATGGATGCTTTCTGGAAAAAAGACGTTGGTATTTTTAGTGGGAGGGGCGTACGGATTCTCAGAAGAAGTGTACAAAAGAGGAAACGAAAAACTATCTTTATCTAAAATGACTTTTTCTCACCAAATGGTGAGATTATTTTTTGTTGAACAAATTTACAGAGGATATACAATTTTAAATAACGAACCTTATCATCATCAGTAAATGAAACTAGTTTTTGCCACTAACAACCTTAACAAATTATCTGAAATTAGAGATTTAGTTCCGACAGGAATTGAAATTTTGAGTTTGAGAGATATTAATTGTAATGAGGAATTACCAGAAACAAATCCTACTTTGGAAGGTAATGCTTTGCAGAAAGCAAAATATATATTTGATAACTATGGTTTTAATTGTTTTTCAGACGATACCGGTTTAGAAATAGACGCTTTAAATGGTGAGCCGGGAGTGTACTCCGCAAGATATGCAGGAGAAGATTGTAAATCAGAAGACAACATGAATTTTGTTTTAGAAAAACTAGAAGGAATAAATAATAGAACTGCAAAATTCAGAACTGTAATTGCACTTATTGTGGATGGAAAAGAAACTTTATTTGAAGGTGAGTGTAAGGGTAGGATGACAAAAATAAAAAGTGGGGTAGATGGATTTGGTTATGATCCTATATTTATCCCAAATGGCTATCAGTTAACTTTTGCAGAGATGAATAAAGTTGAAAAAGGGGTAATAAGCCACAGGGGGAAGGCAATTAAAAGATTAGTTGGTTTTTTATATTAAAAAAAGAGTTATATTTGTCAATCAATAAAAATTATTTAGATATGTTAAGAAATATTATATTTGTATTATCTTTTTGTGTAACAACGAGTCTTTTTGCCCAGGAGAATTTTTTCAGTAAAAAATACACCAACTCTAATGCTAGCTTGGAGTTTGGTGTAGGATATTTATTTAATCCAGAATATGGACCTAATCTAGTTAGATACCAAGTAGCGAGTAGAAACATTTTGCTAGATAAGAAACTTGGATTTATGTATACTGTTGAAACTAATACTAACGGAATATTTGATGTTTTTGGCCTAAATTATAGAATTAGTAATAATCTTTCTTTTCAAGTAGGAATTGGACTAGCTTCTAATGTTTTTAGTAAAATAGATAAAAGAAAAGCAATAAGTCTTGCATATCATCCAGATGATAATCCATTTACGATTACAACGGGTTATTCGGGATCTTTTGGTCCTTCTTTGACAGTTAGTTATCGTATTTCCTTTTATAAGAAAAAAGATTAAGAAAAGGTTAAAGTGCAAGAAAAAAGGCAATCACCTTTTTTTGAATAAATACTGAATATAAAAGTTTCTTCAGATAAACTTACAAATAGGTCTAATATTAAGAAATCAGAAACAGTAGCTAAACCTAATCCTAAAACCCAAACTATAAAACAAGCATCACAAAAAATAAAAGTGGGGTAGAAGGTTTTGGTTACGACCCAATATTTACACCAAAGCGACATAAGGTAACTTTTGCAGAAATGAATAAAGATGAGAAAGGAAAATAGCCACAGAGGAAAAGCAGTAGAGAAATTAGTTGTCTTTTTGCACCGCTAATCAATCTACTAAAACAAACTTAAGAAATTAATTAGGTTTTCTGAGTAATTAAATATTTTAAAAAATAATATTAATATCTTAGAAGCTTAATAAAGAGTGCCCAAGCCAATAATAGGAAATCAAATTAATATGAGTAGTGTTTTTTCATAATAATTATTTTAGAAAATAAAATGTATTTGTCGTAATACAGCTCGAAATCTACAAAAATATATCAAATTGACAAGTACGTAAAACACGCACACAAAAATTAATTGTATCTTTACTCTGTATCAGATAATTCCTGTTTAATCATATCCATTAAAACAGAATCTTCCTTCATGCTTTCCTTGATTATCCCAGAATAAAAATAGGACATTCCAAGTTTATCTTTAACTATTAATAAATCAGAATTAGTTAATGGACTTGGACTAATATATTCCCCATAACCTCCCCAATATTTTGTTTTACCTATACTTAGATAGCTTATTTTATTTAGCATACTATCTCGAAATTTATTATTTAACTTACCTATCCCATCTTCAATTTTCTTATAAAACGGATGGTATGAATATTTTTTATGTAATAAACTTATTAAACTATCATTATCAATTAATTCTAATAATCCTGAGTTTCTTAAAGTTAAGTATTCTTCTTTGTTATCAATAAAGATTGTATTTGCCATACTTCCTATTTGGATGTAATATCCTAGTGAATCTTTATTCTCTTGAAATAATTCTTCTGAATTATCTAACAGCCGATCACAGCATCTCCATGCGTTAGTATGAATTTCATAGTTGATTATCTTATCTCTAAGGTCGTGATTAATATTATCAAGCATCTTTTTTAATGAGTTATTCTTTAAATCTTCTTTATATGATAATGCTCTTTTTTTCTCGATACTAAAAGATATGAGGACACCTAAAACTACGATGAATAGACGGATTAAGAATTTCAAAGTATTATTCTTCATTTTTAAGTATAAATTTTTCATACTACAATAATACAGAAAATTATGGGAATTTAGAAGAAAAAAAAGTCGGGGTAGCAGGATTACAACCTAACACCTATTTACATGATTACAGCAAGCTTTTAAACTAAAAATTGCTCCGCTTTTTGCACCGCTAATCAATCTACTAAAACAAACTTAAGAAATTAATTAGATTATCTGAGTAATATCTTATTTTATAAAATAACTTATAATTAAACTTTCTATTTATAATCCACTAACCCCACCTCCAGACAATAATGATAGAATTAAGAAAATAGGTATTACTAAAAGTAACCACCAAATATTCTTCCAACGTAGTAGTTTTTTAACCCAAGGAACATCTCTTCTCCACGCCCTCCGCAATGCCCTAATTAAAAAGTAGGAAACAAATCCTAATACTGAAACAAACAAAATTCCTCTAAGAGTATACACAAGAAGTGAAGGCTCATCTTCTTCAGTATCTTCAGATATTATAGTCTTTAGTATTTCAGTATTACTTTCTGTAATAGGAAAAGAAGCATAACTCACAGTTGTAAGTGTAGTGAGCGTGATTAAAAGTAAAATTAGTTTTTTCATAGTTTTTTATTATCCACCACTAAAAGAAAGACATCCTCCATCAGGTCCACAAAGAATAATAATTAATAAAAAAAGAGAAATGAAAATTATTCCAAATAACTTTAAATATTTTATCCAAGGGTTATAAGTATCTTTATAGGATTTAATCAAAAAGTAAAGTCCAAATATCATTAGCAATAACCCAAGAACATTTACTATTGTTTCCGCTATATCAACATCATCTGCATAGTTTGCAGAAGCTATTTCCAAATACTCAGGAACAGGAAAAGAAGCATAACTTACATTTGTAAATGTTATTAATGTAATAAAAATGAAAAGTAGATTTTTCATGATGCTAGGATAAAAGCATCATTAGAATAATACCCGTAATAAGTCCTTTAACCCAAGAAAACCATGCTAGTTGATATGAGTCCATGCCTGTTTTCTTTGTGAATCTATTTGTAAGTTCTTTATGCCATTTAATGAATTTTTTCATATAGCAAACTTACAGAAAATTATGGAAATGTTGAAGAGGAAAAAGTCGGGGTAGCAGGATTCGAACCCTTACAAATCAATTTCCTTTGGTAAAAACTGGCTTACATCTCCACCATTTTTTATAATATCACGGATAATGGTAGAGGAGATATGAGAAATTTCAGGAGGAGTAATAATAAAGATAGTTTCTACCTCTGAGTTTAAGTTTTTATTGGTTTGTGCAATGTTCTTTTCGTACTTAAAATCGTGAGAATCTCTCAATCCTCTCAATATGTATTTTGCATCTACTTTTTCACAAAAATCAACTGTAAGTCCTTCATAAAATCGAACTTTTATTTTAGAGTTATTTTTATAAATCTCTTTTATCCATTTTTCTCTTTCTTCAATAGAAAAATATTCATTTTTTTCTACATTCATTCCAATAGCAATAATTATTTTATCAAATAAGGGTAGAGCTCTATCTACTACAGATTTATGACCTAAAGTAAAAGGAGAAAAGGAACCTGGAAAAATTGCAATTTTGCTCATTTTGTACATTATTTAGGATGTAAAAATAGGGAATTAAAACGAAAAAATACTAAAATGAACATTACCATATTTTCTGCATTCCATATTTTCACCTTCAAATGAAGTGAAATTATCATGTTCTATTATTAAACATCCATCTTTTTTTATTAAGTTATTTTTAACTATTATATCTTTCATTGCTTGATAATCATCATAACGGTAGGGAGGGTCAGCAAAAATAAAATTGAATTGCTGATTCAGATTTTCTAAGTATTTTATGCAATCTGATTGTACGGTATTTATATTCAGATTTAATTCCTTTTTTGTTTCTTCAATAAATTGAATACACTTACTATTATTGTCTACTGCAGTAATGTTTCCGCATCCTCTACTAGAAAACTCAAATCCTATATTTCCACTACCAGAAAAAAGATCTAATACATTTTTTTCATGAAAATAATATCTACTATCTAATATACTGAAAAGAGCTTCTTTTGCTCTGTCGGTTGTTGGTCGGACATCTAAATTATTAGGAGGATTTATTTTCCTTCCTCTATGTATCCCGCTTACTATACGCACAATACTTGACTAAAAAGTGCAAAATATTCTTGATTTTTTATTTCAGAAAATTCTGTGGGATAAGTCAGTTTTTCAGCTTTGTTCCCAAAAGAAACATTTCTTACATAATCGTATAAAATATTAAAATTTCTGTCTTCTTTATTTACATCTCCAAATAAAACTAAAGGAGTTTTTTCTGGGTAAAGTTTCAATTGCTCAAAACAAAAAAGCACATAATACAAAAGGTCAGTTTCACTTTCAAAATCAAAACTATTTCTGAAACATAATTTGTCATTTTTCAAAACAATAATCTCTACTTTTTTATTTTCAATAAAAGCAAATACCGATTTTTCATTTGTAGTTTTACCCTGATTTATCAACTGATCAATAATAATGTTTGTACTGTTCTTTTCTACAATTGAAGGGAAAATATCAGATATAAAATTTTCTAATTCTGATGGAATTGAGTACGCAATTTTGGAATCAATTTGATGAATATTATCTCTTTTCATTACATCAAATATTTCATTTTCAAATTCCAGAATGTTTTTTTCATTTTCTTTTTTGTAAAATTTATTCGGAATAATTGAGGAAGGAAAATTGGAATACGAAAGGGTAGAGGAGAAGAAATTTGATTTTAATAATTCATCTTCTCCAATTAATTGAATAATATCTGAGATATCATTCGTATTAGTTGATTTGAGAAAAACGTATTCAAACTTATTAGTATCTAGTAAACAATAAGTTAGTTTGTTAGGAGATATCTCTACAGATAAATGATACAGTTCAGTTTTTTCAACACTAAAATATTTTGAAATGTAGGAAGAGATTTTATTATTCTCCCCAGTTTCCATTTGTAATGGTTTTTACAAGCGAACCTACCATAATACTATCTCTTTCACTAGCTCTTTGTAATACTTTATATTCTTTATCTAAGTCGTTAAATACCTTTTCGTAATCGGTGTAAATAGCGAAAAAATATTTATCTATTCCTCCTTGTGATAGTTCGGCTAATGTAGCAAGTTGCATTCCGGATTTAAATGTATATTTTGTTTTATTATGAGGTACATATATCAAACTATCAAAATTTAATTTGAAATCAGGATTTCTTTTACTCATGTAAATATCGTTGAAAATAACATCTTTAGCAATAATATATTTTACTATAGTAAGTCCTCTTTCCAATCCTTCTTCTTCTGTTAAATCTCTCCACTTTCCACCATTATTTTTATACTTTTCATTTACTTCATTTAGCATGTTTTCTCCTAAACTTTCAGTAATAAAAAGATCTGCTTTTACTTTTGCACTTTTCCATAAATCCGGACTTGTAGCAATTGTATAACTTCCTTTTTTAAGAGTAGTAACTATTTTTATTTCTTCATTAAGTGTAAAGTGTAAAAGAGAATCGAAAGAAGTAGATTTGGTATTTTTATAATTAATAAATCCTTTTTGCATTTCAGAAACATCCTTTATACACTGAATATTCTTTTCAATAAGTTTAGTTAATTGCTCTCTCAAATCAATTTCATTTTCAAAATTAGAGATGTTATTTTTACAATTACTTATCACATTCTTATTTGCCGTTTCGGTAGAATCTTGTTTAGTTACCATATTATAGATAATTGCTTTTCTACCTTTTAGTATTTTCCCTTTTTCTTGTTTGATTCTTGCTTTTTCTCTTACTTTTAGTATTTTGCTTTCTCCAATTAATTCGGTGTATTTTTTTCGTTCTGCTTTTACTCCATTTATAACATTGGACGAATTTGTTTTTTCGGATTTATTTTCTTCTATATTTTTTCTTAAGTTTTCAATCTCTGTTTTATTAGATGAGATTGCTTTGTTTAAGTTGTCAAAATTACTTTCTGAAGAATCGTTTAGATTCAAAATATTGCTAAATAATCCGTTTACGGTATTGTATGCAGATTGTGCATTTAACTTATTATAAAGTTCAGAAGATTGAGCATTGTAAATATTTTTTATAGAATTCAAACTATTCATGTTTAATTTGAATCCAGAATTTCTACTATTCTGATATTCTTCTGTAAATATTAAATCTTTTGCAACAAAGAATTCTACACTAATATATCCTTTGTCAATTTTTTCCTGTTCTGTAAGTATGCGCCATTTTCCTCCTGCTTTCTTGTAGTATCCTTTTGCAATAGAAGTTTCGTTTAAGGCATTACTTTTCTTTTTTCTCAACTGATTTTGTATGCTTTTCCACTTGTCTACATTTATTGCTATTGAATCGGCATCTGCTTTTTCGGTATTCAGATATGCAATTTCAGAATTGAATAAAAAGTCAGTAAGCGAATCAGAATTAGATGCGTAAAATCCTTTTTCTCTTTTGTATTGTTTTTGTATCTCTCTCAAATCCTGTAATCTCTGAACGTTTTCTTTAATTCTTTTATCCATTGATTTTCTCACTTTAATTTCGTTTGTAATATTTCCGTATAATCCGAAATAAGCAAGTGAGATAATCCCAATCCAAAGAGTGATTTTAATAATAGTAGATTTCATGCATTTTAAATTTAGTTTGGCAAATCTACAATTTTTAATAATAAAATTGGAATTTGTTCTTTTCTTTGTAAAAAATAATATTTATGAAAAAATTAATTTCACAATTTTTGTTTTGGGTAATGGGATGGAGGACATCCAAGGAACTTTCTTTTCCTGATAAGTGTATTGTTATAGCAGCGCCGCACACTTCTAATTGGGACTTTCTAATTGGAAGATGTTATGCTTATATAAGTAATATTACTCCTAAATATTTAATAAAGAGCGAACTTTTCCTTCCTATTATTGGAATATTACTCAAAATAAATGGAGGAATTCCTGTGTACAGAAAAGAGAGTTTTAATGTGGTGGATCAGGTGGTAAAAATGTTTGATAAAAAAGATAAATTTATTTTAGGTGTAGCTCCTGAGGGGACTCGAAAAAGAGTGGAAAAATGGAAGACAGGATTTTATTATATGGCAAAAAATGCAAATGTCCCACTTGTTTTAGTAGCAATGGATTATGGTAAAAAGGAAATTGGGATTGTAAAAATAATGAACCCATCTGAAGAAAAGAAAAAAGATTTACAAATAATTGAAGAGATTTTTTCAAATGTTATTGCCAGAAATCCTGAAAATTATAATTCCAAAATATTCTAAATTTTTCCTGTTTATAAATTGTGAAGAAGATGATAAATCTGTGGCTTAAAATGCTGCTTAGTTAATGTCATCTTTCTATTTTTGCAAACAAATCAAAACATATATTATGTCATCACAGGCAACACTTACTTTATCAACAGTAGAACAAGCTCAGGAAATGGGTTTGCTTCCAGAAGAATTTGATAGAATTAAAGAGATATTAGGAAGAACTCCTAACTTTTGCGAATTAAGTATTTTTGGGGTAATGTGGTCCGAACATTGTTCTTATAAAAACTCAATTGTTTGGCTTAAGAAATTACCAAAAGAAGGTCCTCATATGTTAGTAGAGGCTGGTGAAGAAAATGCAGGATTGGTAGATATTGGAGATGGTTTGGCATGTTGTTTCAAGATAGAATCACACAATCACCCGTCAGCTTTAGAACCTTACCAAGGTGCTGCAACAGGTGTTGGTGGTATCAACCGTGATATCTTTACTATGGGGGCTCGCCCGGTTGCACAGTTAAATTCACTTAGGTTTGGTAATATTGAATTGGACCGTACAAAATGGTTGGTGAAAGGCGTAACAAAGGGTATTGGGGATTACGGAAATGCTTTCGGTATTCCGATTGTTGGTGGAGAGGTTTTCTTTGATAAATGTTACAATACAAATCCGTTAGTAAATGCATTTTCTGCTGGGATAATGAAAAAAGGAGAGATGATCTCCGCTACTTCATCAGGAGTTGGAAATCCTGTATTTATTGTAGGATCTAGAACAGGTAAAGATGGTATTCATGGGGCTTCATTTGCATCTAAAGATATTACAGAAGATTCTGCAGAAGATTTGCCAGCGGTTCAGGTTGGTGATCCTTTTCAAGAAAAATTATTGTTAGAAGCTACTTTAGAACTTGGGAAAACTGATGCTGTAGTTGGTATGCAAGATATGGGAGCTGCAGGTATTACTTGTTCTACTAACGAGATGTCTGCAGCAGGAAAGCACGGTATGGAATTATGGTTAGATAAAGTTCCTACTCGTCAGGCAGATATGAAAGATTGGGAAATTTTACTTTCTGAATCGCAAGAAAGAATGTTGGTAGTAGTTGAAAAAGGAAAAGAAGATATTGTAAATGCTATTTTTGATAAATGGGATTTATCCTGTGAAGAAATAGGAATAGTTACTGAGGGTGAAAGAGTAAAATACTTTATGCATGGGGAATTAGTAGGAGATGTTCCTTGTGATGATTTAGTATTAGGAGGCGGAGCTCCAGTATACCACAGAGAGTGGAGCGAACCAGCATACTTTGAGGAGTGGAAAAAATTCAATATTGATAGTATAGAAGAACCTACTGATTTAGTAGAGGTTGCTAAATACTTAACAGGACACGAAAACATTGCTTCTAAAAGATGGGTTTACGAACAGTATGATTCTATGGTAGGTACGGTAAATATGAGTACTAACGGACCAACAGATGCAGGAATTGTAAACCTTAAAGGTACAGATAAAGCACTTGCTATGACGGTAGATTGTAATGCCCGTATGGTAAATGCAAATCCGGAAGAAGGGACCGCAATGGCGGTTGCTGAGGCAGCCAGAAATATTGTTTGTTCTGGTGGTGTTCCATCTGCAATTACAAATTGTTTGAATTTTGGTAACCCATATAATCCAGAAGTATATTGGCAATTTGTTGGTGCTATTAAAGGGATGAGTAAAGCTTGTTTAAAATTTAAAACTCCTGTTACTGGTGGTAATGTAAGTTTCTATAATCAATCAGCTGTGGAGGGGACGGAAGTTCCTGTTTTCCCAACGCCAACTATTGGTATGTTAGGAATTGTAGAAGATAAAAAACACATTACTTCTTTAGGATTTAAAGGGAAGTCTGATTTAATTTATATGATTGGAAAATCAGAAAATGATATTTCTTCTTCAGAATATTTAGCTTCTTATCATGGATTAAAAGAATCTCCAACTCCTCATTTTGATTTAGATAAGGAAGCGGAAATACAACATACTATTACTAAATTGATAAGAACGGGAGTAATTGAATCAGCACATGATGTGTCAGATGGTGGTACTTTTATTACTTTGTTAGAAAGTGCTATGGTAAACAACTTAGGTTTCGATATTACTACAAGTGCCGAAATTAGAGAAGATGCCTTTTTGTTTGGTGAAGGACCATCAAGAGTTATTGTTTCTGTTAGAGAGGTAAAGGAAGATAGATTTTTGGATGTTCTAAAAAATGTTCTTATTCCATTTTCACTTTTAGGACATGTGAGTAAATCAGAAATAAGAATAGATGAAAAGTCCTTTGGTGATGTAAAGGATTACAGAGAGATTTACACTAAATCATTAGAAACAAAACTATCCTAAAAACTCACAATCAACTTAAAGTTAATCTGCCTAGAGGTTAGGTAATTTGGAACAGCATATTGCCTGCCACTTACATCTGCTACCCAAAGGTAAGAAACCGTATTGTCAATGTCTAAAAGGTTAAATATTTCTGCAGAAATCCACATGGAATTTAGTTTGTTCAGAAATTTAAATTTCCCTTTTTTATCCTCTGCTTTTATCACTGCCGAAAAACCAATATCCACTCTTCTGTAATCAGGAATTCTCAGTACATCTTGGTACTTTTTACCTTTTGGAGGACCAAAGGAAAGTCCAGTACCATACACCATATTTAAGTGCATTTTATAGTTTGGATTTCCTGGCAAATAATCTTGAAAGAACATTGAGAAATTCACCCTTTGGTCGGTAGGCCTTGGGATAAATCCTGGATAAATAGTGTTTCCATTTTCATCAATATAGAAGTCGTCCACTATATCTTCTTCTGTTGTCATTACAGAAAGAGACGCCCAGCTTTCCACTCCAGGTACAAACTCACCATTTATTTTCAAGTCAATTCCTGTAGCGTATCCGTTTGAGTTATTTTCTGCCAAATATTGAATCCTTACATTTTCTACCTTATAAGGGATAAGGTTTTTCAAATCTTTATAATATATTTCCGATATCAGTTTGAATGGCCTGCCCCAACTATAAAATAAATAATCGGAACCCAATACAAAATGAGTTGATTTTTGAGCTTTTATATCTCTGTTTAGTTTTCCATCTAAAGTTCTGAGTTCCCTATAAAATGGAGATTGATAATATATTCCACTAGCCGCTCGGAATACAATATCTTTTTTCCAAAGTGGGATGTACGAAATATTCACTCTTGGACTCAACAAGAATTCCTCATTAAAAGTCCAATAAGAAGCTCTCATTCCAGAGTTGAGGGTAAAGTTTCCTAATTCTTTTGTAAATTGCATAAATCCTGAGTTTCTGTAAGAGGAAAGAGAAAGATTTGATTTTAGAAATTCGGTCATTAATATAACTTGATTTGGGTCAGATACACCACCAATAGAATCATTTGGATGTGGGAGAATAAATCCTGCAGAGTCGATAAGTGTCCATTCTTTTATTTCGTCTTCAATTTCCTCTTTTTGCAAGCGGAATCCCCATTCTAATTTTGTGTATTCATCTGTAATAAAATGTCCTTTATGAGAGAAATTGATTACAGTAGCTTCCAATTTGTTTCTGGCATGATTTATATATTTTCCAACTCCTCTGTCAAATTTTACATCTCCAAAATTATCCGAACCCAAACTATTGTCTAACTGATAGAGCCAATATTCTCCCATTATATCAAAGCTTTCACTTTCAATGGTTTTAAATGAGGAAGTTGTAAATTGCAATTTTGTTTTTAAGTTTGGAGAAAAAGTAGTGTTGAAAGCTCCAAAATAAGTATTGTAATTGTCTTTTTCCTGTCCTTCAAAATAGATTCTTAATTTTAATGCTTCATTCAAAGTTCCAAATTCTGTATCTCTATTTTTAGGAATCATTTGGTATTTGTTCTGAGAAATATTTCCAAGAAAACTTACAGTCCAATTATCTTTTATTTGGTATTTCAAATAAGTTTGTAAATCCGAAAAATTTGGTTTGTAGTCGGCTTCTGTATCCATTGCATTTAACAAATACTGATTTGTTTTATTCCTAAACCCAACCAAATAAGAAAATCTGTTTTTTAAAATAGTTCCTTCAATATGAGCGGATCCACCCAATAAACTCATCTGAAAAGAGGCTTTATTTTCTTTTGGAGTTTTATAAGTAATATCCAAAACAGAAGACATTTTATCTCCATATTTCGCACCAAAACCCCCAGCAGAAAAGAGTATATTACTTACCATATCAGTATTTACAAAACTCAATCCTTCTTGCTGACCAGAATGGATTAAAAACGGACGATATACTTCAATTCCATTTACATATACTAAGTTTTCATCAAAATTCCCTCCTCTTACAGAATACTGAGAGCTCAATTCATTTGCGGAACTTACTCCTGGTAATGTTTTCAGTACGGCTTCCACACCACCTCCAGAAGTTGGAATTAAACTTACATATTTTGTTTTTATTCTGCTAAGGGCTTGTTTCCTACTTTTCTTATCCCTTACTATTACATCACTAATTACTGTACTTGTCGGATTTAGTTTTACATCCAAAGTATAAGTTTGCCCTTTTTTTAGCATGGGAATTCGGATGCTTTCTGTTTCGTAACCAATAAAGGAGAAGTTTACTATAACTGAGCGGTTCTTTTTTAAATTGATAGAGTAATCTCCATTTTTATCTGCCGACAATCCATTTCCTTCACCCTTGATAGTAATACTTGCTCCTGGCAAAATTGCTTCATTGTCAGTAATTTTTCCTTTCAGAGTTTGCCCGAAAGTAGTTACTGAAAACAATAGAACACAGAATAGTAGAATTTGTTTTAACATTAATGCAAAAATAAAAATTTAATTCAGCTACTTAATAACTCATTCAACTTTTGTTTATTATATTTGCTAATCAAAAAATTACATTAAATGAAACCACTTGTTTCTTCAAAAATTATTCCATTCTTTTATATTCTCTTTGGAATTGTATTTGTTTTTGTCCCTAGATTACCATTATCAGATATAAAAGAAAGTATCTCAGATTCAACTGATATTCTAGAGGGACTTCATAGAATAATAGGTGTTATGTTTTTTGTATTTGGTGTTTTAGTTTCAAGAATCTCTGTTGTTTCAACAAATGTTTATAGATTACTTAATAGTACATTTATCTTTATTTTTATATTAATATCATCTATAGGTCCAATTTTTTACTATACTGTTCCAACAAGACCAATTGAATTATTAATATTCTCAGGAATAAACATTTCTTTTGTTTTAATATATATCTGGGAAAGAGAACAATAGATATGAAGTATTTTTGGAAAATATTATGCCTTTGCCCGATTTTAACTTTTGGACAAACTATATACAATCCTCAACAATTATATGATTCTCCTACCGGATTTTTTGATGAAGATTCTGTTAGAAGTATTCATTTAAATTTTTATAATCCAAACTATCATAGTTATTTAGTTAATGCATGGTACTATAATCCAGACGAAAGGATTCCTGCCAAATTAACATTAAATGGAACTGTTTATGATAGTGTTGGGGTAAGATATAAAGGAAATTCTACATTTTGTTTACCTAATGACAATTTTAACCCTAAAGTACCTTATAATATTGATTTCAATTATTTTATAGATAGTCAAAAAGTATTGGGATATAAAAAGATGAAGTTAGCTAACGCCTGGATGGACCCAACCTTTGTCAAACAGATTGTTAGTAGCAATATTTACAGAAATTATTTACCTTCGGGTGAATCTAATTTAGTAAAACTATATGTGCAAGGTAATTATTTAGGACTTTATATAAATGATGAGTCTATAAATAAACAATTCGTCAAAAAACATTTTGACGAAAAATCAGGACCACTTTTTAAATGTGATAATATTGATCGATTTTGTGATACCGCAAATGCTCCTTCCGCATACCCTCCTAGCTTAATATATCTAGGAGAAGATAGTTCATTGTATTATAATAGCTATGATATGAAGTCAGATAATGGATGGGGAGATCTCGTT
>JABGSE010000090.1 GCA_018647945.1 Flavobacteriales bacterium | reverse complement strand
AGTTCCGGAAGAATTAGAAACACATGATGAACAAGGCGATTTTATTATCAAAATAAAAAAGGAACAGATGATTCATGAGTATACTTATGCGTCACACCCTTTTGATGTAGCTGGTTGGGATGGTTATAATTTCCCTTATGCATTTTCAATACATGATTTTGAACCGATAACAGGAAGGGTACATCAGCCTCCACCGGTACACCAAACTTTTGAAACCAGCAGATTTGTAATTTGTTCTTTTGTACCAAGGTTGTACGATTATCACCCTGAATCAATTCCAGCACCTTACAATCATTCTAATATCGATTCGGATGAAGTATTATATTATGTAGCGGGTGATTTTATGAGTAGAAATCATGTTGATGAGGGGTATATTTCCTTGCATCCTGCAGGAATTCCACACGGACCACATCCAGGTGCAGCAGAAAGAAGTATCGGACAAACGGAAACGGATGAATTGGCAGTAATGGTAGATACTTTTGCTCCACTAAAATTAACAAAAGCAGCTATTGAACTTTCGGATGGAATTTACCATCAATCATGGCTTGAAAAATAATAAATATCATGCGAGAAGACTTAACAAAAATAAACAACACTACTTATTCCTTGGATAAAATATTCCCAGATGCGCAGGATTTTTTACCTTTATTAGGAACAGATTATGTAGAATACTATGTGGGAAATGCTAAACAAGCTGCTCACTTTTATAAAACAGCTTTAGGCTTTCAATCCCTTGCTTATGCAGGATTAGAAACCGGTATAACAGATAGAACTTCTTATGTAGTGGTGCAGGATAAAATCCGAATTGTGTTTACTACACCAATGCCAGGAGATAATAATGAAATTTTTGATCATATTAAAAGACATGGTGATGGAGTTAAGGTTATTGCTCTTTGGGTAGATGATGCGAAAAAGGCTTGGGAAGAAACAACAAATAGAGGGGCAGAATCTTACTTTGAACCAAAAACGGAAAAAGATGTAGATGGTGAAGTGGTAACTTCAGGGATTAAGGTTTATGGAGATACCGTTCATATTTTTGTAGAGCGTAAAAACTATAAAGGAACTTTTATGCCAGGATTTGAAAAGTGGGAATCGCACTATAATCCTGAAGCTGTTGGATTGAAATACATTGACCATATGGTAGCTAATGTAGGCTGGAATGAGATGAATATTTGGGAGAAATTCTATAATGATACTATGGGCTTTGCAAACCTAATTACGTTTGATGATAAAGATATTTCTACTCAATATACCGCATTAATGAGTAAGGTAATGACCAATGGAAATGGGAGGGTAAAATTCCCAATTAATGAACCTGCAAAAGGAAAAAAGAAATCTCAGATTGAGGAGTATTTAGATTTTTATGATGGACCAGGGGTTCAGCATGTTGCGGTTGCAACTGATGATATTGTAAGTACGGTTTCCGCAATGAAAAAAAGAGGAGTAGAGTTCTTGTATGTTCCGGGAGAGTATTATGATACAGTAGGAGAAAGAGTAGGAGAGATTGCTGAGGACATGGCAATTTTGAAAAAACATGGAATTTTGGTAGACAGAGATGATGAAGGATATTTATTGCAAATTTTCACAAAACCATTAACTGACAGACCAACTTTATTCTTTGAAATTATCCAAAGAAAAGGAGCTCAATCATTCGGGAAAGGAAATTTTAAAGCGCTATTTGAATCGATAGAGGCGGAACAAGAAAGAAGAGGAACTTTATAATATGTTGAAAATAGGAGATAAATCCCCAGCAATAAATTCCATTGACCAAAATGGAGAAGCAATTACTTTAGAGCAGTTTAAGGGAAATAAAGTAGTATTGTACTTTTACCCAAAAGATATGACTCCAGGCTGCACGTTACAATCCTGTAATTTGAGGGACAACTATCAAATGCTTTTAGATAAAGGGTATGTAGTATTGGGTTGCTCTGCCGATAGTCCAGAAAAGCACATTAAGTTTATTAAAAAGCACGACTTACCTTTCCCTCTTATTTCAGATGAAAGTAAGCAGGTACTAAACGCTTATTTAGTTTGGGGACCTAAAAAGTTTATGGGAAAGGAGTATGATGGAATACACAGAACTACCTTTTTGATTGATGAAAAGGGAATGATAGAAGATATTATTTCAAAAGTTAAGACCAAGGATCACACTTCACAGATATTAAAATAAAACAAATGATCAATTATTGTAAATTAATTTTCTGGAATTACTTCTTATTTACTAAAAATAAGAAGGTAATTCAATTGTTCTCTAAACACTTGTTGGAGCGATATAACGGGATTGATACCCAACACTACACTAACGAAGAAAAAAAGATTGTCTTTATCCATAACCCAAAAGCAGCGGGAAACACTATTAAGGATATTCTTGACATAAGTAAAAACAAGACAACACATGTTACTCCCTCTTTACTCATACCTAAATCGGTTTGGGAATCTTATCACACTGTAATGGCAGTTCGCCATCCATTCGACCGATTAATTAGCTCCTACAATTACCATACCCAAAAATCATACTTAGGATACTATCTAGAGAAATTTCCAAACTTACATAACTTGGGGATAGAAGAGTATTTTAATATTATGAAAGATGAAGTTTTTGCTATTCGACCCCAATCAGAATACATGCAACATTTATTAAGCGAAAAAATTGTTGATTCGATTATTCGTTACGAATCCTTAGAACAAGACTTGAAGACATTCTGCGAAAAACTTGGGATGAATTTTTCTAGTATTCCACACCTCAACCCTTCTTCAAAAAAAATCAGCATTAGCTGGAAAACTCAAAAAGAATCATTCAAAAAAGAAGTCTTTGAATTTTACAAGAATGACTTTGAAACGTTTGATTATGTAATTCATTAATCTAGAAGTTCATATCACACATTAAATACGAAAAAGACAAGGGGGCTAACTTTTATGTAGCAAAATATTTGGATAAAAATATTGAATATGACTATATTTGGAAAAATTAAAAACTATGGAAGAGAAAAAAGAGTTATTCAAATGTCCTGAACATATTGCATGGATAGATGGTGATAAAAAAGAAGATATTGAAAAAAGAATAGAAGAATATAATCAATTAACTATTAATGAGAAAATTCTTCTTGAGTCACTAGAGCAAACAAGAAAAATAAATAAAATATATGCTAATATTCAGTTTTGGTTTTGGTTAACAATGATTTCCATTGTATCATCTATTTATATACTATTTATAGCATAAAAAACTTAAAACTATGAAAAAACTACTATTGATTTTACTATGTGTGCCTTTGATTGGGTTTGGACAGAACCCCAATTATTCAGAGGATATTGCTCCTATTATCTATAATAATTGTCTTCAATGTCATCATAATGGAGGTATCGCTTCATTATCTTTAGAAACATATTCATCCGCTGTTTTTAATTCTGGAATTATACAACATCTAACTTCAACTGGAGAAATGCCTCCTTGGCCACCAGATACTTTGTATCAGAATTATGCTTTTGAAAACACTTTAACTATTGATGAAATTACAAAAATTACAGATTGGATATCAAATGGCACTCCAATTGGAGATACTTTATTATTACCACCCATGCCAACATTTTCCAACACATCACAATTTGGTACTCCTGATTTAGAACTTCAAATGCCAACATATAGCAGTACTGCAAGCGCTAATAGTGATGATTATGTTTGTTTTTCAATTCCAACAGGACTTACAACAAATAAGAAAATTAGAGCTATTGAGATTATACCTGGAAACCCTCAAATTGTTCATCATGTATTATTAAGTATTGATATTTCTCCAAGCTCCTCAGTTACAACCACAACAAATTGTATGGGACCAACAGGAAAGATGATTTATGTTTATGCTCCAGGATCAGTTCCATTAGAGTATCCTCAGGATATTAATTCAATATTTGGGGTAGAATTAGCTGCAAATTCCAGTATTAGTTTAGGGATGCATTATCCTGAAGGAAGTTTTGGACAATTAGATAGTACAAAAGTTAGATTTTATTTTTATCCGGACACTACAAATATCAGACAAATATCTACTGATTTTTTAATTCAAAACTTCACTTTTTATTTACCTCCTCATCAAGTTACTGAAGTGAGCGCAAGTTTTGGACCAACATCAGAAGATCTTTCCATGATGTCAGTTTTTCCTCATATGCATTTATTGGGAAGAGATATGGAATGTTACGCTGTAACACCAAGTAATGATACTATAAACTTTATTAGGATAAATAATTGGGATTTTGAATGGCAAGGATTCTATTTTTTCGAGAAGTTTATTAAAATTCCGAATGGAAGTATGATTTATGCTAATGGACATTATGACAATACAATTAGTGCTTCTAATCCAAATCCGATACCTGTAACTGCTGGTCTTAATACTGAAGATGAGATGTTTATTTTCATATTCCAGTTTTTACCTTATCAGTTGGGTGATGAAAATATTTTTATTGATAGTACCTATATTTCTACAAACATTAATTATCCAAACATAAATAATTCTGATAAGCAACAAATATTAAAGATAGTAGATATACTTGGGAGGGAAATCCCTCATCCAAATCCAAATCAGCCTTTTTTTATTATCTATGATGATGGAATAATTGAGAAAAGAATAATAATTGAATAAATTCCCTTTTAGAAATAGATTGCATTAGTTTCAAATTAAAAATCCCAACCTTTCGGTCAGGACTTCTGTTTTGCAGTGAGGAAGGAACTCGAACCTATTAAATCATATTATATTTATTTTTCTGTTATTATGGGGTAATTTCATAAATAAGGTAGAAACATTAATAAAATACAATTAAATGAAATAAGATTTGATTAAATAAAACCGACAACCATACCGACAACCAATGTATTTTATGTAAGTTTGCTTTTAATTATGGTAAACTGTAGATTTAATTTAAGAAAAGCAAAGTCAGACTCTGAAACATCAATCAATTGTGTTATTAGGTGGGATAGTTTAAAGTTAGTGTATCCAACTAATTTAAAGATTAATCCTAAATATTGGCAATCTGATAAATTAAAGTCAAATTATCAAAGAGCTATAAATACTAAGACCTTTAGTAGTCATCTTGAATTAAATGCACAATTAGATAATTTACACAATTCAGTTAAGAAGATATATTTAAATTATAAAAATAACAATCAAAATCAAGTTCCATCCAAATTAAAATTTAAAGAAATATTAGATGAAAAGTTTAATCCTAATTTCAATTTTTCTGAGAAAACAATATTAGGATTTATTGAACAATATATTGAATCATCAAAAATAAGAATCAATCCGAAAACAGGAAACCCTATTGCTTCTGGCACTATAGTTAGTTATACAAATCTTTTAGACAGATTAATAGAATACTCTAATATAAAAAGAAAAAGGGTTGATTTTGACACTATTGATTTAGATTTCTATGATGATTTTAAAGAGTTTATGATACTTGAAAAGACTTATGCTACAAACACAGTAGCAAGATATTTCAAAACATTAAAAACACTATTAAATGAAGCTACTGAAAGGGGTTTAAATACAAATATGGTTTATAAAAGTAGAAGGTTTCAGATTGATAAAGAAGAAACTGAAAATATCTATCTTACAGATGATGAGTTAGAAGAGATTTATAATTTGGATTTATCTGACTCCAAAAGATTAGATAATGCACGAGATTTATTTTTAGTTGGGTGTTTTACTGGTTTAAGATTCTCAGATTATCAAATGATAAAAACTTCAGACATTTCAAGTAAGGGAACAGTTGAGTTAAGACAACAGAAAACCAAGAAAAGAATCATTATTGCTCTAGTTCATCCAATAGTTGTTTCAATTATGAATAAGTATAAAGGTAAAACTCATAATTCTTTGCCAAGACCTATCTCTAATCAGAAGCTAAATAACTATATCAAGCAAGTTGGTGAAAGAGTAAAGTCACTACATAAGAAAGTTGAAAAAAACCAAACAAAAGGTGGACTTAAAATATCAATATTAAAGAAAAAATATATGTTCATTACAACACATACAGCAAGAAGAAGTTTTGCTTCTAACTTAGTTTTAAGTGGTATATCCTATCAAACAATAATGATTGCTACAGGACATCAATCTGAAAAATCCTTTAGAAACTATGTAAAGATAGAGCCAGAAGAACAATTAGAGCCAATAATACAATTATATAGAAATTTAAACTTAAAAGCATTATGAGTGAATTAAAGTATATAGAGAGAGAATTAGAGTTATTATTAGATTTTCAACCAAATAATGAGTATTCTAAATCTTACTTGTCTCCAAAAGATAGAATTGATAAGTTATTAGAAAAATGTTCTGATGAAGAATTGTTTTTAAAGATACTTGATTGTTTAATAAGTGAGTTACAACAGGAATTAGATGAGTATACATATGCTGATCTCTATGCTTTCGAGGCTAGTTATTTTGAACATTATAATTGGTTTTTTAATGATATGATGCGTGAGATAAACAGAAAATATAACTTACTAAATAAACATCAAAATATTGAGAAAATTCCTTCTATTGAAGAAATACCAGATATAGAAAAATTACAATATAGAACTAAAATTATTTTGCTTAACGAATTAGGTATTATCGATTTTCTAAAAAAGAGAGAATCCTTTCAATCAAATACAGACCTTTCAAAGTTTATAACTAAAATAATTGTTGGTAAAAATGAAGATGAAAAATCAGTTTATAACACTATTCGTACAGATCTTTCTTATCTAAATCAACCAAATAACAATAAATCTCCATATACAGAAAGTCAAAAAAGGATAGTTAATTCTATATTATCAACATTTTCTTTGCCCAATATAAAGTAATTTACTTCAGATAAAGAAGGTTGAGGGTATCCCATAATTATCCCCACTTGTTTCATCTCAATTTTGTAATGAATTAAAAAACATTATAATTATGAGTGAATTATTATTAGTTTCAAAAGAAGATTTATTATTAGCAATTGAGTGCATTATTGTTGAGACATTAAAAGAATCAAATAAAAAAGTATGCACTCCAACAGAATTTATAAGTCGAAAAGATACAGCTGAGATATTAGGCATTACATTGCCCACATTAAATGTATGGACTAAGGATGGTATTATCGATTCTTATAAAGCGGGTTCATCTGTTAGATATAAGAAAGATGATGTGTATGCTTGTTATAAAAAGGTTGATACAATAAAATATCGTTCATAATATGTTGGATGATATCAAATTTGTAATTCCTTTTGAAAAGGAGATAAATTTCAGTACAATTGAATCTGGGAAAAGTATTATTTTAAATAATATTGAATATTTTCCTTTTTATAATGCGAAATATGGTTTTGTAAGTTATTATCAATCTAAAGTTGAGAATCTAATTATTAAACTTACTTCTGATAAAATAACAGTTACTAATTCATGGCATAAATTCTATAAAGGAAATAATTATTCAGATTATTCTCTTAAAGAAATATATAAGACATATTGTAGGTTATCGGATTTAATAGGTTTTAATATTTTAGATGCAGACGTAAAGAAAGTTTCTTATGGTTTGGTTATTGAGACAGAACCTAAAAAGAATTATAGTTCATGGTTTTATTATAAAAATTCTAAGCCTGCTCCAATGATGAAAGGAGCTAGAGAATATGGGAAGAAATTTCTAAAGACAGATTTTAATATTAAAGGTTATGACAAAAGTTATGAAGTGAAATCTCATTATGGGATTAAATTAGAATCTGAATTATTTAGAGTAGAGATTGAAGTTATTAATATGAAACATTTAAATAAAAGAAAGAGTCCATTACATATCTATAAGGTTAAGGACTTACTTGATTATGAAAAGCTTCAACACTTGATGAATGATTTAATTAGTAAGTATGAGGCCATCGAAAAAGATTTTATTTATGATATTGAAAATATGAAAAAGAAAGATATAGAGGTGTTATCAATGTTGAGATTTGAACCGGTAAGAGATTTCCTAAAGAAAAATAAAAATAAAACCTACAAAAGGTATAAAAAAAGGATTACTGATTTACAAAGCAAGATCATTAATAGTGTTCATAGTTTAACAAACAAGTTGTTAATTAAGAAAGCTACAAATTTATTAAATAGTTAATTTCCTTACTTGTTATATAGTTGGAAAAAGGGGACAAAAACATATTGTAAAACCCCACAATTTCCGACCCTTACAATACATTTTTTATAAATAATTTATTTAGTTGATATATTATTTAAAATATTTAATCCAATTAACTTATTTAAAATAGATGTATATAAAATCTTAAAACCATTTTTCTATTGCATGGCATAGGTCTGGTAGTTCTGTTCATAATCATCTGCTCGTAAAAGGTGATATAACACAAGATATAGACCGTTTCTGGACTTCTAACAGACTATCTGACAAGAAGTTCATATCACACATTAAATACGAAAAAGACAAGGGGGCTAACTTTTATGT
>JABGSE010000089.1 GCA_018647945.1 Flavobacteriales bacterium | reverse complement strand
GCATATGTTGGTTCATTTTATGCATTTGCCATTTGGATAGGAATTGGAGTACTCGCTATATTCGACTTCCTAAAAGAAAAAGTAAATGGCAAAATTGCTGCTATTTTAGCTACTTCAGTTTGTTTATTGGCGGCTCCTGTTTTAATGGCAACAGAAAATTGGGATGATCATGACAGATATGGCAGATATACGGCATTGGAAGTTGCCAGAAATTATTTAAAATCCTGTGATAAAAATTCTATATTATTTACCAATGGAGATAATGATACTTTCCCGCTTTGGTACATACAAGAAGTGGAAGGATTTAGAACTGATATTAAAATTGTAAACCTTAGTTTACTTGGTATGGATTGGTACATTGATCAAATGAAAAGAGCTACATATGAAGCAGCTCCTATACCTTCTATTTTATCTCATAACGATTATAGAGGGGCTAAAAATAATCAAGTTGGAATAAAAAGAAAAGGTTCTTTCGTAGCTAAGAAAGCAATAAAAGAAATTAAAAAAGAGAAACCTTTGCCGAAAAATATAAAGTTAGTTGTTAATTCTGACACGGTTTTCCATTACAATTATATTCCAGAAGAATTCAAAAGTAGTATTGTAAGTGAAATTAACTTTAGAATAGGAGGGAAAAAATTAAACGCTATTACAAAAAGTGATTTATTACTATTAGATATACTTGCAAATTTCAACTGGAAACAATCAATTTATTTTTCATCTCAAGGAAGTGTTTCAAAATTTAAAGGACTTGGAAAGTTTGTTCATCCTGCGGGAGTAGTTTATCAATTACTACCTTACAGTAATGAATTCAATATTGATACTGATAAAATTTACAATCTTTTATTAGGAGAAAATGCTTATAAATATGGAGGGGTAAATAATCCAGAGGTATATATTGATGAAACTACAAAAAGATCTTTATACGCTTTCCGACTTTCATATTATACACTTTCCAATATCTATTTACAGAAAGGGGAATTTGAAAAAGCTGTAGATGTTGCAGATAAATATTTTGAAGAATTTAAATGGTCAACCGGATTATTAGATCCCGTTTCTATAAATATTGCAGGAGTATATGCTCAAACTGGAGAAACTGAAAGAGGGAGAATAATTAATGAAATGCTAGAAGAAAATATTTTGCAATTAAATTATTTAAGAACTCAAGCAATAAGTGGAGAATCTAAGATGCTTAGACAAAGCACCGAGCAAAACATTCGACAATTGAAACAATACCAGCAACTATTAAAAGGACCCGCTGTATCCACTGAAGAAATTGAAAATTAGTTGATGGAATAAAATGAAAATTGTAAAAGTTCCTCAACTAATTCAATACCTTTTCCCTTCAATTATTTGGAAAGGGAAAACTGATGAGAAAATATTACATTTAACATTTGACGATTCTCCCACTCCAGAATTTACTTTTTGGATTCTGAATTTATTAGAAAAACTAAATATTAAAGCTACATTTTTTTGTGTAGGAGAAAGTACCGAAAAATATCCTAAAATAATTTTATCGATTTTAGATAAAGGACATCAAATTGGAAACCATACTTACTCCCACAAAAATGGATTTTTAAGTTCAACAAAATCTTATTTACACAATATTGAAAGATGTAAAAAAATACTTCCAAATACAACTTTATTTCGACCTCCTTTTGGGAAAATCTATCCTTGGCAAATCAGTAAAATAAAAGAAAACTACAAAATTGTAATGTGGGATATAGTCAGTTATGATTTTCACAAAAATATTACAGAGGAAAAAGTAAAGTCCAATGTATTAAACAATGTAGAAAATGGTTCTATTATTGTTTTTCACGACAATAAAAAATCTAAAAAAATACTTAAATTGTGTTTGGAAGAGATACTCCAAAACTTAATAAAAAAGGGATATCGTTTTAAAACTATTTAGTTGCGATACAGAAAAAATCTAAACATTTATCCGATACATTTTCAATAGAATAATCAGTATGTTTTACTCCATCAACTAAATCTTCATTATAGTCCTGTAATTTATGTCGGTTAAATCTGTTCAAAATATCGTAAGGAATTTGTAAAATCCATCTCGGTAAATTCTCTTCCAAATTAAAAATGTCCCATTTTCTAATTTTTTCTACCGATTTTTTATTCACATTATAATAATCCATCACTTTTTTATTACCAATAACACCTTGTATATCAATATCTATAAAAGATGTTTTTAAAATTTCTTTCATTTCAAAAGGAGTATATTCTCTTATGTGCCATGGATTTTTGGAAAGAGACATTAATATATTAGGAGTGGTTAAAATCATTTTTCCTCCTTTTTTCAGAACTCTAAATATTTCTTCAACAAATTTTTCATCATTTTGAATGTGTTCAATCACTTGAAAGGAAACTACAAAATCTATACTATTGTCCGCAATTCTATTTAATGGAGGAACATTCATTTTCATGAATTCTATATCGTTCTCTTTTTTTAATTCTTCCGTAATTGTTGTTCCGAATTTATCAATTGCAATATATTTTTCGGACTTAGAAGCAAGTTCCAAAATTCCATATCCTTCCCCGCTTCCAACTTCTAATACGGTTCCGCTAACTAATTTTGCAGCTTCTTTATAGGCGATTAAATGCCTCTGAAAAATTACATTTTCAGATGGGTCAAGGCGAGAACTACGCTCGGCAGTTTGTAAAATACTACTCATTTATTATTTGGTTTTAAGTTTGCAAATGTAGTAAATAAATCTAATCTGTTATCTCTACCAAAACCGGACAATGATCTGAATGTTTTGCTTGATTTAAAATCTGACATCTTTTTAGTTTTGGAAGTAACGATTGTGATATCATTTGATAATCAATTCTCCATCCCAAATTTTTTGCCCTTGCATTTGCTCTATAACTCCACCAAGTATAATTGTGTGGTTCTTTGTTCAGATGACGAAAAGGATCAATAAATCCTGCAGACAGAAAATCTGTCACCCATTGGCGTTCTTCAGGCAGAAATCCAGATGTATTTTTATTTCTTGTTGGGTTATGGATATCAATGGACTGATGACAAATATTGTAATCTCCACACAAAATCAAGTTCGGAATTTTATTTTTTAAGTCCTCAATATAAGTTTGAAATTTATCCAAAAAGTACATTTTAAACTCTTGTCTTAAATCTCCACTACTTCCACTTGGGAAATAAATACTCATTACAGAATGAGTTTCAAAATCCACTCTTATAAACCTTCCTTCAAAATCAATATCTTCTATTCCACAACCATATTCTATGTGTTTTGGTTTTTGTTTTGTCAGAATTGCAACTCCACTATATCCTTTCTTTTCTGCGGAATTCCAGTAACAATTGTATCCTAAGTTTGTAAAAACTGACTCATCAAATTGTTCAACATTTGCTTTAATTTCCTGCAAACAGATTACATCTGCGTCTACTGATTTCAACCATTTATCAAAATCTTTTCGGAGAGCGGCTCTTATTCCGTTAACATTGTATGTTAATATTACTGACATCTTTTCTTTTTTAATTGAGGATAAAAATAATACTTTTGAGTTTTAATATAAAATATTTACGATTTTTTCGTTTACTTATTTAATTAACACATTTTCAGTGAAGTTTATTGTCAAAATAATAACTCTTATTTTAATTTTTCCGGCATTTATTTTCGGACAAAATAACAACCCCCTAAAGGAGAAAAATATTTTTATTGAAAACAATATTATTACAATTGATAGTTTTAGCATTATTCCAAATTCCTTAGTTATTTATAAAAATGATTCTGTTTTAATTGACAAAATACAATATGAAATAAATGAAATTGAATCCAAAATAAAAATTATTAATCCCGATTTGATTAATAAAACATTAAAGTTTCAGTATTATATATATCCGGTTTTGCTTTCCAAAAATTATTACCACAGAAAACTAACTTTTATAGAGCCCGATTATAATGCCGATACATATTGGAAAAAATACAACACAACTTTGGAAAACAAATCCAATAGTAATTTAATAAAAGAAGGAAATATTAGCAGGAGAATAATGATTGGAAATTCACAGGATTTGTCGGTCATCTCAAATATTGATTTACGACTTTCTGGAGAGCTCGGTAAGGATTATAAAATACAAGCTGTTATTTCGGATAATAATTTACCATTTCAGGCGGATGGGAGCAGTTATAAACTACAAGAATTTGACAATGTTTACATCAGAATATTTAACAATGAAAATGAGGTAATTACTGGAGATTTGGAATTGAAAAATAACAGTAATTTTTTTCGTTTTCAGAAAAAAACAAAAGGATTACTTTTAAGCAATAGCCGAAAAATAAATCATTGGACTTATTCCAACTCCTCTGCCATTAGTATGAGTAAGGGAAAGTATTCGTCAAATTATTTTGAGGGAATTGAAGGAAATCAAGGACCCTACAAACTAAATGGAAATAATGGTGAAAATTACATTGTTGTATTAGCAGGAACTGAAAAAGTGTACATTGATGGAAAACGATTAAACAGAGGAATTGACAACCATTATATAATTGATTACAATACGTCTGAAATAACTTTTACCAACAAATTTCTGATTACAAAAGACAAAAGAATAAATGTAGAATTTGAATATTCTGATAAAAGTTATGCCCAATCAATTCTGTATTCCAAACAAAAAATTAAGAGTGAAAAAACACAAATTTCATTTACACTTTACTCTCAACAAGACTGGAAAAACCAAAATTATTTACAAGAACTCTCCGATTCTGATAAAAAAACTCTTTCAGAAAATGGAGACAATATAGATGACTTACTTTCCAATTCGGCAGATAGTGTTGGTTTTAATAATCATCAGATTCGTTATGAGAAAATTGATACTTTACTAAACAATATCCCAATCAGTTTTTACAAATTTTCTTCAAATGCTGAAACAGCAATTTACCAAATTCGATTTACAGAAGTTCAGCAAAATCAGGGAAATTATGTAGAAGAAAATCAAGGGTTAAACGGGAAAACTTTTAAATGGATTCCTCCAATCGTTACCAATGGAGAGATATTTCCTCAAGGAAACTACACTCCTAAAATTAGACTAATTAGCCCGAAAAAAATTAATATCGCATCCTTAAATTTAGAAAGTAAGATCTGTAAAAAAATAAAAATAAATACTGAATTGGTTTACTCTCATAAAGACGATAATCTATTTTCCACTTTAGATGATGATGATAATTCATCTTTTGCCAGTTTTTTAGAACTCGAATCCGTTATTATACAGAATAATAAATGGTCGTTTATAAATAAAAGTAGAATAGAATATATTAGCGCTCATTTTAAAGGCTTGGATAGATTTAAGGATGTGGAACACAATAGAAATTGGAATATAACAAATGAAAATATTAGTAATGAAGAGCTTATTTCCTCCATCTTATTTAGCTTAACAAAACAGAAGAAAGAGGTTTTTAATTATCAATTTCAACAGATGAAAAAGGGCACTTATTTTACAGGAAATAAAAATTCGGCTATTCTAAATTGGGACTATAAAAATTATTCCATTAATACAAACACCAATTTTACAACAACTAATTTTGATGAAATTAATTCTAATTTATTACAATCAAAATCAAATATTTCTCGAAAATTAAAATACACTACAATAGGAATAGAAAACAAACAAGAGAAAATTCATAACCTAATTTCGGACAATAAATTTAATAATTTAAGTATGGAATTTAACGAATGGTCGGCTTTTATTAATCATGAAAATAATATTTTCAACATCAAACTCACACAAAGAGATGACAAAAAAGTAAGTAACTTATCTCTCAATAATTACAGCAATAGCAAGCAAATAAATGCTAATTTGAACTTGATAAAAAACAAAAATCTTAAGTATAATATAAGCACTACTTACCGCACTTTATCCTTTTTGGCACACAGCTTTCAATCAGAAAGTGAAAATAGTATTCTCTCGTCAAATAATATTTCGGCTAAATTGATAAAAGATTTTATCAGTTTAAATTTAAGGTACGAACTCGGAAAAGGCAAGGAAAATAAAAAAGAAAAGAACTACATTAAAGTTCCGGATGGGATGGGGACTCACAGCTGGATTGACTACAACAACAATGATTTAGAGGAACTAAATGAATTTCAGTTGGCAAATTTTGAAGACCTAGCAAATTATGTAGTTCTGTACTTACCATCCTCCAAATTTGAAAATGTATATTCTCTAAAATACAATCATTCTGTTCAATTAAATCCGGGGGGAATTACAGAAAATAAGCTACTGCAAAAACTAAATTTCTCAAATAACTTTGTTGTACAAAACAAAAATAAATCAAATTCTCAATTCCTCAATCCTTTTAATAATAATATGGATAGTAGCATCACTTTTAGTTCTTTACATCAGAATTCTGTTTATTACAATCGCAGTTCCAAACAATTTAATTTACTGATAAATAATATTAACCGATTAAATCAGAACACCTTTTCGTACGGAACCGACAATCAGATAATAAAAGAAAATAATGCAGTTGTTAATTTAGGATTATCAAATTCGTTAACTAGTTTTTCAAAAATAATTTTTGGAGAAAAATCGAATACTTCCACATTCTTTCAATCAAAAAATTACGATTATAAATATTTACAAATAGAAGAAGAAATTACGCTTTCTAAATTAAAAAATACCGACATTAAATTTATTTATGTTTATAAAAAGAAGGAAAGTATTAACCTTGAAAATGAACTATTTTCATCTCATAATTTGTCGATTAATTTTAAGAGAAAAGCAAATGATAGAAATCAGATTTTTGGAGAAAGTAAAATGGTTTTTATTGACTACAATGGAAGTAGTAATCCTGTTTTATCGTACGAATTACTAGAAGGACTAAACAATGGAATTAATTTTGTTTGGCAAATAAATGTAAAACATACTCTTAAAAATAATATGATTTTAGTAGTTGGTTATAATGGCCGAAAATCAGAAAATTCTGAAACAAAACACATTGGAAATATGCAAATTCAATCGTATTTCTAATTCAGAATAAAAAATGATGTTCCTACTTTTTTTCCTTCAATAAAAAACAATATTTTGTAATTTCCTGGAATCAACATATCTCCTCTTTGCCAATCCAAGCAAAGTTCAACTTCCTCATTCTGATAATCAAAACTTATGTATGTTGTACAATCTAAAAGAGAATCACCTAAAAGAAATTCTGAGTTTTTGGGAGAGGTTGATGAGAACAATAATTCTCCATTTGGATTTATATACTGAATAAATACTTTTTTGTTTTCGGTTTTTGCTATTGCATTGGAAGAAACAGAAAAACAACATCTGAGTATTTGAACTTTTTTTGCCTTTTTAGTATCGGCCTCTTTTCTCATTGTTCCGTATTTTATTTTTTGTACTTCTATATTAAAAATACGTAAAGCCGATCCTCTATCAATAATTGAACTAAGATTGGTATTTCGTTGGTTCAAATCCTGATTTTTGTATGTAATATCTCTGTTGGTTCTGATTAAACTATCATTTTTTATTACTAATCCTTCACTGAAAGTTAATAAAGAATCAATTTTTTGAAAATATCGTTGCGATATTTCTTGGAGAGAAACTATTTTTTTCCTGGCTTGTTTTAAGTCCTTTTTTGTATTTAGTAAATCTTCTATTTCCTTTTTCAACTGATTTATAAGAGAATCTTGTTTTAACAAATTTTCATCTTGTATGTCGTAATCGTCTAGTAAATTTTGATGATCATTAATTAATTTATCTAAATTCGAACGCAAATCAATCTCATCCAGCCTTTTTTCCTCCTGTTTCTTTTGCTGATTATCTATTTCAATATTCAGAATTTCTATTTTTTCATTTCCTTTCCATAAATTGTATGATAGAAAACAAATTAAAATTCCGAAAATTACAATTATAAATAAAGTAAATCTATTTTTTCTTTTTTTGTTTTGTAGTTCCTCCATCTTTTTTCTTAATCTTTGATTTTTTGTTTACTTTATTATCTTTTTTCGCTTCTTCTGATTTTACACTTTCTTTGCCTTTTTCATCTACAAAATTTAATTGTAACTCAGAAATCATAGATGATATGGTTTTTTCAATTTCTTCTGAAATATTTCCATTTGTTTTTTCTTTCAGCATTTTCATCAAATCAATTGTTTGACTTACATAATCTAAGTTTTTATTTATATTTCCTGTAGGATCTGCAATTTTCCCAAGACCTTGCATGGCAGAGGTATGAAACATATAAATAAGTTGCAGTAATAATTGGTCATTTTTTTCCATAATAGTTTATTTAAATACTTTTTTTAATAATTCTGAAATCCTAGCTTTCGGATTTTCTCTAATATTTTTTTCTTCTATTGCAATTAAAATAAATAATCCTTCAATTGTTTTATTAGTAATATAATCCTCCAAATCAGGATTAATTTTTTTTGTTAGTGGAATTGAGTTGTATTTTGTAATTAATTGATTCCACTGTTTTGCAATCTGAACTTCTTTCATTGAGAAAACAACAATTGTCTTAAACTCAGAATATAAAAATTTGGAAGTATGATTTTTCAAATAAATTGTTGCAGCATTGTCTTCACCATTTAGAATTGACAGAGCATCTTTTATACTCATTTGTTTTATAGCGTCCATCAAAATCAGAAGTGCTTTTTCAGATGATAATTCAGCTGCAGAATTAATGCTTTTCTCAAATGATTCTACTTTACCTTTAAATCCAATTTTCATTAAAGCTGTTTTCATTTTTTTAGCTTCTTCCGGAAAAGGAATTCTAATAAGATAATTATTATTAAATCCTCCTTTAGCAGATGCAGAATTTACTGAATATTCACTTCCTTTAATTAATGCTTCTATTAGTCCATCTGATATTTCCTCAGAGGATAATGGATTTTCAGTATTAATTAGTTTAAAGGCTTTTTCAGATGCTTTTTTTAATAAATCAATTTGTGCATTCGCAAAAAATGAGAACCCTAAAAATACAAATAATATGTAGTGTTTTTTCATCATAAAAATATTAGCTAAAATAATAAATTCCTATTAGTTTCATTGATATAACTGCAAAAGTGAGAATTTAGTTTATTTTTGTAAAAAAAAGTTATGATAATAATAGCTGATAGCGGTTCTACAAAATGTAGTTGGGCTCTTTGTAATTCAGAAGGAAACATTGTTGCAATACACGAAACTGCAGGATTCAATCCAAAGTTCAACACTTTTGAAAGTATGATAAAAGAAATGACAGAAAGTACTTTATCTGAGATAAAAGGAAGTGTGACGGAAGTTTATTTTTATGGTGCTGGATGTTCTGATGAAAGTAGAAATATTATTATTAAAGAACCTCTGCAGTCGTTCTTCTCAAATGCAGAAATAACAATAAGGCACGATTTGGAAGCCTCTCTCAAAGCTACTTATAGAGAAACTCCAATCATTTCATGTATTTTAGGGACAGGATCTAACTCTTGTATTTTTGATGGAGATAATATTATTGAAAATGCTCCCTCTTTAGGCTACATTGTAGGAGATGAAGGAAGTGGAAACTTTTTTGGAAAAAAATTGGTGAATCTTTATGTAAATAATGCTTTGCCAAAAAATATTGTAGAAAAATTTGAAAATTGGACTCCAGAACGGAAAGATGAAATTATTGAGAATATCTATTCCGTACAACGACCCAATTTGTATTTGGCTACTTTCTTCCGTTTTATGTATGAAAACAGAAATGAAGAAATTTTCGACACAATTTTCAGAGACGGAACTCAACACTTTTTTGATTTACACATAAAATGTTTTGAAAATTATAAGTACTACCCTCTCACATTTGTCGGTTCGGTTGCTCACTATTTATCCGATTACATAAATGAAATTGCTAAGAAAGAAGGATTGAAAGTACAGGAAATACTACAATCCCCAATTAACAATTTAGTTAGTGAACATTTCAGAAAGTAAATCCCCCACCAAAAGGTAAGGTTTTGTGGACCTCTCGGTCCTTATTTCGAACTTTTTTATTTACTATGCATGGCATAGTATTTAAATTATCATTATTTATTTTTGTTGCATGAAAAAATTATATCTAAAAAATACTCATTCAAAAAAACATACTCAGGATTATAGAAAATATTTTGCATTGAACAGGAGTGTTGCAGGGTTCAATCTTAAAACAAAGGAACTTATTTACACATTGGTATGTGATAAATCAGATGGAGCTTTTGTATATGACATAGATAAGAATGAATATATTGATCTCACTATGGGGTTTGGCTCTATTATTTTTGGTCATAATCACATTCCTATACGAAAAGAAATTGAGTTGCAACTTACTAAAAGTTGGTCTGTAGGTCCAATATCCCCTTTAGCAGGAAAACTAGCTGAAAAGATTTCTACTGTTACAAAAACTGAAAGAGTTGCTTTTTTTAATTCTGGTACAGAGGCCATTATGGTTGCTTTAAGAATTGCTAAAGCAGTTACAAAAAAGAAAAAGGTCGTTTTTTTTAAAGGCTCCTATCATGGTACTTTTGATTCTTTACTTACTTTAAAGAATAATCCTGAAACAAATATTGCAAAAGAATCTATTCCAGGTGTTACTCAATCTATTTTAAACGAATCATATCTTTTTGAATATGGTTCAGAAGAATCACTGACTTTTATTAAAAAAAATAAAGATACAATTGCGGCTGTACTTGTTGAGCCTGTTCAGAGTAGAAATCCTAGTATTCAGCCTTTATCTTATTTGCAGGAATTACGATTTGTTACTGAAGAAAATGATATCGCTTTTATTTTTGATGAAGTTATTACGGGTTTTAGGATAGGTTTAGGAGGATGTCAAGAGTATTTTAATATTCGTGCAGATATTGTTACTTATGGAAAGGTAATTGGTGGAGGATTGCCTATAGGTGTGGTGGCTGGGAAATCAAAATTCTTGGACGCTTTAGATGGAGGTTTTTGGCAATATGGAGATGACTCATCTCCTATGGTAAAATCAACTTTTGTTGCAGGTACTTTTTGTCACCACCCATTAGCAATGGCGACTTCATTAAAGACTCTAGAAATACTTAATTTATCAAATGGAAAATTGCTTCATCAACTTAATAGTGTTACTACAAATTTCTGTACTCGAATGAATACATTTTTCACTGAAAATAGTTTCAAAATATCAATTATTAATTTTGGTTCTTTATTCAGATTTATTGTTCCTGGAAGATATAAGAAGATCTATAGTCAACTTCTTTTAAATGGTGTTTATATTTGGGAAGGAAGAAACTGTTTTTTGTCACTTGCGCATAATGAAGAAATAATTGCTGCGTTGGAAGAAAAAATAAAACTTAGCTGTATACAACTAGTAGAAAACGGAATAATAAAAACTAAGAACTAAGAAAATTATGAAAAAAGATATCTTATTTAATGAAGGAGATTATTCCATTCAAAGATACCATGGGATTCCAGATGATGCAATAACCTTTTTAGATAATATTGCATGGGGTAATGAGGGGGCTCTGTATGAGCATAGAAACACAGAAGAACATATTAAATTATTGCATAATCCAATATTAATTGGGCTTTTTGAAAAAGATCAAATAAAGGCAACGGGAATTTTTTCGATTTCACCTGTGACCGTTAATGGTCAGCAGTTTAATAGTCAATATTTCAGATACTTTGCTTCATCAAAAGACATACGTGGAAAAGGAATTGTTAAAAAGTTAACAATAAAAATTATGCAATTAATTCGTGAAAAAGAAAAAGAAAAAACGATTTTCTTTGCGTGTGTCGAAAAATATAATAAAAGCTCGTACAATGTTTGTGAAAGCGCAGGATATGCTCCTTTGGGTACTGTTAAAACTTTAGGGTTTAGCAGATTTTTTCCTAAAGTCAACAAAGAAATTACACAAATAAAAATACAAAACGAAAAAGAAGAAGTACTCACATTGCTTAAAAAACTATACGATCAACATGTCTTGGTGCAATTTAACTCTTTATTTCTTAATGATAATTATTTTGTAATTCGGGAAAATAATCAGATTGTGGCTGGCTGCCAATATCATAGAGCACATTGGGTAATTAATAATATGAAGGGTGTTAGTGGAAAAATAATAATGAATATCATTCCTTTAATACCTATTCTAAATAAATTATTTAATCCAAAACAATTTGAATTTTTAGCTTTTGAGGGAATCTATTTTAAGCCTGGTTATGAACATAAACTATATTCATTATTTGAAGGCTTGCTGGCTCGAGAAAAATTAAAATCTTCTATGTTCTGGTTGGGAGAAAATTGTCCAGTTAGAAAACAAATAATGACAACTGGAAACTTAGGAATGATTCATTCTTTTATTAAAGATTCTGATGTTGAGGTGATGGCTTCTTTTAAAAATATGAATGAAGCTGAAATTTCAAATGTGAAATCAAATCCAATTTTTGCCTCAGCCTTTGATTATATATAAAAAAATAGTATGAAAACAATCGAAAAATTAATGAAGCTCCTTATTAGGCATAGTGGTTCATCCCCTATTCATAATTGCATACTGTATTTAAATAATCCAAAAAAAAACAGCAACTATAAGGATGCTTTTGGGCAAATGAACGAATCTGGCGGAGAAGTCAAGCATAATTATTGTTTTCGAACAGGGAGTATTACAAAAACATTTACGGCAACTATTATTATGCAATTAATGGAAGAAGGCGTGCTTAGTCTAGATGATTTATTTTTAGATGGTTTAAATCAAACTACTAGGAAATTCTTAAAAGAATTACTGCTTTTTGAAGGCATTAACTACTCAAATGAAATAACTATTAAAAACTTATTACAGCACCGTACTGGTATAAGAGATTATTTTACTGATGACGATAGATTCTTTGAGCACGTTATGAAATTCCCATTTCAGAATTGGGAATGGAAAACTATCATGGATAAGTATTTTGAATATAACTTGAATAAAAAAGGAGTATTTCAGCCTAGCAAAGGTTTTTATTATTCAGATACTAATTATCTATTACTAGCTGTTTTAATTGAAGAACTAACTAACATGCCATTTCATGAAGTATTAGAAAAAAGAATATTAGATCCTCTTTCTCTTAATGATACCTATCTTGAATTTTATCAAGAGGCTAAAGGTTCTACTCCAATTATATCCTCATTTTATGGTTCTAATGATCTCAAAAATATAAATAGTTCATTTGATTGGGGTGGTGGTGGTTTAATATCCTCAACAAATGATTTAGATGTTTTTATAAGAACACTTTTATCAGGTCAATTATTTAATAGAGTTGAAACGCTTAAATTAATGACGAATTTTGATGATGGTAGCATCATTAATATCACTTCAAAAAAAGGAAGAAATAGTTATGGAATGGGGCTTCAACAAAAAAAGATTGGAGATTATAATTTTATTGGTCACAATAGCGCATATGGAGGTATGATGTTTTATGATTTAAATTCTGACTTTAGTATTATTTTCTCAATAAATCAACTTTCTTCATCTCATAAAGCTGAATGGTTAATAAAAAAATTGGTTGGAGATTTTATTTCTTGATTTAATCTATTAAAAAACCCACTCAATTTGAGTGGGTTTCTTTTTTGGTGGGCCTTACGGTCCTAAGTTCGAACTTTTTTAGCAAATTATGTAATCATTGGGACCTCCATCAATAAAATC
>JABGSE010000088.1 GCA_018647945.1 Flavobacteriales bacterium | reverse complement strand
TTTTCTGGGACAGGACATTCGGATTTAGGAGATTTTTTGTTGATGCCAGTTATAGGGAAGTTAAAACTTAATAATAATCAATCTACTTTTTTACATGAAAATGAAATAGCAGAAGCAGGATTTTATAGCGTAAAATTAGAGGAGTATAATATTTTGGCGGAACTTACTTCTTCCGACAGGGTTGGTTTTCATAAATACACTTTCCCAGAAACTGATTCTGCTCATTTCATTCTAAATTTGGACTACAATATCTATAATTTTGAGGGAAAAAATATATGGACTTCCATTAGAGTGGAGAACGATTCTACTATTACCGGATTTAGACAAACAACAGGCTGGGCCAGAAATAAAACCATTTATTTTGCCATGAAATTTTCAAAATCTTTTAGTTCTTATAGACATAAGAAAAGAGATAATACTCCATACAATGGTTTCTACAGAAGATTTAATGAAACGGAAAATTTCCCTGAAATGGCAGGAAAAAACATAACAGCCTATTTCAATTTTGAAACCGAAAATGAAGAAGAAATAAAAGTAAAATTTGCTCTTTCTTCTGTAAGTACTGCAGGAGCTTTAAATAATATGAATGCTGAAATCCCGCATTGGGATTTTGAGAAAACAAAAAAAGAAACACAAGATAAATGGAATAAAGAACTTTCAAAAATTGAAATTGAAAGTATAATTGAATCTGACAAAGAAACTTTTTACACGGCACTTTATCATACCATGTTAGGCCCTATTATTTATGAAGATATAGATGGAAAATACAAAGGATTGGATAAAAATATTTACACTTCTGATGGATTCACCAACTACACTATTTTTTCACTTTGGGATACTTACAGAGCTCTTCATCCTCTTTTCAATATTATCCAGACAGAAAGGAATAATGATATGATAAAATCAATGTTGGCGCATCAAAATCAATCTGTGCATGGTATGTTACCTATTTGGAGTCATTATGCCAACGAAAATTGGTGTATGATTGGATATCATGCTACTTCTGTAATAGCAGATGCAATTACAAAAAATGTAGGGAATTTTAATAAATTAGATGCTTTAGAAGCTTGTATTTCCACTTCCAATGTTTCTTATTTTGATGGGATTGAAAGTTACATAAAAAAGGGATTTGTTCCAGAAGATATTAGTGGATCTTCTGTTTCTAAAACATTGGAATTTGCTTATAACGATTGGTGTATTGCTCAAGTTTCAGATGAGTTGAACAATGAAAATACTACTTCCGAATACCTAAAAAGATCGGAAAGTTATAGGAATTTATACGATAGTAAAATTGGGTTTATGCGACCAAAACTAAACAATGGAAATTGGAAAACACCTTTTAACGCAATGGATACGCACGGGCAAGGATTTATTGAAGGAAATGCATGGAATTACGGTTTATATGTCCCTCATCAAATTGATACTATGATTGAGATGATGGGAGGCAAAGATAGATTTTCTTCAAAACTAGACTCCCTTTTCGATATAGAAATTGAAGAAAAATACATTGCAAATACAGAAGACATTACTAGAGATGGAATCATTGGAAATTATGTGCATGGAAACGAACCTGGGCACCATATTCCTTACCTTTACAATTGGACAAATGATAGTTGGAAAACACAACAGAGAGTAAGAATGATACTAAGAACTATGTACGGTAATAAAGAAAACGGACTCTGTGGAAATGATGATGCCGGACAAATGTCTGCTTGGTATGTATTTGGTTCTTTAGGGTTTTATCCTGTTTGCCCAGGGAGTGATGAATATTCGATTGGAAGTCCAATGATTAAACATGCCAAAATAAATTTGGAGAATGGAAATATTTTTGAGATTGAAACTATTAATCAGTCGGAAGAGAATGTGTTTGTAGAGAAAATAGAGCTTAACGGAGCACTATTAAATAGAAAAACCCTCTATCATCATGAAATAAGTAATGGAGGTAAAATCATTTTTTATATGAGTAATACTTCCAAATAAGATGAAAAAGGAAAAATTTATACCATTAGAAAACGAAAGACTTACGCAAAAGGAAGTGATAGAAAAAAGTACAAACTATTACAAACAAATAAGTAAGAGAAGATCAGTTCGGGATTTTTCGGAAAAAGACATCCCTAAAGAAGTCATAAAAAATATACTAAAAACGGCAGGAAGCGCTCCTTCTGGAGCCAACAAACAACCTTGGGCATTTTGTGTAATAAGTGATAAAAAACTAAAATCGGAAATAAGAGAATTGGCAGAAAAAGAGGAATATGAAAATTATCATGGGAGAATGTCAGAAAGCTGGAAAAAAGACTTGAAAGCTATGGGAACAACTCATATAAAAGAGTTTTTGGAAATTGCTCCATATATAATTGTTGTATTTAAAAAAGTTTATGATTTAGAAGAAGAGGAAAAAACACAGAATTATTATGTAACTGAATCCGTTGGAATTGCAGTTGGCTTTCTAATTACAGCTATTCATCAAGCAGGATTGGTTACTCTTACCCATACTCCGAGTCCAATGAAATTCTTACAAAATGTTTTAGGCAGGCCAAAAAATGAAAAAGCATATTTATTACTTCCTGTAGGTTATCCCTCTAAGGACTGTAAGGTACCAGATTTAAAAAGAAAATCCTTAGAAGAAATTAGTCATTGGTACTAAAAATTATTCAATAAATATCTTTTTCTCAACTCTTCCGTCTTTGCTGATAAAAAATAATAGTGTATTTTTTCGAAATGGAGTTTCTCTTCCTAAAACATCAACAATTTTTAAAAGTTCTTTAGAATTCTGAATATCAGAAATAGAAGATGGCATATGATTAATATTAATAAAGGATGTATCAGAAATACAACCTAAATAATCGGTTACAATAAAATAATACTGACCATTTATTAATGGATTAAATTGTATAGTAGTTCCATTATTCTGTGTAGAACTTAATAAGCCTGATGGTCCGTATATTTCAAAAATAAATGACGCAGTTCCTCCACTTACTGAAGCATTTATATTAGTTCCAGATAATGTTAAAGAAGCAATAGGAGTAGACCATTGTACAGAAGAATTAATCACACTATCACAACCATAAATAGTTTGTAGAGTATCTCTATAATCTCCCTCTAAAGTGTAAGTATTATTTCCAATAATAACGAAATCTCCTTCACATATTAAATAATTATTATTTATCACAGGTGTTGGATATACTGTAAGACTTGTGTTCACTATACTATCACATCCATTTACAGAAGTAAATATATCGGTATAATTTCCAGATGTAGAATAAGAGTTACCTCTTATCCAATAAGTTTCTCCATTACATATTTCTTGATAATTGGAAACAGATGATGAAGCAAAAACTGTTAGATCTGTAGTTATTGTGCTATCACATCCGTTAGCAGAAATAAAAATATCTGTATAAAATCCTGTTTGTGTGTAGATATTACTACCAACTATAACACTGTCTCCCGAGCAAAATGAAAGAGATTGCATAAAACTAGATGTTGGTAATACCATAAGATTTGTTGTAATAATACTATCACAACCAAAATTAGTACTAAGTATATCGGTATATACTCCACTTTGATTATACTGACTAGATCCCACTATAAGAATTTGTCCATTACAAATAGTATCATTACTATTTATATCATAAGATTGATTAACAATTAAGTTTGTATTGACAATACTGTCACATCCAAAATAGTTTGTTAATGTGTCAGAATATAATCCTGAAGTATTATAAGTGGAATTTCCAACAGTATATGATGTATTACTACATATCTGAACATTATTATTTGTAACTAAATTAAAAGTATTACAAGGTGGAAAAAGTGTTGCATTTAAGATAGTCATTACACCATTTACTAAACTGACATTTAAGGTATCTGAACTATATCCAAGAGCAGAAAAAACCACTTGAAAAGTTCCTGAATTCACAGAAGCGGTTTGATAAAATCCAATCAAATTTGTATTTTCATTTATTGAAGTTGATAAAATTTCAATTGAAGCATTATTTATTGAGAGTGAAGTTATACCATCAGTAACATTTCCTTGTAAATAACAAGCTTGCTGAAAATCTCTTCCATAAATTAATAATCTACCTGACCCTCCAGGTCCACTATTTATATCTGAGGAAATAATATTACCAGATGGAAGAAAAGGATAAGTTCCCCAGCATCCATCAAAGCCATTTCCGTTTCCAGTATATGAGTCGTAATACGCAACTTGAATCATATAATTAGGATAAGTTATATCATGAACTGTTGTTCCGTCTCTGTAATAGGAAGTAATTAAAAAGTTACCATCAACAAAAGTATTATGTGGAATAGAATTAGAACCAGGGTTTGATTGTATTCTATCTACTTCAAAAATATTTGAAGGATTACTAACATCAAAAGCTGTTAAATAAGCTCCAGATTGTTCATCAGTAGTAAAAACATAATCTCCATTATCAGAAACCCAAGCATTATGAGTAAAAGCATTAGGAGTAGTAGCAGATCCTAGTGTTTGCGGATTTGTTTTGTCTGAAACATCAACACAGAAGACTTTACCATCATAAATACAGCCAGCCCACATTGTATCACCTCTCACCATTCCATCATGAATATATTCATCACTCCATTCTCCCAAATAAACAGGATTCATAGGATTCGCATTTACATCAAGAAATATTGCTCCATTTGATTGTGGTCCAGGACCTCCAGCTCCAAAAATATATGCAATTCCATTTTCATCAATATAAATATCATGAGCACTTGTAAAAGAAACACTCCCACCATTATTGTTTGTAAACTGAGTAACATGACTATATGTATTTCCTGTCATATCAGTTAAATCAACAATTAAAAGACCAGCACTAGCTTCTGTAGTAACATAAGCATAATTTCCCCAAGTTTTAATGTCTCTCCATGTTGAATTAACATCAGAAATGAAGAACTCCTCTATTGGAGAAGCAGGATTGGTAACATTAACAACTGAAAATCCACTACGCAAACCAACCAATGCATATTCATTATTACTCCCATCAACCCATCCCCAGATATCATTACCTTGAGTTGTTGAATAATCATAAGTGCCCAATAAACTCATATTAATGCTATTCTGAGAAAATGAAAAGAAAGGAATTAAAATAAAAAGTAAGATAATTTTTTTCATAATTTATTAGTTTTTAATAATTGGGTAAATATATTTACCTTTATTTCCATTAATCTCTATAAAATAAAGACCTGAAGAATAAGAAGATAAATTAATTGTTTCTATATTTTTCTTCAATATTCCAGAATATAGGTTTTGTCCCAAAACATTTTTAATATTTATTCTTATTTCAGATTGAATCTTATCATTGAGTAAAATATTGACAATATCATTTGTTGGATTTGGATAAACACTTATATTATAAATATTATTAGCATATAATGATGTATGAACAAATTCTACTTCAACAAATGAAGTGTCTGAAAGACAACCCAAAATATCCGTTACTATAAAATAATAAGTTCCATTAATTTGAGGAATTATTTGTACTACGCTTCCATTATTAGAAGTAGAAGAAATTAAACCAATAGGACCATAAAAATCATAAATATAAGGTGGTGTTCCATTTGAGGCTTGCCCTTGAATATTATTTCCATTAATACTTAATAAAGATATTGGTTCTGACCAAGAAATAGTTGTGTTTACAGTGCTATCACAACCCAAAAAAGAACTTAAGGAATCTATATAATATCCGATATCTGTATAAGTTGAATTTCCTACACTTATAACTTCACCCTCACAAATTACAAAGAACTGATTGTAAATAATATTAGGGTTTACTGTAAGAAAAGTGTTAACAATACTATCACATCCAATTGTAGAAATTAATACATCTGTATAAGATCCTGCATTAGTATAATTATTAGATCCAATTTGATATGTATCTCCATCACAAATTGTTTGTAAATTTGTGATGGGATTTAAAGTGTAAATTATAACATTTGAAACAATTAAGCTATCGCATAAATTAACAGAAAGTAAAGTATCATAATAAATTCCTGAGTTAGTATAAATACTATTTCCAACTATGACACTATCACCATAGCATAAATTAATATTCTGATTATAAACTTGTTGATTAAGCACTGTTAAGTTTGTAGTTACAATACTATCGCATGTGGAAGTAGAAAGCGTATCTGTATAGATTCCTGTTAAACTATAATCACTACTACCAATTGTATAAGAGCTTCCATAGCATATAGTTACATTCTGATTTGAAGTGGAATTCTGTCCAACTGTTAAATTTGTAATAATAATACTGTCACAACCATTTTGTGATTGAAATATATCAGTATAGATGCCTGTTGAATCATAAGTATTATTCCCAACAATAATCTGATCTCCATCACAAATATTTATATTCTGATTTGTATTAAAATCTGGATAAACTAACAAATTAGTATAAATTATACTGTCACATCCATTCTGAGCTGTAAAAACATCTGTATAATTTCCAGTACTATCGTAAATATTATTTCCAACTACTATGTTTCCGCCTCCACAAAAATTTATGTTCTGACTAGATGAAAACTCATCATTAATTATCGCATCTACTGCGATTAAATTAGATGAACAAGGATCTTTTTGCACTTCCCAATCATAAAAGAAATAATAATATCCAGCAGAAGCATTAGTTCCTGTAATTGAAACAATATTCGAAATATTATATGGAAATACCGATCCAGCATCATTTCTGAATAAATCAGAATTTAGACCATTTATTCCTAATTGCATATTATTTTGAATTGGCAGAGGAAAATTAAGATAGATTCTTACTCCATTTGGAGCATTTGGAATATAAATATTTGTATCTGAAATAATAGCATTACTACTATTTCTTAACTCAATTGTCCTGTTGCCAGATGAATTTGAATAGACAAGAACAGAAATCAAAGTTGAGGATTTATAATTGTCAAAAATAAGATGCCTGTTTCCATCATAAAAACTTCCTCCTCCAAAAGTATTATCAGCAGGGGCACCATAAATAGCTGGGAATTCAATTTCTGATTGAGCATAATAAGTTGTTGTATTAGATAAAATAGGAGTTATATAAGAATTACCACTACCAATCTGATTCAATCCATTTACATCTGAATACCAAAAAATATTTTGTGAAGTTGAATTTGCCTGAAGTAATAAAGAGGCGTCTCCGCATGATGAATCAGATATTAAAGATAAATTCATATCAATAATATTAACATAGTTTTGATAAGTTAGGATATCCGAACCATACTGATTAGTTGTGATAAGTGATACTGTATAAGACCCTCCGCTTGAATAAGTATGAGAGGGGTTTTGGAAATTAGAAGTGTTTCCATCTCCAAAATTCCATATCCAAGAAGTTGGCCCATTTGAAGAGAGATCAGTAAAATTAATTGTTCCATCACAACTTAATGTATCGCTAGATTGAAAAGATGTAATTGGAGCTGATGCAGGATATGTACATGACCAATTCAATTCAAAACCTCTACCATTTACTGATTGATCTGCATGTAATAAAATAGTAATTGCACCTCCAGTTGAGGTAACTAATCCAGGACTTCCGGTTAAAACATTACAGAATTGTCCTAATGAAGGAGAACTAGTAGAGTTACCGTCAAATATTTCTACATAATCCCAATTACAATTTGTTGATGAAGAAGGAGCTTCAATATCAAAATCGGTAAAATTAAGTGTAATCTGGTTACTCCCTGCAGGTTCAATAGTTATCCAACTATCGTTATTATCGTAATAATTAGAATTAGGACCACCCACATCATATAAAACACCATTACAATTTGTTTGTGTTATTCCAGATCCACTAGCTGGTAAAGTAATAATACATGGGTTGTTTGCATCTATATTAATTAATGACTGAGCAATAATACTATCTGTACCTAAAGGACCCGTAGCAATTAAACTAACAGTATAAATACCATAATTTGAATATGTATGAGTTGGACTTGTTGATGTACTTGTATTACCATCTCCAAAATCCCAATAATAAGAATTAGAATAATAAGAAGTATTCGTAAAATCTACCGTTGCAGGTATATTACAAAACATAGAATCGGATGCAAAAAAGTTTGCAGATGGTGGAGATGTAATTAATAAATCAATACTCCAAAGACCTCTTCCGTAAGTTGAGGCCATCAACTTATTTGATTGATATTGAATCTCTAATTCACTTACTATTACATTAGGCAGACTATTGTTGTTAAATCCAGACCAATCTGATATTGTAGAATCTGTTGTAAACACTCCTAAATCCGTACCAATATAAAGAGTTTCCAAATTACTAGTTTCATCTAACACAATAGTATTTATAGGTATGTTTGGAAGTGTACCAGAAATATTTTGCCAACTACTTCCTCCATTTGTAGATTTATACACCTTTTCTCCAGAGGTATAACCAGAAAAAGTAACCCAAACTTTATCTGGATCAGCAGGATGTATTGCAATGTACTTAATTGTTTTATAAGGTAATCCGTTACTTATATTATTCCAACTAGTTCCTCCATCTGTAGTTGTATATAAATTTGGCCCGTCAGAAAAATACAAAACTGCAGGATTTGATTTTGAAACAGCAATCTCATCAATCTTACCTCCATTAGTTTCATTATTTGTTATTGTATTCCAAGAATTACCTCCATCACTTGATTTTTCTAATTCATCATATCCTACATATATAATATTCGGATCATTTCTATCTAAAACATAAGGAGTTTCCCATGCTCCATTACCAGTAGAAATCGTTGAGAAACTATTTCCTCCATTAGTTGATTTTCGAATATTCCCATAGTATAATTCACCATACATTATATTTGAATTTGTATAATCTATTATACATTCCATTCCATCTCCACCAATTACAGCATCCCATGTATTTCCATCTTTTAGGAAAGTACCATTATCTTGCGCTCCCGTAATAACCTTATCCTGTACCGTTTGAGAAACCCCCAGACTATAAAATTGCGTAATTTGTAATCCATCAGATATATCAGTCCAATTATTTCCATTATCTGTTGAAACATATAATCCACCATCATTTCCTGAATAAATATAATTATTTAAAGGATTGTATTTTAACATATGTTCATCCGCATGCATATAATCAGCACCACCGCTTCCTGTCCAATGTGTATTTAAACTCCAATTTTGTCCATCATCTGTCGAACTCCAACAATTCACTCCACCAACAAAAAGAATCTTATCATCATTTGGATCAACCGCAAAAGCCAAATCATACCAAGCTTGTCCATCAGAATCAGAACCTGTAGTTGACCATCCTAATAAATTTGGACTATTAGATTGTTGAGTCCAATTCTGTCCTTCATCAATAGATTTATATACACCATAAAAACCATTATTATTACCTCCAAAAAGTGCATATACAACAGATGGATTATCTGGAGTAACCGAAACACAAGCTCTTACAACTGAATTTGTTGATGGTAATCCATTTCCAGATTGAGACCAATTAATTCCATTATCAGTAGATTTATAAATAGAAGTATTTCCTTTTGATGCTCCATAAATAATATTTGAATTTGTAGTATGAAATTCAATGTCTGTTAAATTTGCAGAAGAGAAAGTATTTACAAAAGTATTCCCTCCATCTGAAGATCGATAAATTCCATTACTAGTAGCAACAATTAAAACATCTGTATTATTTGGATCAATCAGAATCCTATTTCCTCTATAGTAGTTTGTAACATTAAATGAAAGAGATGTTGTATTAAAAGTTAACCCACCATCTAAAGATTTCATTAACCCATATGAATAAGTATCACCAGCATCTCTATCTCCCGTAATAATAAAGATTTCATTAGGATTTGTTGGATTTATTGCAATATCGGACACTCCTAAATTTGTTAAAAAATCAGTTGTTGTTATCCATGTTTGTCCACCATTCACCGACTTCCAAAAACCACCAGCTGGAGCTCCTATGTAGATAATATTAGGATCAGTGGGATGAAAAGAAATAGTATTCACCCTTCCAATTCCTCTTTTTGTGCCATTAGCCTGTAAAGGAACATTATCCGGACCAACTTGAGTCCATACATTGGGTGGTATCATTCTGAACTGATTATTGGAAGTTTGTAGGTTCTGATACTCATTTAAAAGAATTTCTGGATGCATTACTCCATCTGGAAAAACCCTTTGTTCTATAAAATTTTCCCAACGCTTAAACTGCTTCCACCCCTTCCCTTTTTCAATAGTTTTATTTTCCCAATAGTCATTAAATTCTCTTTGTATGTCATAAAAATTTTGAGTAGGATCTTGCATTTTTTCTACCCAACTTTGTGAAAATAAAAAGTGAGGGACAATCAATAATATCAGTAGTATTTTTTTCATTCTAAATTTTTATTTTGAATTACAAATATAAGAGATAAAACAACAAAATAAATGCAATTATTTTTTTTGTCTTATCTGTTCAAAAACTTTATTTCCTTTTTCTGTACCAATTAGATTTATAATTTCTTCTTTTGGGGATGATTTAATTTGCTTAACACTACCAAAATGGCTTAGTAATTTATCTTTTGTTTTCGCTCCAATCCCTTTAATATCATCCAATTCGCTAGAAAAAGTAATTTTACTTCTTTTGTTTCTGTGATGTGTAATTCCAAAGCGGTGAGTTTCATTTCTCAAATTCTGAATTACTTTTAATGTTTGCGACCTTTTATCCAAATACAATGGATATTTATCTCCATAAAAAAATATTTCTTCTAACTTTTTTGCTATTCCAATAATCTGAATTTCTCCAAGTAATTTTAACTTTTTTAAACTTTTTACGGCAGATGAAAGTTGTCCTTTTCCTCCATCAATTACAATTAGTTGTGGTAAACTATGTTTCTCCTCTAAAAGTCGTTTATATCTTCTATAAACTACTTCTTCCATGGATTTAAAATCATCAGGACCAACAACCGTTTTAATATTAAAATGTCGATAGTCTTTTTTTGAAGGATTGCAATTTTTGAATACCACACAAGCCGCTACAGCATTTGTACCTTGCAAATTTGAATTATCAAAACACTCAATATGCCTTGGTTTTTCTTTTAATCTTAAATCATTTTGCATTTGAATTAATAAATCTTTATTTTTTGACCTTTCTGCTAGTTTTTGTTTTTTCTGTAACCTGTCAAATTGCATGTATTTTACATTTCTTCTGGAAAGTTCTATCAACTTATACTTATCTCCTATTTTCGGAACTATAACTTTTACATCTTCCCACAAATCCTCTAAAGGAATAGAGGAATAAATCTCCTTAGAAACAGAATTAAATCGTTGTCTAAGTTCTGTAATTGCATAAATCAAAAGTTTTTCATCTGTTTCCTCTAACTTCTTTTTCAACTCTATGGTATGGGTTTGGATAATAGCACCACTAGAAATTTTAAGATAATTTACAAAAGCAGAATTCTCATCTGAAACAATAGAAAATACATCTACATTATTAATCTTGGCATTTACAATAGTTGATTTTGACTGATAATTTTCTAATAAATTTAATTTCTCTTTTACCGATTGCGCTTTTTCAAATTCTAAATTCTCAGCATGATATTTCATTCTATCTTTTAAAATTGAAGTCACTGATTTTATATCTCCCTTCAGTATTTGTTTTATATGGTTTATACCAAAATCATAACTTTCTTCAGATTGAAAATCTTCACAAGGAGCTAAACAATTTCCAATATGATATTCCAAACACAATTTAAACTTTTTCTTTTCAATATTTTCCTTTTTCAAATTCAGATTACAAGTTCGTAAAGGATACAATTGATGAATAAAATCTAATAAAGTTCTGACCAATCGGACAGAAGTATAAGGCCCAAAATAAGTAGACCCATCTTTCACTACTCTTCTAGTAGAAAACACCCTTGGAAAAGGCTCGTTTTTAATACATATAAAAGGATAGGTTTTGTCGTCCTTCAACATGATATTATATTTTGGTTGGTATTTTTTTATCAGATTATTTTCCAATAATAAGGCATCCATTTCTGTAGGAACAACAAAGTATTTTATATTTCTAATTTTAGAGACCATCATCTTTGTTTTTGCATGTTCTTGCTTTTTAGTGAAATAAGAAGAAACCCTTTTTTTTATATTTTTTGCCTTACCAACATAGAGAATTTTCTCCTCTTTATCAAAATACTGATACACCCCTGCTTTTTGCGGGAGGTCATTTATAATTTCTTTTATTTCTTCTGAAGTTTTCAATTGTGAAGTACAACTACTTTTTTAAACTGATTAACAAATCCATCATCAGACAAAACATCTAGCAAAACAATGTAAATTCCTGAAGAAAGTTTCATTCCTCTTTCGTCCGTACCATTCCAAAATTGGGTTCCAGAATTTCCTATTAATTCATTATTTATCAATACATTTATTAATATTCCATCTGAATTATATACTGAAATAGAAGCCATTAAATCAGACCTTTCAAATTCCCAATTTATCGATAAGAAATCCTCATAACCATCATTATTTGGACTAAAAACTTCTGGAATTACAGTAACTTCTCCAAACGAATTAGGAATAAAATATTGTGAATTTTGATAAGTTGGAGTTCCATACCCACTAGTAGAAGATGCAGATTGCCACTGTTCCAAATTAGGAGAAATTCTTTCTAAAGAAACTCCATCTACACTATTAAGTAATGGATGGTGCATATCAGAATGATACCCCAAAACATCAATGGTATTCAATAAAGATTGATGAATAATTGCTACTGTTCCTTCTTCATTTGAAAAAGTTGGGAGACTAACAAGTTCTATAAAATGACATGGGTTTTCAGTAAAATATTGGTTTTTCACTTTTGCAGAATCAGTTGTCAATACCCAATATTCATCCGGAAAAATCAACCTACTTTCATTCGTAATTATTTTCCAATTTTCTGGAGTATTCCAATCTATTAAATAATTAGAAATTCTGTAATTTTTCAAATCAAAAACTTTATCCGAGTTATTATAAATCTCTACATAATCCACCCCATCATCTTTGGGGTCAAATAATATTTCATTTATTATAATGTCAGATTGCAAACAACTATCCGGAAGTACAAAACGGAATATTAAAGAAGTATCTAGTTGATTATTATTACAATCCGTAATAACATCATTAATACTTAAATTATAAATAAAACCTTCCATAAAATTATCTGAAAAATGAAGATTTATTTCAGAAGAAAAGTAAGTATTAAAACTTACAAAAATAGGATTTCCTACTCCTTTATCTACAAAATACTGATTTTGGTTTACAATACTATTTGAATCTAACTTTTTATTAAATTTTAGAGTTAAAGTATTACTATTTACCAAAAATAAATTTTGAATTTTTAAGGGTTCCGAATACATATATTCTCCAAAAACAGAATTCTGTTTTCCGGGAGAACCACCAATAGCAGAAACAGAAGCCCTCCAATTGTGTTTTCCCTCACAATACAAGTCAGGATTTACTTGCTCAATAGACCAACCTCCTTCTGTTTTATTCTCATCATTATACCAACTATCTGTGTAAGAAACAGAATGTAAAATCTTTCCATTTTCATCTTTCAAAATAACATCTTCAGCAGAATTTGTTAAGGAAATAGAAGAAAAACCAATTTTAGAAATAGTAGATGGAAAACTATCTATCACATCTTGTTTTAACAAAACAACAAAACTATCTGCTTTTATTACAGAAATAGGAAATACCTTTTCTGTACTCCCAATTGTAATAGTCCAATTTGTTAGGTTTATATCCATATCTGTTCTATTAAAAAGTTCAATATACTCATATTCTGGAAGTCCAATAGAAGGAATAGGATCAACAAAAAGTTCGTTAATCACTACATCATTTGGATTAATATTTTGTGGGACAATTGTATCCCAACTTCCAGAAACATTAAAATTATCAAAAAAGAATAAATCGGAACGCGTTTTGGAATATTTACAAAACACACCAAAATATTCGGAACTTAAAACTGCATCATGAAAAGCCACGCCTTGCGATATAGAGTAATTAGAAGTATCTACAAATAACTCCCAATTACCAATATCATCTCTTGTAACTTTAATTTTTAAGTTGGGATTAGAAGCAGCTATACCATCTATACCATCAATAATTTTCACTTCTATATTTCCAATTTTAGAAAATAAACTCACATTATCTATATTGCCACTTTCACCACCAATTTTAACAAAATATCCATTTAAATCAGAAGTTAAATCTGTTTCATCCGACATTAAAAACACCTTTGAAAAATTTGAAGATGAAGGATCGAAAAGCAATGTTATATCAAACTCCCAAACTGCATTTTTTGAAACTTGACAAACCACGACTAAAGAACTTTCACCACTAATTGTATCATATAAATGATGTAATAGTCCTGAAGCATTCACTTCAAATTTATCAATATCTCCAATCCATATTGGGTTATTTGTAAAATCTCCATCTGAAAAATCATCAGAAAATTGAGCTGCCATCAGTAGTGGAAAACTTATCAGAATAAAAAATAAAAAGGACTTCTTCATAGTGTGTAAATATAGTATTTTTGGAAAATAAAAATACACAAATGAGAGTAGCAATTGTAGGAGCAACAGGATTAGTTGGTAAAAAGATGTTGGAAGTATTGGAAGAAAGAGATTTTCCATATACCGAACTCTTATTAGTAGCCTCTGAAAAATCATGTGGTAAGACGATAAAATTCGATAAAAGATCTTACAAAATAATTAGTTTGGAAGAACTTTTACAAAACCCTCCACAACTAGCAATTCTCTCTGCTGGAAGTGATGTATCAGAAACATGGGCTCCAAAATTGGCAGACAAAAGATGTAAAGTAATTGACAATTCTTCTTTTTGGAGAATGAATACAAATTGTAAATTAATTGTCCCAGAAATAAATGGAAATGAACTTACAAAAAATGATTTTATAATTGCAAATCCAAATTGTTCCACCATTCAAATGGTTATGGCTTTAGCTCCACTTCACCATAAATACACTATAAAAAGAGTAATTGTTTCTACATATCAATCCATTACAGGAACAGGAATGAAAGCTGTAAAACAATTGGAAAATGAAATGAATAACGTTGAAGGTGAAATGGTATATCCTTATCAAATCCACCAAAATGTTATTCCGCAATGTGATATTTTTCTAGATAATGATTACACAAAAGAAGAAATGAAACTCTGCAATGAAACAAAGAAAATATTAGATGAGAATATAGAAGTTTCGGCAACTGCAGTCAGAATTCCAGTCTTAGCAGGACATTCGGAAAGTGTAAATATTACTTTTGAAAAGGAGATTGACATCTCTGAAATTAAAAATATTTTATCGGAAACAAATGGGATAACTTTACAAGATAATGTAAAAGAACAAATTTATCCTATGCCAATTTTTTCTGAAGGAAAAGATGATGTTTTTGTAGGAAGAATAAGAAAAGATTATACTTATCCGAACACAATAAATATGTGGATTGTATCAGATAATTTAAGAAAAGGATCTGCTACAAACAGCATTCAAATTGCAGAATACATGATTAAAAATAATTTGATATGATAATCAGCCATAAATACAAATTTCTATTTGATTAAAAAGTATAGAAGGCACCATTTTAAGGAAAATTAATCTTATTTAAAATATTTTCTGTAGAAAAGTAAAAGAGAAGTAATTCCTACAAAAATACCAGAATCTGCAATATTAAATATCGGTCTGAAAAAGACAAAATGATCTCCTCCAAAATAAGGGATCCAATCTGGTAAAAAGTAAGATTCTCCTGTTAACGGAAAATATAACATATCTACAACCTTACCATAAAACAAAGTGTCTCCATAAAAAGTACTATCAATAATATTTCCTAAAGCTCCTCCTATAATTAGTCCTAAACAAATGAAAAGCCCTGTTGGAAATTGTTTTTCTTTTATGAGTTTATTTACATAAAAAATTCCCCATCCAACAACAATTATTCTAAATAAAGTAAGGAATAACTTACCGTATTCTCCTCCTAATTCTATTCCGTACGCCATTCCATTATTTTCAATGTAATGTATTCGGAACCAATCAAAAATATAAATTTCTCCTTCATACCCTAATAGCATATTAGTTTTAACCCAAATTTTTGTAATTTGGTCAATTAAAAGTAAAATGGAAGATGTGAGGAGAACTTTTCTCAAAACTAAATATTATTGAGCTCTTTTCGCTTCTATAGAAAGTGTAGCATGAGGCACAAGTTTTAATCTTTCTTTACTGATTAAATTTCCAGTAACTCTACAAATACCGTAGGTTTTATTCTCAATTCTGATAAGTGCATTTTTTAAACTTTTAATGAATTTTTCTTGTCGCATTGCAAGCTTCATGTTCTCATCTTTGGAAAGAGTTGAAGATCCTTCTTCAAATGCTTTAAAAGTTGGTGAAGTGTCGTCCGTACCATTATCTCCATCATTTGCATATGCTGATCTCAATAATGATAAATCTGATTTTGCTGTCTCAATCTTTTCTAGAATAATTTCTTTAAATTCTTTTAATTCCTTTGCAGAATAACTTACTTTATTATCTGACATAATTTTATATTTTTTTAATTTCAACACCAATTGATATACCATCTACCAAATCGACATCTATTTTTTCGTTTTTTAATTTCTCAACAACTTCTAAGGAATTTGCCAATGTTTCTCCACAAATATAAGATAAATTATTTGTTATAACATTTTCCATTGCTTCATTTTTTTCAACAGTAATTTTAATTTTATCTGTCACTTCAAAATCCTTGTCTTTTCTAATATTTTGTATTCTGTTCACTAACTCTCTAGCTAACCCTTCTTCTTGTAAATTATCAGATATAGTAATATCCAAAGCAACTGTAATTCCATACTGACTCATAACTTGCCATCCAGGAATATCTGCAGAGGAAATTTCCACATCCGAAAGGTCAATTGTAATATCTTGGTTGACAACAAAATTACCTTCTACTTCTATTTTTTTAATATCCTCAGCCGTAAATTGATTTACTTTTGATGCAATCAGTTTCATATCCTTCCCAAATTTGGGGCCTAATGTTTTGAAGTTTGCTTTTATTTGTTTTGTAAGTATTTCCGAATCTGCCGAGATAAATTCTATTTCTTTTATGTTCAATTCGGAAAGTAAAATATCCTGAACAGAATTAATCTGAGTTTTCATTTTATCTCCACTTACAGGAATCATAATTTTTTGTAAAGGCTGTCGAACACGAACTCTTTCCTTTTTTCTTAGGGAAAGAACCATTGTAGTAATTTTTTGTGCTACATCCATTTTTTGTTCCAACTCTCTATCTATTTTACTTTCGTCTGACTTAGGAAATGCAGACAAATGAATAGATTCTGATTTTTGTTTACCTGAAACTTCATTTAAATCTTTATACAATTGTTCCATAAAAAACGGAGTAATAGGAGAGGAAATAATAGCAACTTTCTCTAAACATTCGTAAAGCGTTTGATAAGCAGAAATTTTATCTGATTTGTATTCCCCTTTCCAGAATCTTCTTCTACTCAATCGAATGTGCCAATTAGATAGTTTATTTATTACAAAATCCTGAACCAACCTTGCTACTTTTGTAGGTTCATAATCTTCATAATTATCTTCAACTTCAGTAATTAATGAATTTAATTCGGATATAATCCACCTATCAATTTCTGTTCTATTTTCAAGAGGAATTTCATCTTCTGAGTATGAGAAACCATCAATATTCGCATACAATGCAAAGAAGGAATAAGTATTATAAATCGTTCCGAAAAACTTTCTTTGCACTTCTTGAATCCCACTCACATCAAACTTTAAATTATCCCAAGGTTGAGCGTTAGAAATCATGTACCATCTGCAGGCATCTGCACCATATTTATTTAGTGTTTCGAATGGATCGGTTGCATTACCCAATCTCTTAGACATCTTATTTCCATTTTTATCGAGAACTAATCCGTTTGACACCACATTTTTATACGCTACACTATCAAATAACATGGTAGAAATAGCATGAAGTGTAAAGAACCAACCTCTAGTTTGATCTACTCCCTCTGCAATAAAATCTGCAGGATAATTTTTATCAAATATATCTTTATTCTCAAAAGGATAATGAAGTTGTGCATAAGGCATGGATCCAGAATCAAACCAAACATCAATAAGGTCTACTTCTCTTTTCATTGATTTTCCTTCAGATGAAACTAAAATAATATCATCTACATAAGGTCTGTGTAAATCAAAAGTATTATAATTTTCTTCTGAGAAGTTACCAACCTCAAATTTATCGAAAGGGCTGGTTCTCATAACACCAGCAGATATTGATTTTTCCACCTC
>JABGSE010000087.1 GCA_018647945.1 Flavobacteriales bacterium | reverse complement strand
GGAAGTAAAAAATTATTTCTAGTACCTCAAATTAGTTACTCTCAAAATGGGATAACTGTATTTGCAACATCTGAGATTCCATTGTATCAATATTTAAATGGAACACAAGTTGGATCTCATCATCAATTTACAGTTGGTGTAAATTATCGTTTTCTTACTAAAAAATCTGAAGATCCACTACCAACTCTTAACTAAATAATTTACTTTATCAATTTTTTAAGGATTTCAATTGCTGATTCAGCAATAACTGTTCCTGGACCAAAAATACCACTTACTCCTTCTTTGTATAAGTAATCGTAATCTTGTTTTGGAATTACTCCTCCAGCAATTACCAATATATCTTCTCTTCCATATTCTTTTAATGCTGAAATTACTTGAGGAATTAGGGTTTTATGTCCCGCAGCTAGGGAAGATACTCCTAATATATGAACATCATTTTCTACTGCTTGTTTTGCAGCTTCTTGTGGAGTTTGAAAAAGAGGACCAACATCTACATCAAATCCCAAATCGGCAAATGAAGTGGCAACAATTTTCGCTCCTCTGTCGTGACCATCTTGCCCCATTTTGGTAATTAATATTCTTGCTCTTCTACCTTCTTTTTTTGCAAACTCATCAGAAAGTTTTAATGCTCTTTTAAAGTTTTCGTTATTTTCTATTTCCATTTTATATACTCCAGATATTATGTTGTTTTTCGCTTTATACCTACCAAACACTTCTTCCATTGCATCCGATATTTCTCCAAGTGTCGCTCTGTTTCTAGCCGCTTCAATTGCTAAATTAAGTAAATTTTCTTTTCCATTTTTACAGGCAGTAATCAAATTTTCTAAGGATTGATTTACTTTTTTGTTATCTCTTTCCTTTTTTATTTTTTTTAACTTCTTAATTTGTGATTTTCTTACTGAAGAATTGTCTAATTCTAAAATGTCTAATTCTTTATCTTCTTTTTCTATAATATTGGAATTTACTCCAACAATTGTATCTTTTTCATTATCTATTCTGGCTTGTTTTCGGGCAGCTGATTGTTCAATTCTCATTTTAGGAATTCCTGTTTCAATTGCTATTGCCATACCACCTAATTCTTCAATTTCTTCTATATTTTTCCAAGCTTTTTTAGATAGTTCTTTTGTAAGTTTTTCCACATAATAGGACCCTCCCCATGGGTCAACTGTGTCACAGATTCCAATTTCTGTTTGTAAATATTTTTGTGTATTTCTTGCGATTTTTGCTGAAAAGTCAGTTGGTAAAGCTATTGCCTCATCAAGCGCATTTGTATGTAAACTTTGTGTTCCTCCCATTACCGCGGCCATGGCTTCTACACAAGTTCGTGTAACATTGTTAAATGGGTCTTGCTGTGTGAGGCTCCATCCACTAGTTTGGCAGTGGGTTCTTAATGCCATTGATTTTGAATTTTTAGGATTGAATTTCTTAATTATTTTAGCCCACAATAATCTTCCTGCTCTTAGTTTTGCTATTTCCATAAAATGATTCATTCCAATTCCCCAAAAGAAGGATAATCTTGGAGCGAAATCATCAATGTCTAATCCAGATTTCAATCCTGTTCTTATGTATTCCAATCCATCAGCAAGTGTATATGCAAGTTCAATATCGGCAGTAGCTCCTGCTTCTTGCATATGGTATCCAGATATAGAGATACAATTATATCTTGGCATATTTTCTGAACTATATTTAAAGATGTCAGAAATAATTCTCATGGATTGTTTTGGTGGGTATATATAAGTATTCCTCACCATAAATTCTTTTAAAATATCGTTCTGAATGGTACCACTTAGTTTTTCTGTTGAAACTCCTTGTTCTTCTGCTGCTACAATATAAAAAGCAAGTATGGGTAATACCGCTCCATTCATTGTCATAGAAATAGACATTTTATCTAAAGGAATATCTTTAAATAATATTTTCATATCTTCTACAGAATCAATAGCAACTCCCGCCATTCCTACATCTCCAACCACTCTTTCATGGTCCGAATCGTATCCTCTATGTGTTGCTAAATCAAAAGCTACTGAAAGTCCTTTTTGTCCTGCTTCTAAGTTTCTTCTGTAAAATGTATTGGACTCTTCAGCAGTAGAAAATCCGGCATATTGTCGGATAGTCCATGGTCGCATTACATACATTGTGGAATAAGGTCCTCTTAAGTAAGGAGGGATTCCAGAAACAAAATTAGTATGTTCTACTTCTTTTAAATCTTCTTTATTGTATTCTGATTTTATTAGTATTCCTTCTGAAGAAATCCAGTTTTTTGTTGAGGAGTTATTTTCTTCAACATCATTTTTTAGGTTGTAATCTGAAAGTAATTCGGAGATTAAATAATCTACATAATAAGAACCTTTTGAGGGATCTTTTACTTTGTCCAGATATCCTTCTTTTCGTAATATAGTTTGCTGATTTCTAGCAATTCTATCAGAAAAGTTGGTGCTTTCTTCTGAAAAGGAATGGATTAATATGGCATTTGCTCCACCAAAAATAGCCGACATACATTCGGTAGTAGTTCGTAGTAAATTATTGTATTCAAAGTCAGATTCTTTATTATCTTTTGATGTTTCACAAAATATGAAAGCATTCTTTCCTACCTCTTGTTTCCAGATGATTCGGAAGGCTTTTATCTTGGCAATTTCCAGAAAGAAGTTACTTCCAATTTCAAAGTGAAAATGTATATTTTCTTCCGATTTTAATCCTTCTTCTAAAGCGAAATTAATTTGCTCTGTTGCTGTTTTTCCTTTAGCATTTACACTGTTATGGTCGAGTATTACAGTAGATGTAATGTTTTTCTTGGTTCTGAACTCTTCCCACTCAGTAAGGAATTCTTCCGAATAGTTTGTAAATTTAAGTTTGATGTGTTCTACAGAAATATTTTCTAGTAATACCTCTAAATTATTGGGATTAGAAAAGTAAAGTCCACTTATATCGTTGTTAAGCGCTTCTAATGCTTTTTTGTTAGCTGTTTTTGCATCAGTTGCATCAACTAACTGAAAAGATATCCAATCAGAGGGGGAGTTTACAGAAGGTATTTCTGAAATAGGTTCAGAATTGTAAATTGGCTGTATCTCTATTCCTTCTACTTGAGTTACTAATTTTTCGTTATAATCGGATCCTTTAAGGTCCGTAATAACTTTTTCTTTCCATTGTTCTAAGTTAACTCCTTTAAAATTATTAAATAATTTATTCATTCTTTTTTTGTCTTGAAATAATTGAGATTGTGACAGTTATTATTAATAATACAGGTAAGAAGTAGATAATCCAGCGATAATAGTTATTCTTCTGTTGGTTTTCTATTATACTTGCATTATTTTGTTCATCCGATTTTTCTCTAATAATAAAGATATCTTCATTTTCTTTTTTCATCAAAAAATTTTCTCTTGCAAATTTTTCTATTGCTTCAGGGTCGTTATTTAAACTGTGTAGTGTGTTGGAATCTGTTTTAATTTCTTCTATCAACAATTGTTTTTCATCCTGTTTTTCTTGTAAAATATTCGATCTTTTATTCAATATTATCAAATTATGCTCATCCAAAAAAACAATCCAAACAGAAAATAAAACAATAACAATCAGGTACTTATTTTTAAAAGTATCAGGGATTTTATTATACCATTGTTTTATTTTGTTCATTTTGCAAATATAGGGTTTTAGTAGTTTATTTATTGTTTACAATTCCGAATTCTATTTTTATTAATATTGTAGTAAATTAAAAAATGTATTTAACTTTAGCCCATGGAACTTTTAAGTACTCCCATAGACTTTTTATCTGGTGTTGGACCTGCTAGGGCCGATCTCCTGAAAAAGGAATTACGAATCTTTACATACAGAGATTTACTTACTTATTACCCCTTCCGATATGTGGATAAAAGTAAAATATTTAAGGTCGCCGATCTTAATTCTGATTTGCCTTTTGTGCAGATAAAAGGAAAAATAATTAAGTTTGAAGATATTGGAAGAGGCAGAGCAAAACGACTAATTGCACATTTGGAAGACGATACTGGAATAATAAAACTGGTTTGGTTTAAAGGTACAAGATGGATAAAAAGTAGCTTAAAACTAAATGTTGAATATTTAGTTTTCGGAAAGCCAACTGCATTTAAAAACACTTTTAATATTGTACATCCGGAAACAGATTTGTGGGAAGACTACAACCAAAAAGCACATGTTGGTTTGCAAGGGATATATCATTCTTCCGAAAAACTTTCTGCAAAAGGACTCAATAGTAGAGGGATATTAAAACTAATAAAGAATTTAATTCCGTTACTTAAAAATGATATAGATGAAAACCTATCTGAAAAAATAATAAAGGAATTGAATTTACCATCAAAAGAGGAGGCTTTGGTAGATATTCACCTACCGAAAGATAATACTGATTTTATACGAGCTCAAAAAAGGTTGAAGTTTGAGGAATTTTTCTTTTTACAACTTCATTTACTGAAATTAAAACTGATAAGAACAAAAAAGTTAAAGGGTTATCCTTTCCCCATTATTGGAGATAATTTTAATGAATTTTACAACAATCATATTCCTTTTGATCTCACCGGAGCACAAAAAAGAGTACTTAAAGAAATACGAAAAGATGTGCAAGGAAGTTCGCAAATGAACCGATTACTACAAGGGGATGTAGGAAGTGGGAAAACATTGGTAGCGTTTTTGAGTATGCTTATGGCGGTAGATAATGGTTTTCAGTCTTGTATAATGGCACCTACCGAAATACTTGCACATCAACATATGGTAACTATTTTGGAATTTACTAAAGAGATGAATTTAGAAGTAGGAATTCTGACTGGTTCTTCCAAAGTTAAAGAAAGAAAAGAACTTCATGATAGCTTAGAAAAGGGAGAAATAAATATATTAATTGGTACACATGCACTTCTGGAAGATAAGGTGCAATTTGAAAATTTAGGATTAGTTATAATTGATGAGCAACATAGATTTGGGGTTTCTCAACGATCAAAATTATGGAAGAAAAACGATTTCCCTCCTCATGTGTTGGTGATGACGGCAACTCCTATCCCCCGAACTTTATCCATGACCTTGTATGGAGATTTAGAAGTGTCCGTAATTGATGAAATGCCACCAGGAAGGAAAGAAGTGAAAACAGTATGGAGAACGGATTCTAACAGATTGAAAGTAATTGGTTTTATAAGGGAACAAATAAAATTAAAAAGACAAGTTTACATTGTTTTTCCATTGATACAAGAGAGTGAAGTATTAGATTATAAAAACTTGATGGATGGTTATGAAAGTTTAGTTCGTGATTTCCCTTTGCCCCAATATCAGGTTTCTGTGCTGCACGGTCAGATGAAAGCGGAGGATAAGGAATACGAGATGCAACGCTTTGTAGAAGGGATAACCGATATAATGGTAGCAACTACTGTAATTGAGGTGGGTGTTAATGTGCCTAATGCTTCTGTTATGATAATAGAAAGTGCCGAGCGTTTTGGTCTTTCCCAATTGCACCAACTAAGAGGAAGAGTAGGTAGAGGATCAGAACAATCGTATTGCATACTTATGAGTGGAAATAAAATAAGTAATGAGGGAAAAGAACGCCTAAAAACCATGGTAGAAACTTCTGATGGATTTAAAATATCTGAGGTAGATTTGAAGTTGAGAGGTGCGGGGGATATGATGGGAACTAAACAATCGGGAGAATTACAATTTAAAATTGCTGACTTGATAAAAGATGGGAGCATTTTAGAATACTCCAGAAAGGTAGCGATTACTTTATTGGAGGAGGATGAAAAACTAGAAAAAGAGGAAAATAAAAATATCCTTAAGGCCTATTTACCTTTTGCCAAACAAAGGAACAATTGGAGTAGGATTTCATAAAAACAAAGGGTAAGCTACTTATATCGCACCGCTACAACCTAAATACCCTTGCTACATTCCTGTCCTGGGGGAGTTAATAGGGAGCTGGTCGTACAAGACTTACCCTTCTCGGCAAAAGTAATATTATTCTTCTCTTTGCAAAATATTTTTGGGTTTCTATTTTTGTGTATATTTGCAGAAATTTTTTTTATGGAAAAACAGGAAAAGGAATTCATTTTAAATAAAGGACTAATACTAGGGGTACTTTTGATATTTTTCCCAATTGTAGAACTGATGTTTGGGATGGGAATGAGTTTGAAAAATTATTTATTAATTTTCGGACTGCTGTGGATTGTGGTTTATACCTTTTCTGTTGTAAAATGGTCTAAAGAATTTGCTTCTTATTACGAGATATTTCCTTTTAAGGATGCTTTTCGTACTTTGTTTGTTATTTCTGCACTTGGCTTTGCAGTGCTAACGGTTGGGAAAGTAGCAATTTGGAATATTTCATACCCAGAAAAATATATTGAGTTGACAGAGAATTTTTACAATAACATATTTGATAATTTAATTAATTGGGTTGAATTAACAAATCAGGAATTATTGAAAAGTGGAGATATTAATTCGGATGAATATGAAGATAAAATTATTGAATTAAGAGAGATGACTCAAGAGTCAAACAATAAGTTGAAAAGTGGAATTACAGTAATGAAAAAAGAAGGAATTGGGATAACATACTTTATTGGTAGATTAGTGTACAGATTATTTTTCATTGCAATTTATTGCGCTATATTAGCATTCTTTGTTCGTAAGAAAGAAAAATTTATTAAAACAAATTAAATATGGATATTTCTGTAGTAGTGCCACTTTTTAATGAGGAAGAATCTCTTCCGGAATTGTGTAGTTGGATTGATAAAGTAATGAAGGAAAATAATTTCTCCTATGAAGTGCTTTTGATGGATGATGGAAGTAAAGATAAATCGTGGGAAGTAATTGAAAAATTAAGCTCCGAAAATCCTAATTTAAAAGGAACAAAATTCAGAAGAAATTATGGCAAGTCAGCTGCACTTAATGTTGCTTTTGCTAAAGCAGAAGGAGATGTAGTAATTACTATGGATGCTGATTTGCAGGATAGTCCGGATGAAATTCCTGATTTGCATAAAATGATAATGACGGATGGATACGATTTAGTTTCTGGTTGGAAACAAAAAAGATACGATCCGATTACCAAAACTATTCCTACAAAACTATTCAATTGGGCGGCCAGAAAGGCTTCTGGTATTTCCTTACACGATTTTAATTGTGGACTGAAGTCTTATAAAAATACAGTTGTAAAATCTGTTGAGGTTCATGGGGAAATGCACCGATACATTCCGGTAAAGGCAAAGTGGGCAGGTTTTGATAATATAGGAGAAAAAGTAGTACAACATCAATCCCGTAAATATGGAGTTACAAAGTTCGGCTTGGAGCGTTTTGTCAATGGTTTCCTTGATTTAATGACCATTACTTTTATCAGTAGGTTTGGTAAAAAACCAATGCACATTTTTGGAGTTATTGGTTCCATAATGTTTATGCTTGGTTTGGGGCTTTTCGCCTATATTGGTGGTTATAAAATATATGCTGAGTTGAGCGATATAAAAGCAGAAAACATTGCAAATATGTCAGGATTTTACATTGCCCTTACTTCTATGATTATTGGGGTTCAACTTTTCCTTGCAGGATTTATTGGAGAACTTATTTCCAGAAACTCACAAGATAGAAATAACTATCAAGTAGAAAAAGAAATCTAAATTTTGAAAAGGAAAGTTATCATAATTGGTCCTGCTTTTCCATACAGAGGTGGGATAGCGAACTTTAATAATTCCTTGGCTTTAGGCTTTGCAGAAAAGGGTGCGGATGTGGAGATATATTCTTTTTCACTGCAATATCCTTCTTTTCTTTTTCCTGGTAAAACACAATATGAAGAGGGAGAAGGACCAAAAGGAATTTCTATTTTCCCTATTGTTAATTCTATCAATCCTTTCAATTGGTTTAAGGTAGCAAAAAGAATAAAAAATGAAAATCCCGATTATGTAATCATTAGGTATTGGCTTCCATTTATGGCTCCTTGTTTAGGTACTATTGCAAAACTTATCCGTAAAAAAACCAAGGTTTTCGCGATTACCGATAATGTTATCCCTCATGAAAAAAGAATAGGAGATAATTTGCTTACCAGATATTTTGTGAAATCGTGTGATGCTTTCCTAACTTTATCTTCTTCTGTTTTGGATGACTTAAAACAATTTACCAATACTAAGGAGAAGATTTTTATTCCTCATCCTATTTATGATTCTTTTGGGGAGATTTTAGCAAAGAATAAGGCAAAGAAAAATTTAGGATTGGATGAAAATGGAAAATATTTACTATTTTTTGGTTTTGTTCGTAAATATAAAGGATTAGATATTATGCTAGATGTAATGGCAGATAAAAGAATACAAGATTTGGATGTGAAATTAATTGTTGCAGGGGAGTTTTACGACAATAAAGAGGAATATATTTCCCAGATTAATAGTTTAAATATCTCAAAACATGTAATTTTGAGGAGTGATTTTATTCCGGAAGATCAGGTGAAAAGCTATTTTTGTGCTTCCGATATCATAACGCAAACTTACCGAACGGCAACACAGAGTGGGGTTACACAAATTGCCTATCATTTCGAAAGACCAATGTTGGTTACAAATGTAGGAGGACTTGCGGAAATTGTTCCACACAATAAAGTGGGTTATGTTTGCGATATAAATAGCAAACAAATTGCAGATTGTATAGTAGAATTTTATACCCAAAATAAAGAAGAAGAATTTACAGAAAACACCAAAGAGGAAAAGAAGCGTTTTAGTTGGGGTCAATTGGTAGAAGGGGTAGATAATTTAATAAAAAAACAATTATGATGACTAGAAATATAGTTGCAACATTAATTTTAATTTTATCTATAAATGTGGTATTTTCGCAAAACATTACAGACAAAAATGGATTAAAACAAGGGAAGTGGTCCAATCAATATGAAAGTGGTAGATTGCAGTATAAAGGAGAATTTAAAGATGGAATTGAAGTTGGATTGTTTACATTTTATTATCATTCGGGAGAAGTAAAAGCAACAAAGGAATTTTTTCATCATGGGAAAGCTGCCGCTACACATATTTATTATCCTAAAGGAACATTACAATCATCAGGATTATATGTAGAAACATTGAAAGATAGTACTTGGAATTACTACAATGAAGAAGAAACCTTAATATTAAGCGAACAATATTTAAAAGGTTCACTTCATGGAAAAACAAAAACATTTTTTGAAAGTGGGAATGTTTATGAAATTAAAAAATGGAAAAATGGAAAGGAAAATGGTGCTTGGATTCAGTATTATTCTGACGGCACAGTTCAAATGAAATCAAGTTATGATAATGGAGTTCTCAATGGAGAATATGTATTTTACAATTACAATGGAACAATAGATATTAGAGGTTTTTATAAAAACGGCTTAAAAATTGGAGAATGGAAATTCTTTGATGAAAAAGGAATATTAGACACAACAATTACACACAATGAGTAAAGGAAAAGTTTTAATGGCAATGAGTGGTGGTATTGACAGTACCATTGCATCTTTATTGCTACACGAACAGGGTTATGATGTTATCGGTATTACCATGAAAACATGGGATTACGAATCTTCTGGGGGAAGTAAAAAAGAAACGGGTTGTTGTAGTTTAGACTCTATAAATGACGCTCGTCAGTTGGCGGTGGATTGTGGTTTTCCTCATATGATTTTAGATATCCGTGAAGAGTTTGGAGATTTTATAATTGATAATTTTGTGGATGAATACATTGCAGGAAGAACTCCAAACCCATGTGTACTTTGTAATACGCATATTAAATGGGAAGCACTTTTAAAAAGAGCAGATATGCTAGGTTGTGATTTTATTGCAACGGGTCATTATGCACAAGTAAGAGAGGAAAATGGAAGATATGTAGTTTCAAAAGGGATAGACGAAAGTAAAGATCAATCTTATGTGCTGTGGGGGCTTTCTCAATCTTGCCTAAAACGAACTATTTTCCCTATGGGGAAATACCATAAAAAAGACATAAAACAAATGGCCTTAGATAGAGGTTATGTGGAACTTGCTAATAAAAGTGAGAGTTACGAAATTTGTTTTATTCCAGATAACGATTACAGAAGTTTCCTTAAAAGAAGGGTAGATGGATTGGAGGAAAAAGTGAAAGGAGGAAAATTCATTACAAAAACCGGTGAGGTTGTTGGTACGCATGATGGTTATCCTTTTTATACTATTGGGCAACGAAAATTAGGAGTTTCTCTAGGTAAAGATCCAACATATGTTATTGGTATAAATCCTGATGATAATACAGTTGTAATAGGAAAAAAAGATGATTTGAAAGAGTTAGAAATGACGGTAAGAAATATCAATTTTGTAAAATATGATTCTATTCCTGATGGATTGCAATCTACTACAAAAGTAAGGTATAAACACAATGGTGAAGAGTCTGTTTTAAGCAATGAAGATGGAGAAATAAAAGTGTTGTTTCATAAAAAAGTAGAAGGAATCGCTCCTGGACAATCAGCTGTTTTCTATGAAGGAGATGATGTTTTGGGAGGAGGTTTTATCAAAAGAAAGTAAATCTTTCAAAATTTATTTTCTCATTTTGTTTTCTTAAATCTTTTGAACCCTAAACGAGCAAGCATCTTTTTTTCAAAAGCCCAAAAGAATTGGAACTGTCCAAACAAAGCACCAATAATTACGATTAGTACTTGGTAGATTGGGAAGATGATAAAGATACGTATAGGCCAAAATATCCAAGGGGAAATAGCTTCTTTATCTAATCCAACTAGGTTGAGTACTGGTTTTGCAACTATTACAGCAATAGAACCTGTAATTGAAAATACAAGTAAGATAATAATGATTTGGAAGTTAGAGGTAATCCCCCATTTTTCTTTGAGTCTTTTCATACTACAAAAATAGAATTTTAATCCAATATGGATAGTATGTCTAAGATGATGTTTACTGTGTTTATTTATCGTTTCTTTTTTTTATGAAAATAGAGTGATAAATGTTTTGAAATAAAGAAAAACAAAACTACATTTGCCGACCAAATAAAAAAGATTTAAAGTTATGCCAAAAAGAACGTTTCAACCATCCAATAGAAAAAGAAAGAATAAACACGGTTTTATGGATAGAATGTCTGATAAAGACGGACAAAAGGTTTTAGCAAGAAGAAGATCTAAAGGAAGAAAAAGATTAACCGTTTCTGACGAAATAGGTCATAAATAATTGATTAATCATAAATATATTGAAGGTGTTGCTATTAGCAACACCTTTTTTTTAGGCCATATTTATCAACATTTTGTTAAAATTTATTAATTTATTCAGAATTCATTTTTTGTACTGGAACAACAAATCATGTAAATTCGCAACTACTTTATATTAAAACCATGCCAAGAAACAAAGAAATAAAATCAGTGTTAATTATAGGAAGCGGGCCAATTGTAATTGGTCAAGCTTGTGAGTTCGATTATTCTGGATCTCAATCATCAAGGTCATTAAGAGAAGAAGGAATAGAGGTTTCTTTAATTAATTCTAATCCCGCAACAATTATGACAGATAAGGTTGTAGCGGATAATGTATATTTAAAGCCTTTAGAAGTAAAGTCTATTATTGATATTTTAGAAGAAAGAAATATTGATGCGGTACTTCCTACAATGGGAGGACAAACGGCATTAAATTTATGTATTGAAGCAGATGAAAAAGGAATTTGGGAGAAATACGGAGTAGATATTATTGGGGTTGATATTGCTGCAATTCATATTACGGAAGATAGAGAGCAATTCCGTAAATTAATGCAAAAGATTGATATTCCTGTTGCTCCTGCCAGGATTGCAACTTCCTTTTTAGAAGGAAAAGAAATCGCACAAGAACTTGGTTTTCCATTGGTAATCAGACCATCATTTACATTAGGTGGTACCGGAGCATCATTTGTACATACAAAAGAAGAATTTGAAGATTTACTTTCAAAAGGATTACATGCTTCACCAATACATGAAGTACTTATTGATAAAGCGGTTCTAGGCTGGAAAGAGTTTGAATTAGAGCTTTTGAGAGATGATAATGATAATGTAATTATTATTTGTTCTATCGAGAATTTTGACCCAATGGGAATCCATACTGGAGATTCTATTACAGTAGCTCCCGCTATGACTTTATCAGATACTTGCTATCAAAGGATGAGAGATATGGCAATAAAAATGATGCGTTCTATCGGTGATTTTGCTGGAGGATGTAACGTTCAGTTTGCGGTGAGTCCAGATGAAAATGAAGATATTATTGCCATTGAAATTAACCCTAGGGTTTCTCGTTCTTCTGCGCTTGCATCCAAAGCAACAGGTTATCCTATTGCTAAAATTGCTACAAAGTTAGCTATTGGTTATACTTTAGATGAGTTAGATAATCAGATTACAAAATCTACTTCTGCATTTTTTGAGCCAACTTTAGATTATGTTGTTGTTAAATTCCCTAGATGGAATTTTGATAAGTTTAAAGGTTCCGACACTACTTTAGGTCTTCAGATGAAATCGGTAGGAGAGGTGATGAGTATTGGTAGATCTTTCCAAGAAGCCTTGCAAAAAGCGTGTCAATCTTTAGAAATTGGTAGAAACGGATTAGGTGCAGATGGAAAATCTCAAACAAATCAAGACTCTATTTTACATCAATTAAAACACGCGAGTGGAGATAGAGTTTTTCGTATATATGATGCTATGAGAATTGGTATTCCTACCAAGAAAATTCATGAAATAACAAAAATTGACTATTGGTTTTTACATCAAATTGAAGAATTGGTAGTTTTTGAAAGAGAGATAGAAAAATACTCTATAGATACACTTCCTGAAGACTTACTTTTAGAAGCGAAAATGAAGGGATATGCCGACAGGCAAATTGCTCACTTGGTAAGATGTTTGGAAAGTGAAATTTATAATAAAAGAAATGATGTTGGTATAAAGAGAGTCTATAAATTAGTGGATACTTGTGCTGCCGAATTTACGGCAAAAACTCCTTATTACTACTCTACTTTCGAGATGCAACAAGAGATTAATGGAAAGAAATTCACAGATAATGAAAGCGTACGTTCTGATAAGAAAAAGGTAATTGTACTAGGTTCTGGTCCGAATAGAATAGGACAAGGAATTGAGTTTGATTACTCTTGTGTGCATGGAGTTTTGGCTGCAAAAGAATGTGGTTATGAAACTATTATGATTAACTGTAATCCCGAAACGGTTTCTACCGATTTCGATACGGCAGATAAATTATATTTTGAGCCTGTTTTCTGGGAACATATTTACGATATTATTCATCATGAAGAACCAGAAGGAGTTATTGTTCAGTTAGGTGGACAAACAGCTTTAAAACTTGCAGAAAAGTTAGAGAGATATGGTATTAAAATTATGGGAACTTCTTACAAAGCATTGGATGTTGCAGAGGATAGAGGAAGTTTTTCAGAGCTTTTAAAGAAACACAACATCCCTTATCCTAAATTTGCTGTTGCCGAAACTGCAGAACAGGCAATTGAAATTTCTAAGGATTTAAATTTTCCAATTTTGGTTCGTCCTTCCTATGTACTCGGTGGGCAAGGAATGAAGATTGTAATTAATGAAGAGGAGCTAGAACATCATATTGTAGACCTTCTGAAAGACATGCCAGGCAATAAGGTTTTACTAGATCATTATTTGGACAAAGCAATTGAAGCAGAATCGGATGCAATATGTGACGGAGAAAACGTTTATATTATTGGGATTATGGAACATATTGAACCTTGCGGAATTCATTCTGGAGATTCGTATGCGGTACTTCCAACTTTTGATTTATCAGATAATGTTCGTCAGCAAATGATTGATATAACAAATAAAATAGCCATTGAATTAGAAACTATAGGTTTAATAAACATGCAGTTTGCTATAAAAGATGAAATTGTTTATGTTATTGAGGCAAATCCAAGAGCTTCCAGAACGGTGCCGTTTATTGCGAAAGCTTATGATGAGCCATATGTAAATTATGCTGCTAAAGTTATGTTAGGAGAGAAGAAAGTTAATGATTTTGATTTTAACCCTAAAAAAGGAGGATATGCTATTAAGGTTCCAGTTTTCTCATTTAATAAATTCCCAAATGTAAATAAAGAATTAGGGCCAGAAATGAAATCTACAGGAGAGGCAATATATTTTATTGATGATTTAGATGATGATTACTTTACAAAAGTGTATTCTGAAAGAAATTTATATTTAAGTAAATAATAT
>JABGSE010000086.1 GCA_018647945.1 Flavobacteriales bacterium | reverse complement strand
TACGCTATAAAATCCTGCTTCTGCTATTTCATTTTCATGTAAAAAAGTAGATTGATTATTATTAAGTTTTAACTTCCCTATAACTGGCATCAACAAAAAATCTCCTAAATCCGAATGTCCTGTCCCAGAAAAATGAGTGTGTGCAAAACCGTAAATTAATGTATCTTCAAATTGGTATCCACTGCAATATCTGTATGTTTCTTTGTTATATTTTCCATCTTTAAAAAGTGGTTGAATATTGGTAGTAGGAGAGAGTTGAACCATACCGAAAGGAGTCGTAGCTCCAGGAAAAGTATGCCCCATGTTTTTGGTGCCTACCATTGGGTTTACATATTGGATGTAGTCAATCGATTCATCTTCCTGATCTACTTTATTTATACTGCAAGAGAAGAATAAAACTATAGATAAAAATAGATATTTTTTCATTTTTTTATTCAATAATAATTTCATCTGCAAATAACCATGTTTGTCCTCCTGCTCCTAAGTGCCACTGGGGGCAAACACCGTAATTAATTGCTTTTAACTTTATGTATTTTATATCAATTTTATGTCCTATATCATATGTGAAATCTTTAGTAAAAGTTCCTTCTTTATCATCTGGAAAATTATTTTCAATAAATGACAAATGATTATAAAATTCTCCATTTTCAGAAGTTAAAATTTCAATTGTTTTTGGGTAAAAAATCCAGGATTTTATATCTTGTAAAAATCCAATGCTAATAGAAGTAACTTCTTTTATTTCTCCTAAATCTATATCTGCAACTATATTACCTCTATAACCTTGCCAATTTCCTGTTCTGTAGTTTTCTCCTCCTCTTAAGTGGTCTATAAGTGTTTTGTCACCTGCAGCTGCATACTGATTGGCATATTCTGTATGAATGTTAATGGATTTACTATTATCAATCTTATAATAATATGCAGATATTTCTTTACTCCATTTGCCATCTTTTAAGGATCTACAACTTATTTCTGATTCGGATTTTATCTGAATAGGACTAGTGTATTTTTCTTGTTTTGAACCATTAATAGTATAATAAATTTCTGTTTCTATAGCTGATCCTAATTTTATTTCTAATACATCAGAAAAAGTTTGACTTTCAGAAATAAAATAAGGTATTGGAGTGATGATGTTATTTTTAATCTCTGAGATTGGAATTTCAATATTCCCCCAATCAGAAGGAGTGTTTCCCATTTCAAAAATAATTTCTCCACTATCTGTTATGTCTGAATGTGTAATATAAGATTTATTATATTCCTCTCCATTTAAAGTTGCAGATTGTATATAGAAGTTCTTATCAGAAACATTATTTGCTTTAATTACAAATATATTCCCATTTTCCAGATTAATTGTAGATTTTTCAAAGAGGGGAGATCCAATACTGTAATAATTTAGTCCAGGTGTCACAGAGTACAATCCTAAAGAACTCAAAACATACCAAGAAGACATCTGTCCACAATCCTCATTTCCAGATAAACCATCTGGAAGATTTGTATATTGTTCTTCTAAAATTTGTTTTACATATTTTTGTGTTTTATCACATTTCCCAATATAATTGTACAAATAAGCCATGTGGTGTGATGGCTCGTTTCCATGTGCATACTGACCTATTAAACCTGTAATATCGGCTTGTTCTCTTCCGGAAGTTTCCAGAGAAGCAGTAAACATATTATCCAAATGAGTTTCATATTTTTCGTTTCCTCCCATTAGTTGTATGTGTCCTGAAATATCTTGCGGAACAAATAATGAATATTGCCACGCATTAGCTTCCGTATAATTAAAATTTACCTCTTCTGGTTTAAAAGGAGAAAACCAAGAATATGAATTTTTTGCTCTAAAGAAGTTTGTAGAAGGATCAAACAGGTTTTTATAATTCTGTGCTCTTTCATAGAAAATAGATGCAACAGAATCATTTCCTATCATCTTTGCAAATTCAGCAATACACCAATCATCATAGGCATATTCCAATGTTTTGGAAACAGATTCTGGTTCGTCTGAAGCAGAAATATAGCCGTTTTCTTTATAATGTTTCAATCCCAAATGATTCTGATTAGCAGAATGAAGCATGGCTTTTAAAGCTAACTTTGTATCAAAATCTGTTATTCCTTTTACATAAGCATCTAAAATTACAGGAATTGAGTGGTATCCAATCATACATCCTGTGTAGTTTGCAGCAAGTTCCCAAACTGGTAATTGTCCGCCATCTTGGTATTGCCGGATAAAAGTTTGAATAAACTCTAAAGTTTTTTCTTCTTGTATAAGTGTGAAAAGTGGGTGAGTAGCTCTGTAAGTGTCCCAAAGTGAAAAGATGGTATATTGTTGTTGTGAAGTGTTGTGAGTTTGTAAATCAGTCCCTAAATAATCTCCATTTACATCTGTAAATAAATTTGGATTGAGTAAGGAGTGGTACAAAGCAGTATAGAAAATTTCTTTTTTTGTTTCATCTTTTGTTTCAATCTGTATTTTACCTAATTCTTCTTCCCATTGTTGAGTTGTTTCATAAAGGGTTTTGTTAAAGTCCCAATGAGGGATTTCAATTTCCAGGTTCTCTTTTGCATTTTTACTACTTACTGCCGAAATTCCAACTTTTACCAAAAGAGGTTTTTCTATTTCCCCAAATTTAAATCCTGTAACTAAACTATCCTCTCTGTAAATTGTTTCTGTAATTTCTTCTGAAAGTTGAATGTGAAAATATAATCTTTGGTCTTCTGCCCAATTTTTAGAGTGTCTCCATCCTTTTATTCTGTTTTTATTAACTACATCAATAGAGGAAGAAATTAGCCTGTCTCTGTGCTCTAAATCCAGGATAAGTTGAGCTTCTTTGTCAGAATTAAAGGTGTATTTATGAAATCCAGCTCTTTTACTTACTGTTAGTTCTGCATCAATATTGTAATCTTGTAAAGTTACAGAATAGTATCCTGCTTTAGCAGTTTCGGTATTGTGTGAAAATTTGGATTTATACCCCCTTTTTCCGTCCGAACCATTTGTTAAAAGGAGTTCTCCAGTAGTTGGCATCAATAACACATCTCCATAATCAGAAACTCCTGTACCACTAAGGTGAGTGTGAGAAAAACCATAAATTTCATTATCCGAATAATGATAACCTCCACATCCATCCCAACCATCTAATCTTGTGTCCGGACTGAGTTGCATCATCCCAAATGGGGAAGAGGCTCCTGGATAAGTATGTCCGTGACCACCTGTACCAATAAAAGGGTTTACATAATCTGTAAGTGATTTTTCTTCTGTGTTACATGCCAGAAGTAATATTAAAAAAGGAAATATTTTTTTTATCATTTTATAATTATTTCATCTATAAAAATCCAAGCATCCGAGCCAGCTGCTGGGTGCTGATCAGGAAGTTTACTAACATTATTGGCTTTTACTTTCACATATCTCCCTTTTAAAGTTCTATTCTTTATCAAGAAATCGTGTTTAAATTTCCCCTCTTGCATTAAATCAATTTCATTTTGTATCGTTTCAATTTCTGTAAAATTTTCTCCATCATCTGAAACAAGATAACTTACAGAAGTGGGTAGAATAATCCAAGATAAATAGTATTGAAAGAAGGTAGAATGTATTTCTGAAAATTCTGTTATTTCCCCCAAATCAATTATAACTTCAAAATCAGTTCCGGAAAAACCTTGGTAATATCCATCTCTAAAATTTTCTATACTTCCCAAAAGTCCATCTGTCAAATTATTTTCCTCTTTTCCTTTATAATGTTTGTTGTATGCAATTATATATTCTACCTTTTTCCCTGTAGATTTACATTTTATTACCTCTTGAGAGAAATTTCCATATTCACTTTCATTTTTAAATCCTTTGGCATAAATAGTTGAAGTTTCGCTTATAGTAAAGGGATTGGAATAGCTAGTCCAACTTACAGAATCGGTAGAATATTCTATTTTTATATCTCTATTTCCTGCAATTAATTTCACAACAAATTCATCATTTATATATTCTACTTCCGATTTTATCGGAACTCCTTCAAATCCGTAAGTGACTCCTAAATCATCCAGTTTTTTATAATGATTTTGAACTCTATTGTAAAAATCTTCATAATCTTTTTCCCCATAAGTCCAAAGTACTTCTGAAATGGCCAATATTCTAGGAAAAACTTTAGAATCTATTGTTTCTTGTGGAGCTCGTTCTGTCCACATATTACATTCTCCACCCAAAATATGTTTTGCCTGTTGTGCATTTAATTCTTCCGGAATTGGGTTGTAAAAATACACCTCTTCCATGTCTGTAGCGTCCAATCCATAATCGAAATAACAATGGGAGGTAGGCGACATAATGGCATCATGTCCACTTTTTGCAGCTGCTATTCCTCCTTCTTCTCCTCTCCATGATTGAACCGTAGCAGATGGAGCCAATCCCCCTTCCAGAATTTCATCCCAACCAATTAATTTCCTTCCATTTTCATTTAGAAACTTTTCAATTCTGGTAATGAAGTAAGATTGTAGTTCGTGTTCATCATGTAAATTTTCATCTATAATTCTTTTCTGGCATTTATCGCAATTTTCCCATCTAAATTTTGGAGCTTCATCTCCTCCAATATGAATGTATTCTGAAGGAAACAACTCCATTACCTCCGTTAATACATCTTCCATAAAAGTGAAAACACTATCGTTTCCTGCGCAATAAATATCTTTGTAAACTCCCCATTGAGTTCCTACATCAATATTTTTCCCAGTACAAGAAAGAAAAGGATAGGAGGAAATTGCAGCTACCGAATGTCCGGGAAATTCAATTTCAGGAACTACTGTAATATGTCTTTCAGATGCATATTCAATAATCTCTTTTATCTCTTCTTTGGTATAAAACCCTCCATAAACTGATCCATCTTTTTCGGTTCTCCAAGCTCCGTTTTTAGTTAGGTTTGGGTATTTATCAATTTCAATTCTCCAACCTTGGTCCTCCGTAATGTGCCAATGTAATACATTCATTTTATGATAAGTAAGTAAGTCAATAAATCTCATTACAAATTCCTTTTCCATAAAGTGACGGCAACAATCTAGTAGCATTCCTCTCCACCTAAATTTTGGAAAATCATGTATTTGTAAACACTGAATTTTTGCACTACCTCCATTTTTTTCAAATCCTAATGGAAGTAATTGTCTTAACGTCTGAATTCCTCTCATAATTCCTTCTGGAGTAGAAGCAGTTATTTTAAGTTCCTTTGTACTGACATTTAAATAAAACTCCTCTTTTTCAAGTCCCTCTATTTTTTCTAAAATAATAGAATTATTACTCCCCTTTAAAGAATTTTTTAAGATTGATTGTAAGTATTTACTTTCGTTTAGAAATAAACTATCATATATAATGGAAGTATTATTTGATAAAGTGAAAACTCCCTCATTTATCTGAATTTCTTGGGGTTTTGGCAAAAGATTAACTTCTTGTTTTTCAGGAGTACTACAAGAGAAAAATAATACAATTGTAAAGATTAAATACCTCATTTTTTAATAAAAGAATTAGAATCAATTAATTTATTTTCTCCATTTTGGTGTAAGGCATAATTAAACCCTGGGTGTACGGCATATGAACCATGCTCTCCTTTTTTATTAATAGCCAAATATCCAATTTGCATGTCTTTGTAATTCTGATTTTTCACTATTCTTGCAATTCCTTCTTCACAGGCTTCTTGTGGCGTAGCTCCTTGTCTCATCAGTTCTACAATAAGGAATGAACCTAAAGTTTTCAGTACTGCTTCACCAACTCCAGTTGCACAGCATCCACCTATTTCATTGTCTACAAACATTCCCGCACCAATAACGGGGGAGTCTCCAACTCTTCCGTGTAGTTTCCATGCTAAACCGGAAGTAGTACAAGCTCCGGAAATATCGCCTTTTTTATCAAGTGCTAAAAGACCAATTGTATCATGATTCTCTACATTTATTATTGGTTTGTATTCAGAAGTTTCCAACCATTTTCTCCATCTTTTCTCTCCTTTTTTAGTGAGTAGATTTTCTTCTTCAAATCCTTTTTCAAGTGCAAACTGAAGAGCTCCTTTCCCTGAAAGCATTACATGTGGAGTTTCATCCATTACTTTTCGTGCAACAGAAATAGGGTGTTTGATATTTTGTAAAAAACTAACCGAACCGCAATTTCCTGTTTCATCCATAATACAAGCGTCCAATGTTACATGACCGTCTCTATCGGGCCATCCTCCATATCCAACAGAATTACTTTCAGGATCAGCTTCTGGAACTCTTACTCCAATTTCTACCGAATCTATTGCTTTATCCCCATTTAGTAAGGAGTTCATAGCGGCATCATTTGCTGCTAATCCATGCCTCCAAGTAGAAATCACCATGGGGAATTCCTTTGCTGAATGTGTATTATTATTTGTATTCATAATAGCCTGAGTTGATTTAGGTAATAAAAATGCTCCTAAAGCTCCAATTGCAGATTTTTTTATAAAATTTCTTCTTTCTGACATAATGTTATTTATTTAAGTTGTAAAGCGACCAAATTACTAAATTATTTTTATCAAATTCCATTCCAGATACTTCAATTTCTTTTCTTTCATTTTTTAAAAGTGTAAAATAATTATCTGAAAAATGAGTATCAATTCCATGAAGATAAATTTGAAATGCTGCAAATTTACTTTCTAATATTAGTTTATTCCCTTCCCATTTGTAAGTGATTTCAGGATTTGGGAAGTCAATGTTTTTTATTTGAGTTAAAAATAAAGATTTCGATTCTGTCTTGTTGTTTTTAAGTGATGCAATAATAAAATTATCATCATTTAATTCATATTTTTCTGAAGAGAGTAAAACAGAACTATTTTCTTTTATTTCAATTTTCTTAGAATGAGAATCTATTAATTCGCCTTTAATATTATAAATATTTATTTCTAATGTATCGTTTACTTCATCTTGCAAATCAGAAACTCCATAGATATTAATCTCACCATTTTCTGTTTTAGATATAGATAAAAATAGGGGAGAATAAGCGTTTTGAACAGCATATTGTAAGGCTTTCCAATTTCCAAAATAATCTCTACTACTCCAGCTTATTCCTGGCCAGCAATCATTTAGTTGCCAATATAATGTCCCCATACAAATTGGTTTCATTCTTCTATGAGCTTCAATTCCTAATCTGATTCCTTCCGCTTGCAGAATCTGACTACAATAAATATATTTTTCAAAACTGGAAGGAACATTATATTCTCTGCCCATATATTCTGAAATTAATGCATTTCCCCTTGGATGTTTTTGATGGTTTAATATTTCAGAAGAATTGATATTGTAATTATTTGAAAAAGTAGAAATAGTTGAAAGTGTGGGGTAGGATTGAAATCCAAATTCACTCATAAATCTTGGGACTTTAGTTTCAAGGTTGCTAAAGGGTTCTGAATCATGCCAAACTCCCCAATAGTGTGCATCTCCTTCAAATTGATGTTTAGGGTTTCCTCTCCCTAGTTTTGGAGAACTTTCCCAATAATCAGTTTGAGAGTTTTCAGATACTGCATTTGGTAAAATGTCATTAAATAATTTCTGATATCCATTCCAAATGTCTTCTTTTTCTTTCTCAGAATAATTACTTTGCCATCCCCATCTTTGCCATCCTTCAAAGTTTTCGTTATTACCACACCATAAAGCAATAGAAGGGTGATGTTGTAAACGTTTTACATTGTAAATAGCTTCTTCTTTTACATTCTCTAAAAATGAAGAATCAGATGGGTACATAGCACATGCAAACATAAAATCTTGCCACACTAAAATTCCTAAAGAATCGCATAAATCATAAAAAATATCTTCTTCATAAATTCCTCCTCCCCAAACTCTAATCATATTCATGTTGGAGTTTTTCACATCTGTAAGTAGAGATAGGTAATCTCTTTTTGTTACTCTATTTTGTAAGTTATCTTGTGGGATATAGTTAGATCCTTTCATGAAAATAGGGATTCCATTTACTTTAAAATAAAAACTCTCTCCAATAGAATCTTTGTCAGTTACTAAATCAATATTTCTTAATCCAATTTTTTTGGTTTGTGTTTCTATAAGTTTATCTTCATCAAAAATGGAAACAATAATTTCATATAATTTCTGATTTCCATATCCATTTGGCCACCATAATTCAGGATTTTTTATTGATAAGGTAATTTCTATCTTGTTTGTTCCTCTCTTTATCTTTTCATCTTTATTAATCTTTTCATTTACTTGTATATTAATTGTTTTTTCAGAATTAGATTCCACCTCAATCCCTATAGTTAATGTAGCAAGAGTGTCTGTTATCAGGTTTTGAGTTACTTTAAAATCATTTATTTTACAATCGTCCCAAAAACTTAATTCTACCTTTCTCCAAATTCCAGAAGTCTGTAATTTAGGACCCCAATCCCAACCATAATGAAAAGCTACTTTTCTACTAAATACTCTATTCCCTCCTGGAAGATTGTGTCCTAAATTTCGTGTTTTCTGTTTCTCAATTTCGTTTACACTTTTAAAAATTACTTTTAAGGTGTTATTTTTTTTCAGAATACTTTTTACATCTATCTCCCATTTACGGAACATATTGTCTGTTAGAAGAATTAAACTATCATTCAAATAAATTTCAGAATAAGTATCTAATCCATGAAATGAAAGAGATATACTCTCTTTTTCTAATTCATTTCCTGATACTGTAAATTCTGATTTATATACCCAATCTTCCTCTGAAACCCATTGCAAGCTATCTTCATTTGTACCATAAAAAGGATTTGGAATTATGTTATTATTTAATAAATCAGAAAAATTATTTCCTGGAACTTCTGTCGAGTACCACTTGTTATTATATTGAAATTCCCAATTAGATAAATTTTGCGTAACTGGAGTGTTTTTCTCTGTAGAACAGGAGAAAAAGAAGATAATTATTAGAAGTAAATAGTTACGCAAGAGTTTTAGTTTTAGACACCGCTAATCTAATTAATTCTTCAGATGTTTCTATCTTACCATCATTGTTTTTTATTTTTCCAGAGAGATGAAATTCTCTGATTCCAATGTTGTATAATTTTTCAATATTTGTATGGCTTAGTCCACTTCCTGCCATTATATTGATTCTTCCTTCTGAAAGTTGAATAATTTTCTTCAGTTTTTTATATCCCAATTCTACATTTTCTTCCTTTCCAGAGGTTAATAATCTATCGCATCCGCAACTTATTATGCTGTTCAAATCATTTTCAATATCTTTCGACTCATCAAAAGCCCTGTGAAAAGTAACTTCCATTGGTCTTGCAATTTTCACCATTTCGGAAGTTTGTTCTTTATTTATACTTCCATCCAGATTTAAGGATCCAATTACGACTCCTTCACATCCTGTTTTCTTGCAAAATTCTATATCTGAAATAATTTGTTGAAATTCTTTTTCGGTGTAAATGAAATCTCCTTTTCTAGGTCTTATTAAAACAAATACAGGAATATTTAATAAAGATTTTGCTAGTGTAATTTCCTTATGTAAAGGAGTGATTCCTCCTGATTCTAATTCTGTACAAAGTTCAATTCTGTTTGTTCCTCCTTTTTGTCCGTTTATAGCAGATTCTATAGAGTTAGCGCAGCATTCTACTAATAATTTTGTCATGGGTTAAAAATACAGATAAAAAATAACCTCCCCCTAACTATATTAAAGTTTAAATGTTTTGGGTTTAAGAGTGGCATAGGTCTGGTAGTTCTGTTCATAATCACTTACTCGTAAAGGGTGATATAACAAAGATATAGACACTTTCTGGACTTCTAATAGACTATCTGACAAGAAGTTCATATCACACATTAAATACGAAAAAGACAAGGGAGCTAACTTTTATGTAGCTAAATATTTGGATGAAAATATTGAATATGACTATATTTGGAAAAATTAAAAACTTACAATTATGATACATAAATACCTAAGGTTAAAATATGTAATGGGAATTATACTCCTTATTTCTATTCTTTTCCTGTGCTTCACTGTGAGAAAAACTAAGAAATGTGTTTCTGGTGATTGTGAAAATGGAGAAGGAGTAGCAATCTATTTATATCCTCAGTGGCGCAACTACTCAAGTGTTGGAATATCTTCATATAAAATTCTAAATCCTACCATTTCTTATGGGAAAATATATTTTAAAAAATACGAGTATATTTATTCTGGAATGTTTAAAGATGGATTAAGACACGGAGAAGGAGAGGGAGTTGAGATTAGCACTGGTTGGGATGTAGCTACAAGATACAGAGTATTTGAAAGCAGTGTTGAATACAATCAAGAAACGCAGCCTAATGGCTCGTGGATTAATGATAAATTTATTTTAAAGGGTAAAAAACTACACTTATCAAAGGAAGACTATTTAGATTTTATAAAAGCAGGTAATTTAGATCCAGATGGAAACTATTTAAAATAACAATTAAATCAATAGATTAACAAACAACTAAAACACATTATTATGAAAAAACTACTACTTATATTACTTTGCTTACCTATGATTGGGTTTGGGCAAACTAAGACTTTAGAGTCTGATATAATTAATCCAAATTCAAAAATCAAAGAAGTCTTTTCAGGTGGAGAGGGAGTGCTCTTAGAGGGACCGACAATGGGTCCTGATGGCACCTTATACTTTTCAGACCTTATTATTACCAACCTAAAGAGAATGAAAGCTGGAATAATTTGGAATTATAATCCTCAAACAGGAGAAACAAAAGTTTTCCGCTCTCCAAGTGGTATGGCGCTTGGTCTTGCTTTTGATGTTGATGGAAATTTGTTGTCATGTGAAGGTGCAGACTTTGGAGGGCGCAGACTGACCAAGACGAATATGAATAATGGC
>JABGSE010000085.1 GCA_018647945.1 Flavobacteriales bacterium | reverse complement strand
TTAGAGAAGGAAGTTTTGCAAAATTCGGATGTTTGTTTGACCGTAAGCGAAACTTGGGTTGAATCTTTTAAAGATCTGGGTTCTAACAATGTAAAATTAGTTACAAACGGATTTGATGAGGAGGATTTCACAATAAAAGAAAAAGAAAATGATAAGTTTATTATAGGTCATTTTGGACTTTTAAATCACCTAAGAAATCCTAAAAATTTATGGAAAACATTACATGATTTATGTGATGAAAATCCTGAATTTAACGAAAAATTAGAGATAAGACTTTCAGGAAATATTGATACAGAAGTATTGCAAAATATCACTCAATATTTTCATTTAAAAACCAAAGTAAAAGTACTTGGATATCTAAGTCATAAAGAAGTTTTAAATCAATATAATGAAGCGTCTGTTTTACTGTTATTGCTTTTTAATTCCGTAAGTGGAATTGGAAATTACCCAGGAAAAATATTTGAATATTTTGCTGCTAAAAGACCAATTTTGGCATTCGGACCAAAAGAAAGTGATACCCAAAAATTAATGGAGAAAACTAAAAGTGGTATTTATCATGATTACTCAGATGATAATTTGAAAGAAAGTATTATTTCGTTATTTGAGAATAAAGAAGAGTTTATTGCTTCTGATAAAATCAATAATTTTACTAGAAAGAAATTAACACAACAATTGTCGGATTTATTAGATAAAATGTAATGGGAATTGTAAGAAAACAGAGTATTCAGAATTCAATCTATTTTTATATAGGTTTAATGTTTGGTGCTGTTTCTACTATTATTTTATATCCAAATGCTTTTAATGAACATCCAGAACATTTGGGATTACTTCAGATTATAGTAGCTTATTCTATAGTCATTTCTACTTTTTCTTTTTTAGGAACTCCAAAAACATTAATTCGTTTTTTTCCGAAAGTAGAAAATAAAAATCAACTTATTACTTTGTCGTTTCTGATTCCTGTAATTGGTTTTTTATTAGTATTGTTGTTTTATTATCTGTTTAAAGAAAGTTTTCTAGAGTTTTTAAAACCAGCTTCAACAGAGATAGCGGAACTCAAAACTTATACTTTATTGAAATTAAATTTTCATTTGGTGTTTTTTATGGTTGCCTTTCTTTCCTTTTTTGAGGTCCTTTCTTCTCTTTCCAGGTCTCTGTTAAATGCTACTATTCCTATTTTTTTAAGAGAAGTTTTCCTGAAAGGAATGAATATTTTATTATTGTTTTTACATTGGTATAATTATATTGATTTTCAAACCTTTCTTAATCTGTATATTTCTTTGTATTTGGTAATGATTATAATTTTGTCCATTACTATTTTCAGGAAATTTAATTATAAAATTACTTTTAAGTTTGATGAGATTGAAAGTAAAAAATTACTCTTATTCGGTTTGTATGTACTGGCTGGAGGTGCTTCTGGAATTTTGGTTTCTAAAGTAGATATGATGATGATTGGCAAACTTATAGGTTACAAAGAAGTTGCTTTTTATACGGTTGCCTTTTTTATTGGGAATGTTATCAGAGTTCCTGCAAGGGCTATTGGATCTATTGCTACTCCTTTACTGGCTAAAGCTTGGGAGAATAATAATTTAAAAGAAATTAAAGATATTTATTCCAAATCTTCTATAAACCAACTTGTTTTTGGAGGGCTTATATTTTTAGGACTTTGGCTAAATATTGATGATGGATTAAGTTTGTTGCCTTTAAAATTTCAGGGAGGGAAGTTGGTGGTATTGTTTATTGCTTTTTCTCAATTGTTTAATGTTGCTACAGGTGTAAACGGAATTATAATTGTAAACTCTAAACACTATAAATTTGACTTATATTCTAACTTTATACTACTTTGCATCACTTTATATACTAACTTTATTTTTATCCCAGAAAGTAGTCCTTTAGCTGCTTACGATATTGTTGGGATAAATGGAGCTGCTTTCGCTACCGCACTTTCGGTATTACTTTTTAATGTTATTAAAATGATATTTGTAAAACTTAAAATGGGCATTCAACCTTTTAGTTTTAATACAGTTAAGGCGATATTACTTATTGTTTTGGTGTATTTGGCTATTCATAATATTACTTTCCCTGAAAATGTATTTTACAGTATTGTATTAAGGTTTTTCATATTGTTTGTACTTTACTTTCCTTTACTCATTTTATTTAAGGTTTCAGAAGATATAAATAAGATGGTAGGGGAGGTATGGACTAAATATATCCGAAAG
>JABGSE010000020.1 GCA_018647945.1 Flavobacteriales bacterium | reverse complement strand
TTCGATTAATTCGTACATATAACGAAAAAAGAAAGTAAGAATTAAAGTTGCAATATGACTACCATCAATATCAGCATCCGTCATGATTACCACTTTATGATATCTCAATTTCTCCATATTTAAAGCTCTTTCATCTTCTTCCGTTCCCACAGACACCCCCAAAGCAGTGTACATGTTTTTAATCTCCTCATTTTCAAAAACTTTATGTTGCATTGCTTTCTCAACATTTAAAATTTTACCTCTTAGTGGAAGAATTGCTTGAAAATGTCTATCTCTTCCTTGTTTTGCTGTACCACCTGCAGAGTCTCCCTCAACTAAAAATATTTCACATTTTTCCGGATCTCTTTCTGAACAATCTGACAACTTTCCAGGAAGACCAGATCCAGTCATCACGCTCTTCCTTTGTACCATTTCTCTTGCTTTTCTGGCGGCATTTCTAGCAGTTGCTGCTAAAATTACTTTTTGTACAATAATTTGTGCTTGAGCAGGATTCTCTTCTAAATAAAAGGTTAACATGTCACTTACAGATTGAGAAACTGCAGTAGTGACTTCTTTATTTCCTAATTTGGTTTTTGTTTGTCCTTCAAACTGAGGTTCCATAACTTTTACAGAAATAACAGCAGTTAAGCCTTCTCTAAAATCATCTCCAGAAATTTCAAATTTTACTTTCTTTAGTAACCCTGAGTTATCGGCATATTTCTTTAAAGTTCTGGTAAGTCCTCTCCTAAAACCAGAAAGATGTGTACCTCCCTCATGAGTATTGATATTATTTACATAGGAATGTACATTTTCTGTATATGAATTATTGTATACCATTGCAACCTCAACAGGAACTCCATCTTTCTCACCATCAAAATAAATTACATCATTTAAAATAGATTCTCTTGTTCCATCCAAAAACTTAACAAATTCTTTTAATCCTCCCTCTGAATAAAACTCTTCTTTTATAAAATCACCTTCATCATCAGTTCTTCTTTTATCAGTAATAGAAAGGTTAATTCCTTTATTTAAAAAGGAAAGCTCTCTCAACCTAGCTGCTAAAATATCGAAATGATAAACTGTATCTTCAAAAATAGAAGTGTCCGGTTTGAAAGTAACAAAAGTTCCTGTTTTATCAGTAGTTCCAATTTCCCTTACATCATATTGTGGTTTCCCAATTTTATACTCTTGTTCAAAAACTTTTCCTTCTCTATGTACTTCAACTCTTAAATCTTCTGAAAGCGCATTTACACACGATACACCTACTCCGTGAAGTCCACCAGAAACTTTATACGATCCTTTATCAAATTTACCCCCAGCGTGAAGAACCGTCATAACAACTTCTAATGCTGAACGACCTTCTTTTTCGTGCATTCCTGTCGGAATACCCCTACCATTATCGGTTACTGTAATAGAGTTGTCTTCATTGATAAAACAATCGATATGAGAACAATGTCCAGCAAGAGCCTCATCAATAGAATTGTCCACCACCTCATACACCAAATGATGTAGTCCTTTCTGACCAATATCACCAATATACATGGCTGGTCTTTTTCTTACCGCTTCTAAACCTTCAAGTACCTGAATATTATCCGCACTATATTCCTGATTTTTATTTTCTTCACTCATATTTTAATGTAATTTTTATCTTATTTTAAAGTTGGACAAATATACAAATTTACTATGGCAAAAAAGTGGTTTTTTCACGATAAAATGATGTTTAGTTTTTCAACAAAAGTTAATAACTTTTTCAGTAGGAATAACTCAATCCAAAGAGGGCGTTTATTCCAATTTCTCTATACCCTTCCCAAATATCTTTTTTGGAGTTTGTAATGTTGTTAATTTTGACAAATGCAGACATTAATTCTGAGTAATTATAGTGTATTGCCAAATTGGCGTGAAACTGAGGATCGAGAGATGTAAATTCTGAACTTGGTTCAAAATCAAATATTCTACTTTCTGATGTTCTTTCTCCCAAATAACTAATAGACGGATATACTTTTATTCTGTCTTGAAAATTAACTGATAATGAAGCCTCTGCATCAACTTTCGCGCTCTGAGACACTGTTACATCTCCCCAATTGTAATAGTTTACATTTGCCTGAATACCTAATAAATCATTAATTTGCCATTCATAATTTGCATTTGCGTGTAACTGCCACACATCTTGATATTGAGCAACAAAACGATTATAATTAGAATTGGAAGTTAAAACAAATGATTGAAGATTTTTAACATGTCCGTATGCAACACTTCCCGTAAATACCTCATCCTTACCCAAAACATTTCTCATAGAAACATAGAACTCATCAGTATCAGTAGTTTTTAAACTTAATGTGTAATCATTACCTATTATACCCTGATTTGTTCCAAAAGAATGAATGTATGGATTTGCTTCAGAAAGTGATTTTATGGTATGTCTGTTTTCGGAATGACGAACACCACCTTCTACTGAAAGAATGTTTTTCACCAATTCCTTTGTAATTTTTATTTGTGGAAATATCTCCATAATACTATCAAATTCATCCGATTGATAATGAAGTTCTAATCCTAAATCAAAGTCAAAACCATATTTTGAAAAGGAAGTTGAAGGACTAAAATGAAATGACTTTATATTTCTTTTTTCTCTACCAAAAGATATTTCTTCTCTGGAATAATTTAGGTAATTATTAAACTCTAACTCCAAATTAATAGGATATCCTTTTATTGTTTTACTTAAAACTGAACTCAAATGAATTTGATTTTCGGATTGTTCGTTTAAATCGGAAATAAAGAAAGTAGTATAGTGTTTTAACAGATCTGCGGACAATTCTTTGGACATAATAGAAGCTCCTAATTTTGTGTATGCAAATCTATTCCTAAAATATTTTTCATCAGCAGTAATAGATAGTTCCTGAAAATAAAAGGCAGTTCTTCTATCATACTGAAAATTTGAAACAATGATATTTTTCTCTCCAATTTTCTTTCCATATAAATTAACTTGATTTAAAGAATTCTTATATTTTTTCTCTCTATAACTATTTGAAAAATGATTAAGAGTAAGCCCGTAAGAAAAATTATTTGTTCTTAAACTGTTTACCGTAATTTTTGATAAAGTTGTAAAATGAGAACCAAAATTCAAAGTCACTTTTGAAGCGTATAAATCAGATAGTTTTTCCCCACTTACTGAAGCTGCTTTCAGTGGTTTTGCTTTGTAATTGGCATCAATTATTTTGTCAATAAAAGTGTAAGTTTGAGATTTGTCAATTTCTACAGTATCAGTAAAAGAGGCGGTTTCCGTTATTTTTTTTGAACTGGGTATTGAGGGTATAAATCCTTCCACAACCGTAACTTCTGTAGGATTGATATCCTGAGCAGAAAGAAAACTTCCGACAAATAACAATATTAATAGTTTAATGTATTTCATAATTTTATCTTTTAAAATTCTTCATCTATTTGTAAATCCAAATAATTAATTTCATAATTAAACTCATCTACACCAATTTCAATAGTTGCATCAGTTTGTTCAATATCCACCTTATTTAAACTTTCTCTTTCTACAATATTTTCCCATTTCTCTCTGGCAATATTTACCACATCCTCCCCATCATGATTTTCAATTATACTTTCCAAAGTTGCTTTTGCCTGATAATTATTTTCCTGTTTCACATAAACATCCGCAAGCAGAACAAATCCCATTGCAATCCAATGGTCGGAGGAATATTTATCGGCCATTTCAAAAATTAACTCCTCCGTTTTCTCATAATCTTCTTCCAAATAAGTGAAATATACAATTTTATACATTGCCTCAGTTCCATCAGTATTTGTTGTCAAACTTACTATTTCATTACACAAAGAACTTGCTCTTGCAAAATTTCCATTTTCAAAATCAGAACGAGCAATAATTATTTTTGCCCTTGCTATTAATCTCTCATCTACTTTTTGCAATTCCAAAACCCTCCCGGAATAAGAAACAGCCAATTCATCATTTTCTGTTTCATATCCGTACATCAATCTGATAACTGCTTCTCTTTTCAGACTATTACTGGAAGCAACTGTATCTAACATTTGGTAATATTTATTTGACATAGAATAATCTTTTACATCATACAAAATGCGAGAGAGATGAACCAAAGAACTTTCTAAGTAAATGGAAGTACCATACCCTACAAGAATTTGAAAACCTTCAACAGCGGATAATGTATCATTCGTTTTCAAACAAGATTCTGATAAATAATAAGTTGAGGGAATCGTAAAAATTCCATCCTCAGTAAATTTCTCTAAATAATTATTAAAATTACTTTTTGCTCTTTCATAATTTTTATCGCTATACTGATTATATGCCGACTGATACATTAAAGAATCCTGCGCAGAAACAGCAATATCAACAGAAGGAATGGTTTTGACAAAAGTAAGATATTCATCAATTTTGGATATTTCCATATATACATTTTGCAAACCAAGTAAAGACTGTTTAAAAGATGTAGTTTTCGGGTAATCAGTAATTATTTGTTTCAAGTAAGAAATAGAACTTTCTATTTCATCCGCATTAAAATAAATGAGTCCTTTACTTAAAAGTGCCAATGAAATTACCTCATCACTATTGGAAACTTCCAAAACATTATCGTACTGAATAAGAGCTTCTGCCGAACGATTCTGATTTTTGTAAAGTGTAGCCAAATCCATTAGCGCTCTTTGGTAATAAGGAGATTCTTTAACTTCTCTGATAATTGCTTTTAAACATTTTTCCTGATGTTGATAGTCGGAAATGAGTCCATAACATTTGGATTCTTGATAAACCGAATAATCCATATCAAAATGAGAATCCTTCATATGAATATCCAAACCTGACCTATGGTAAGAATGAGCAGCTCTTTCAAAATCAGAGAGCATATAATAACTATCAGCTAAACGCAATCTCGCATCATGCATTCTTTTTTTGTCAATTTCTGAATTCACTGCTTTTCGGAACCATTCTTTAGATTTTTTATAATTTTTACTCTGAAAATAAGAATATCCCAAGTTATATTTTACAATTCCCGCGCTTTTGAAAAAGGAATTTGATGGGGTTTTCAGAAATGCAGAATAATTATTTATCGACTTTTCAAAATCTTTTAATTGGTAATAACAATCTCCCAAATAATAAACACACATTACATCAATCTCTTTATTTAACGGATATTTTCTGGAGTACTCAAACATTAAGAGTGCATTGTTATAATTAGCATTGTTGTAATTTTGCACCCCAATATAATAGGAAAGTCGTTGTAAAATTTGTTTTTCTTGCTCGTCTGGTAAATGCTTAATTTTCAAAAAATCAAAGGCCTTTTGGTACTGATTTGTACTCTGAAACATATTAATAAACAATCTTTTTACTTCCTTTTTATATTTTGAAAAATGAAGAGCATCTAACTGATCAGCAATGGAAGTAAGATTGTTGTACGGTAAATCCAACTCATATGAAAGTTTAGCATAATTAAAAAGAGCTTCCTCCTTTAATTCCATGTCAAAATTATAAAAAGAAGAATTATTAAAAGCTTGCAAAGCGAAATTCTTTTCTCCAGTCTCTACGTATGCTTTTCCTAAATAATAGGATGCAAACTGAGATAAACTATCCGAAAGTCCATCTACTTTTTCCAAATAATAAATTGCATCTTTATAGTCAGAAATGAAAATGTTAATCTGTCCCATTTGGAAATAATCAATCATTTTTGGAGTTCCTTCTATCAAAGATAAATAATGCTCAAAATAAATTTCAGCATTTTCATATTCTGCCAATTGATAATACGACTCCGCAATTAATCTGTTTATTTCTTCTTTTCTAGACTGAATTACATTCTCTAAAATAGGAACCATATAGTCAACTAATTTTCTGTAATTCTTTTGATAAAAATGAATTTGAGAAATATAATAAGGGACAATTGAACCAAAAGAATTATCGCTTTGTAAAAGTTCAAAATGGGAAAGTGCCGTTTTGTATAATTCTTGCTTGTATGCAATATGAGCATAATAATAAGTAGCTAATATTTTGTACTTATTATGATGACTTTTAATCTTGGAAAAATAAAACTTTGAATCATCAAATTGTTCCATTTCAAATAAGGAATAAGCTAATTTGAAATAATATTCATCATCTTTTAACTCCTCCTTTTTTAAGTTGATGAGGTATTCATGAGTTTTGGAATAATCTTTTTCTGTAAAACAGATAAATGACAAATCTTTTTTTGCCATTTCAGCATAATCAGAATTTGGAAAATCATTTAAAAACTTTTGATACCACCACTTTGCATCTTTATTATTTATTTCATCCGAACATTTTGCAATATGGTATAAATATTTATCATTTTCAAAATTGGAATTTTCAAATTCTGAGATAAATAATTGTTGAGAAAGACTATATTTCCCCTCTTCTAATAACAAAAATGCATCTGATTTTTGAGAGAAAATAGATGAGGAGAAAAGTATAAAAAAGACTATTAAATTAAATCTACTTACCATTGTTTGATGTTTTATATCAGTTTTTAAAATTAAGTAATAAGGAGTAATCCCTTAAAAAGTAAAACATAAGTTTTCAACATATTTTTTTAACAATTCTGCCACACATTTATTACATTCGACTCAATAAAAACACTATTTTGGCATTAATTATTATGATATATATATTAAAAATAAAAGGAACAGATAAAATTCCAGATTTTGTTCAGATACGAGACGAAAATATGTCGTTAAAAGCGTACTTCAGATTAGACCAACAAGAGAGAGGATTGATGAAAAATAAGTTGGAAAAACACAAAAATGAAATAATGGAATTGATAAATAAAATTCCGTACGGGAAAATACATACATTTAACTACAATGGATAAATCTATCATTTCAATAAAAAATCTGAATATTTCCTACAATAATAGAAATGTTCTAAACAATATAAATTTGGAAGTTTTACAGTCCGAATTTATTTACTTAATTGGAGAAACAGGAAGCGGAAAAAGTTCTCTTTTAAAAGCTCTTTATAAAGAAATTGAAATTGAAAACGGAGAGGCGACTATTTCAGAATATAATCTGAAACACTTAAAACAAAGTAAACTTCCTTATCTAAGAAGAGAATTGGGTATTGTTTTTCAGGATTTTCAATTACTTTCTGATAGAAACATTTATAAAAACTTAGAGTTTGTATTGAGTGCTACAGGATGGAAAAACAAACACGAAATAAAAGAAAGAATTGCAAAAGTGTTGGATAGGGTTCACTTGGAAAAAGTAGAAAAGAAAATGCCTTACGAACTTTCTGGAGGGGAACAGCAAAGAGTTTCTATTGCTCGAGCACTCTTAAACAATCCAAAAATTATTTTGGCAGATGAGCCAACAGGAAATCTGGACCCAGAAAAATCATTAAAAATCATAAATATTTTGAAGGAAATAAATGAAAAAGGAACAACAGTTGTAGTTGCAACACACGATTACAACATTATAAAAGCTTTTCCATTTACTACCTATAAATTTGAAAATGGAAACATTTCAAAAGTCAGCTCACTTTAATGGAATTCCAAAATAACATCTCACTCAAAAATCAAAACACTTTTGGTATTGATGTGAGTTGTAGATTATTTTGCATTATCCAATCACAACAGGATATTTCAGATTTGATCCATTCTGATGAATTTAAAAACAACAAAAATCTAATTTTAGGAGGTGGGAGTAATGTGCTTTTCACAAAGGATTTTGATGGGCTAGTTATTAAAAATAAAATAATAGGGAAAGAAATAATCTCTGAAAATAAAGATTTAAAAACTGTAAAAGTTGGAGCGGGAGAAAATTGGCACAACTTTGTTTTATGGTCTATTAAAAACAGGCTTTCAGGAATTGAGAACATGGCTCTTATCCCTGGAAATGTAGGAGCTGCCCCTATGCAAAATATTGGAGCATATGGATCAGAAGTGAAAAATGTAATTGAAAATGTTTGGGCAATAAATATTGAAGATGGAAAAAAACTAATTTTCTCAAATACCGATTGTAATTTTCAGTACAGAGATTCAATTTTCAAAAATGAATTGAAAGAGAAAGTAATCATCACTCATGTTTCATTTAACTTGAGCAAAACTCCAAATAACAATACAACATATGGAGATGTTAAAGAAGAAATCCAAAATCTTGGATTAGAAATTTCTACTGAAAGTATTTGCAAGGCAGTTATCAATATTAGAGAAAGAAAACTACCTAATCCAAATGAAATAGGAAATAGTGGAAGTTTTTTTAAGAACCCCATTATATCCACAATTCAATTTAAAGAAATACAAAAACAATTTATTGAGATAGTAGGTTATAAAAATTCAGAAACAGAAACAAAAGTAGCAGCCGGTTGGTTAATAGACAAATGCGGATGGAAAGGATACAGAAAAGGAGACGCTGGAGTTCATAAAAATCAGGCATTGGTTTTGGTAAATTATGGAAATGCAAATGGAGAGGAAATTACATCTCTTGCCAAAGAAATTCAACAATCTGTAAAAGATAAATTTGGAATTGAAATACATCCGGAAGTAAATATAATAGGATGAATAAAAATCAGAAATTAAAAGATAAACTTAGAGAAAATTTTGAATTCAATCCAACCCCACAACAAGACGAATTGATAAATGAAATATCTGATTTTGTAACAACATTAGGAAACAGAAGTATCTTTTTATTAAAAGGATATGCAGGAACCGGAAAAACAACATTAGTTTCGTCACTAGTAAAAAGTTTATCAGTAGTAGCAAAAAGAAGTTCCTTATTGGCCCCAACAGGAAGAGCTTCAAAAGTTTTATCTGTTTATTCAAAAAAACAGGCCTTTACAATTCACAAAAAAATATATTGGATTAAAACCAATAGTAAAGGAAATACCTTTGTTACTTTACAAGAAAACCAAAACTCTAATTGCATCTTTATTGTAGATGAAGCTTCCATGATTCCTTCTCATACCGACAAAGGTTTCGGAAGTAGAAATCTGTTAGCTGACTTGATTGAATATGTATATTCCGGAACAGATTGCAAACTTATTCTGATTGGAGATACCGCACAACTTCCTCCTGTTTATTTGGATGTAAGTCCTGCTTTGGACGAATATATTTTGGAACATGATTTCAATAAACAAGTTATCAGTAAAGAACTCACACAAGTAGTTCGACAGAAGAAAAATTCTCTCATTCTGAAAAACGCAACAGATGTTAGGAATATGATTTCAGAAGGGAACTATAAATACCCAAAAGTAATTTGTAATGAGGAAGTAAAACGATTAGTGGGAGGAGATGAATTACAAGAACAAATAGAAAAATCGTACGACACATTTGGAATTGAAGAAACTATTGTTATTTGCAAATCCAATAAGAGATCCTACCTTTATAACCAACAAATAAGACATAAAATACTCTGGAAAGAAGAACGAATTTCTAATGGAGATTACTTAATGGTAGTTCGGAATAATTACACTTGGTTAGATGAAGATAGCAAAGCTGGTTTTATAGCAAATGGAGATACAGTAAAAGTAAAACACATCCGAAAATATGAAGAATTATACGGATTTAACTTTGCACATATCACCATAGAATTGGTAGATTATCCGGAGGAAGCAGAAATAGATGTAATTGTAATGCTCGATACTTTAGAAATTGAACAAGCATCTCTGGATTATGAACGGTATAAAAAATTATACAATTTAGTTTCTCAAGATTATAAATCTATAAAAACTACTTACAAAAGAAACAAAGCCATAAAGGAAGATAAATACTTAAACGCTTTACAAGTTAAATACGCTTACGCTATAACTTGCCACAAATCGCAAGGGGGACAATGGAAATCTGTTTTTGTAGAACAATCTTACTTTACAGATGAAATGCTAAACAAAGAATACCTCAGATGGCTTTACACTTCTTTAACTCGTGCTTCCGAAAAACTACACCTCATTAATTTTTCAGAAAAGTTTTTTGAGTAATTATTCAATAATTACCTTCTTTTCCACACTACCATCATTATAAATATAAAAGAGTGTAGTTCTGTCAATCACCTTTTCAAGATTTACTTCCCTACCTAAAAGGTCAGTAACTTTTACTAGTTGTCTTTCTTCTATATTAGGATTTGAAATTCTAATAGCAGTTGGTTGAGTCCACCAGATTAATGCAGTCCAGCTTGGAGATCTGTAAAGACCAGCAGCTGGATTACACCATGTTCTGGCTTGACCTCTATAAGTCTCACCAGCAACTAATCCCCACTTATTAACAGAAAGTGCTGGATAGTTAACCCCAAATCCACCAGCCATTTGCCAGTCTGATCCTGTTGGGTTAGAAATACTATCTACTCTTAATTTA
>JABGSE010000084.1 GCA_018647945.1 Flavobacteriales bacterium | reverse complement strand
TTTCTAGTTACTTTTCTTTTTCTCAGAATCAAGAGGATTCTATTATCATTAATAGTAAATTAAAAGAAATAACAATTTCTGCAACAAAATCATCAATCTCTTTAGAGAATTTACCTATTCCTACTTCAGTAATAACTGAGAAAGAGATATCCCTAACATCTGCAAGTAAATTAGATGAAGTGATTACAAAAGAAACAGGTATTATAACTGTACCAACAAGAACAGGGACAGAAGGATTACAAATACAAGGCTTGGATGCTTCATATATAACTATTCTGATAGACGGAGCGCCGCTGATTGGCAGGTCATTTGGAGCTCTAGATTTAAATAGGATCTCGATTGAAAATATTGAAAGAATTGAAATAATCAAAGGAGCTTCCTCTAGTTTGTATGGGTCAAATGCTTTGGGAGGAGTAATTAATCTTATTACTAAAAAACAGATTAAAGATGGGAATAAAATTAATTTAGGATTTAAATATAGTTCTCATAACACTATCAATCCAAATATTCTATATCAATATAAGAGAGGAAAGTTAAATCTTTCTAATTCATTTGATTTTTATAAAACTGATGGTTATGATTTAATCAATTCAGATTTATTAAAAACAGTTAACCCTTTTAATAATTATACATTTAGTACAAAATTACAATATGGATTTTCAGAAAAATTTATTGTAAATTCCCATGCAAGATATTTTAGTCAAAATCAACTGTATACTACTGAAAAGTTTAACACATTATATGAAGGAGAAAGTGTGATTAATGAATGGAATTTTAGAACATCTTTAAAGTATTTTTTGAATTCAAAGTTTTCTCAAGAAGCAGAAATTTATGTTACCAATTATAAAACAGATGAATTCTTGTTAGATTCCAATGAGATAGTATTTGTTGATAATTTTTATGATCATACACTTATTCAATCTGAATTTAAAATGAATATTTCTTTGAATTCAGCAAAAGGTATAATAGGAGTAGGTGTAATAAAAGAACAATTGGATAGAGAAGATTTTTCTGATAAAGTAATCCAAGATTTAAAGTTTATTTACGGACAGTTGGAAGTAACTACTTTTGATAATATAAATATAATAGCTGGAAGTAGATTTGATCATTATTCTGATTATTCTCCTGAAATATCTAATAAGTTGGCTTTAGGAATTTCATTGTCGGATAACATAAAAATCAACTCCTCTATTGGTAGTGGATATAAAGTTCCAGATTTCAGACAAAGATATTTTGATTTTACAAATTCTACAATTGGGTATACTGTTTTAGGAAGAGATGTAGCTTTTGATAGATTAGTTTCTATGGAATATGATGGTATGATTCAAGAAATATTTATTCCTTTTTCACAAATTAATTCTAATTTAAACTCTGAAACTTCTGTAAATTTAAATATTGGTGCAAGATATAATCCATCAAATAAGTTGCATTTTGATGTAAACTATTTCAATAATAAGGTAAATAATCTGATTGAATGGAAACTAGTAGCCCTATCGGAGAACAATACTAATATTTATAGCTATTTTAATATTAATGAGGTTGAAACAAAAGGAATGGAATTTAATACTCAATATAAAACTGATTATTGGGAAATTAAATTCGGATACCAATTGCTTTATGCTTACGATACAGAAGTACTAAAGGAAATTGGAAATGACACATCATATTACGCAAGAGACCCTGAAACACAAGAAAGTATTGAGCTTAATAAAGATGATTACTTTGGATTATTTAATAGATCCAGACATACTGCAAATATTAAACTCAATTGTCATTTAAATGATAAAACAGAGTTGAATACCATAATTACTTACAGAAGTAAATATGCTCTTTCAGATTTTAATGGAAATAACATTCTAGATACTTATGATGAATTTGTAGATGCTTATACTTTATGTGATGTAGCTTTAAATCATCAAATAAGTTCATTTAAATCTTTCCAAATTGGAGTAAAGAATATATTTGGATTTACAAACCCAGAATATATTAGTAATATTTCTGGAAGATTATACTATATTAACCTTAAAATAAATTTAACATAATAATAACAAAAATGAAAACAAAAATGAAAACAAAATTAGTATTATCATTGAGTGCGTTAACAATGATATTCACAGCTTGTGAAACAACTGAACCATTACCTTTAGATTGTTCGGGTATTGAAAATGGTACTGCAATTATTGATGATTGTGGAGACTGTCATAAATGGACGGTATACAGTATTGTTAACCATGATGTAAGAGAAGTAAATGATACTATTAATGTGATATTAGATGCTAATGAAATGTTTGCTAGTCCTAACAATCCAATGAACCCTTTATGGAATGCTAGTTGTACAGATTGTGATGGTATTTTGAATGGAGTGGCAGCTGTTGATTCTTGTGGTGATTGTCAAGGAGCATTTCTTTATAATTTCACTACTCATAATCCAATGGATATTGTAATGTTAGGAGGAGATACAACTGGGGCAGCAGCAGCAAATGCAGCAACTACAGACTCAATAATTTGTGTACTTCCTGAGCATCCTATGAATTCATACTGGAACTCTGGCTGTAAATAAAAAGATGCAAAAATTAAATTTTCTATTATCCGTATTTATTTTATTATTCGCTTCTTGTGAGAAAAGCAGTAATAATGATATTATTATAGATGAGGATGTAATTACTTTTGTTGAGTTAAATGCAAGCCAATATGATGTTAATATTCTTGATTCTTTAGTGACTGGTAAGTTTGAGAAGTTTAGTTTTTCAGAAGGAGATACAGTAAGTCATGATAATTGGGATGTAGCATTTAGTGGAACTACAATTATTGTTAATGGAGGAGATAGTTATAACGTTAACCAGCCAGAAAGAATAGGTAATGCAGCAGTTTATATTGATATAGGTGTTATGTCAGACATTAAAACAGTTGATGTAGGTAGATTAACTCAAGATAATGAGTTGGACCCTGCTATAATTGATGACTTAGGTATTTCAGGTCAAGGATGGGCTTCATATAACCATGAATCTCATATATTGTCTCCTATTGCCGGAAAAATTTTAGTTTTTAGAACTCATGATAATAAATATGCTAAGATGGAGATTTTATACTATTATGATTCTGAAGATCCACAACCTTCTCAAGGAGACTATGGTGGTTTTTATACTTTTAATTACGTGTATCAATCAAATGGATCAATAAACTTCTAAATTAATAATCTAATAAAATAAAAAGTGCGATTTTTGCGTGCTTTTTATTTTATATAAATCTTATTAAATAATTTATAATGAATCTTCTTATAATTCTTTCTTTATTTCTTTTGTGTCTATATCAAGATTTTGGTAAGCGTTTTAGTTTCATACCAGATTTCATGAAGGGTTACACTGCAATTTACAAAAAAGAAGGATTCAAAGGTATTGTAAAAAAAGGAGGATGGAAAATATTATTTTACTTCTTTATGTTTTATTTGATAAGAGATACAATTATATATATATTATTGCCTTATTTAGTTGTAAAAGGTGTTATTTTCTAGTAATATGAATGTAAAGTTAGTATGGAATTTTAGTGGGGAAGGATCATTGAAGACTGCCGAACACCACTTGATTCATTTAAAGGAATATGCCGAAAGTGAAAAGATTGAGGTTGTAGAGTTTGCCACCCAAAAACAAAGCGAATTTACCTCAACAGCTTTTATGATTGTAGCAAAGGATTTAGTTGCTCCATTAAGAGAAAGTTTAAAGCCTCATCAAGGATTTTTGGTGGACTAATTACTTTCGTAATTCTTGCATATCTTCTAATAATAATTTTCTTTTCTATTGTTAAAAATCACATTTCAAAAACTTTTTGTCTATTCTCTAATATATAACATCTATCTTTTACTTTTGCAGTATGTATTCGGCTATTCTTATCTTTCATATTGTGATCAGTATTTTATTGGTTTGTATTGCATTTTATATTGTAGTACGCTCCCTTTTTGGAGTGTTTAATAAAGTTTCTTTTTCTTCTTTTTCAGAAGTAAGCATTCCTGTATTTGCAGTTGTACTTCTTTATTTGGAGCTTATTTTAGGAATGATATTATATGCCATTCACATCAATAAATTAGAAACATTAGTCACTCAAGATCATGCTAATATGTATTTTTCAGCTCGTTTTTGGGCAGTGGAACATACTATATTGATGCTATTTGCCATTGTTTTTGGTCATTTGGGATTGGTATATGCTAAAAACTTGGAGGATGATAAAGAGAAGTTCCGAAAAAACCTTTTGTATTTTGGGCTTTGTTTTCTGTTGATAGTTTTTTCTGTAGGGATGAACATGATAAGAAATGATTAAAAAAATAAATATATTATTGGTGGAAGATGAAAAGGAATTGGCTATTTCTACCCTTAATTTCCTGAAAGAAAATAATTACAATTGTTTTCATGCTCCGGATGTAAAGTCTGCTATTTTACTAATAAAAAAACATTCGTTTAGTACCGTTTTGTTGGATTTGGGTTTGACGGATGGAGATGGACTATCCTTAATAAAAGTAATAAAAAATAAAAATCAGGAAACGGGAGTTATTGTTGTTTCTGCAAAAGACGCACTTAATAAAAAGGTAGAAGCATTGGAACTTGGTGCGGATGATTATTTAACAAAACCCTTCTTTTTTCCAGAGTTGAATGCCCGTATAAAATCGTTAGTAAGAAGGTTGAATATGGAGGAGAACCAAAAGATTGTACTAAACGAATTGACTCTTTTTCCAGAAGAAATGAAAGTATTGGTAAACGATAAAGTGGTGGATTTAACTTCCAAAGAATTTTCTTTATTGTTGTATTTTGTTTCTAATCAAAATAGAGTGATAAGTAAAACTATATTAGGAGAATTTATGTCGTCTAACTATGATGATTATAGTTTTTCGGACGATCTGGTTTATACTCACATTAAAAACCTAAAAAAGAAAATGGCAAGTTTGGGTAGTACTGAGTACATAAAAAATGTATATGGAATAGGATATAAATTTTCAGTAGAATAATATGAAGTTAATTACAAAATCGAGCTTAACTTTTATCTCTGCATCTGTTCTTTTTTTTCTGGTGGGGAGTATTATTATGTACTTTTCAGTTCGTACTATTATCTCCTCTAATTTAAACGATACACTTTTAGAAAAAAAAATAAATCTGGAAAAACAGATTGAGCCCGATAATGTGGAACGCTTTTATTCCAATGATGTATTTGTAAGTAAAACCAATTCTGAAATTACATCTTCTTTTTCGGATACAGTTCTCATAGAAAACGGAAAATACATACTGTATCGACAATTACATTTTCATTATGTTGTAGCCAATCAGAATTATAGAATCACAATCCTGCAATCTCAAACAAAAACAGATTTATTAATTGCAAAAATTGTGATAATGAATGTAGGTTTGGCTTTTGTTTTCTTCCTTATTTTGTTTTTTGTAAACCGACATTCGGTAAAAAATACCCTAAAAGTATTTTACAGTACTATCCAGAAATTAGAAGAATTTGATTGGAATAATAATGAGAGATTACATCTGGATTCTGCACAATTGTTTGAAATTAAAAAGATGAATACTGTAATACAAAAAATGGCAGATACCATCCGAAAAGATTTTGAATTACAGAAAGAGTATACCGAAAATGTATCTCACGAATTACAAACTCCACTCGCTATTATCAGTACTAAAATAGATGAGATGATGCAGTCCGACAACCTTACAAAACATCAAATGGAGCAATTGGCCTTATTGATGGAAACTACCAATCGTCTTTCAAAAATAAATCAAGCTCTTATTTTCCTTACTAAAATTGACAATCGTTTTTACAGTGAAGGGTCTACTTTCTCTCTGAATCTATTATTAAAAGATCAGTTGGAATTATTTTCAGATTCGGTAGAGGAAAACAATATTAGAATGAAACTCAATTTGTTAGACACTACTCATATTTACATGGATAAATATCTGGCAGAAACAATGATTGATAATTTAATCCGAAATGCAATTTTACACAATAACAATACAAAGGAAATAAGTATCTCTATTGAAAATAATTGTTTTACAATTTCTAATAGTGGAGAGAAATTACCTTTCCCTGCAGAAAAAATATTTGACCGATTTAGTAAATCTGCAATAAATAAGAAGAGTTTAGGAATAGGACTTTCGGTAGTAAAAAGTATATGCGAATTGTACAATTTTAAATTATCTTATTCTCAGGAGAATTTTCATACTTTTATCATAAAATTTAAATCATAATGGATATTAAAACAATAATTACCGACAACTTTTCTTTTTTATTTGAAAAAGAATTGATTGATGAAATTGCCAAAGAAGGGCAATTGAAAAGAGTTTATAAGAATGACTATTTAATGGATATTGGACAGGAAATGGTTTTTATGCCTTTAATTATTTCTGGGGCTATTAAAGTTTTTAGAACTGATGATGATGGTGATGATTACATTTTGTATTTTATTGAAGGTGGAGATACTTGTGCTATGACGCTTAATTGTTGTATGAAGGGTGCTAAAAGTGAAATTAAAGCTGTTGCAGAAAGTGACACGGAATTACTTCTTATTCCTATTAATAAGTTAGAAGATTGGTTGCATTATAAAAGTTGGAGAGCTTTTGTTTTTGGTTCATATAACAACAGATTTACAGAAATGTTAGAGGCGATAGATTCTTTAGCTTTTATGAATATGAATGAAAGAATTTTAAAACACCTTAAAGATAAAGTAATTGTAAATAAAGATGAAACTCTTTATATAACTCATAATATTATTTCAATGGAGTTGAATACTTCCAGGGTAGTAGTGAGCAGAATTTTAAAAAGATTAGAATTAGATGGTGAAATA
>JABGSE010000083.1 GCA_018647945.1 Flavobacteriales bacterium | reverse complement strand
GGAAAGAACACAGCACTTTAGAAAATGTATTGAATGTTATTTGTGCCAGAATGTTTGCCATGTTATTAGAGATCAGGGAGCTCAAGATAAATTTGTTGGTCCAAGATTTATGATTCGTCTTGCTAGTTTGGAAATGCATCCTATGGATGATGCTGATAGAATTCCAGCTATTAAGGAAGATTATGGATCTGGGATGTGTAATATTACAAGATGTTGCACAGAAGTATGCCCTGAAGATATTCAAATTACAGATGACGGTATTATTCCACTTAAAGAAAGAGTAGTGGACAGATATTTTGATCCTTTTATGATTTTATTCAGGAAAATTTTCAAAAAATAGAGAAAATTTATTTCTATCTTCATATTAGTAAATAGGTTCGAATCCTGCTACCCCGACTTTTTTTATTTTTATTTCCCAAGAATTTTATATATTATTGTAGAATGAAAAAATTGATTTTTTCAATTAGTATTTTTCTAGCAAATGTAATTTACGCTTCCTTTCCAGTAAATAATATTAGCAATAATCATTATAATCACTCAGAATCAGCGACTCACACTCAATTTATTGAAGGAGAAGAAGTAATATGGTTTATTTTTATTCTGTGGTTGTTACCGATAGTAATATTATTTTTTAAATCTACTAAAACTGATGATATTAAAAAAAAGAAGAAATTATCTAAAATAATAAGATATCTGTTATTTATTCCACTTGCTCTATTTGTAATATTATTGATTTTTCTTTTTATTTTATTGCTTAATTGGGAGCCTATAAGGTTCTCTTATTCTAACTAGAGAAGTGAGTGTAGGTTATAATCCTGCTACCCCGACTTTTTTCTTTATTATATTTCCCATAATATTTCTGTAAGTTTGCTTTATGAAAAATCTTAACATAACACTCATCCAATCTTCACTTTTTTGGGAAGATGTAGATAAAAACCTTTCTCATTTTGAAGAGATAATTTCCAAAATTTCGGAAACGGATATTATTTTACTTCCAGAAATGTTCAATACTGCTTTTTGTCCTCAGTCCAATCACTTATCAGAAAAAATGGATGGTAAAACAATTAATTGGATGCAAGAAATTTCCAAACAAAAAAATTGTGCTATCGCCGGCACTTTAATGATAACGGAAAATAAAAAAGTTTTTAATCGTCTGGTTTGGATTTCTGCAAGCGGGGAAATACATACTTACGACAAACATCATTTATTCTCACTTATTAAAGAAGAAAGATACATCAGTAAAGGAAAAGGAAGATTGATTGTGGAAGAAGAAGGTTGGAAAATCTGTCTACTTATTTGTTACGATTTGCGTTTCCCAGTTTTTAGTAGAAATGATGTGGACTATGATGTACTAATCTACTTAGCTAATTGGCCTATAAAACGGATTGATGCTTGGGATACACTTTTAAAAGCTCGATCTATAGAAAATCAATGCTATACAATTGGCGTAAACAGAATAGGAGAAGATGGAAACGGATTTCATTTTAATGGGCATTCAGCAGTATTTGATGCTTTTGGAAAAGAAGTATTATCATCTACCGAAAATAAAGAAGAGGTTTTACAAATTGAAATCAGTTTAGATGATTTAAAACTAAAAAGAAGACAAATGAATTTCTTACAAGATAGAGATAAATTTACTCTACAATAAACCAGTCTAATTCTAAATCCCAGTTAGATCGAATGGTGATTTTTTCGTAGTAATGGTATGATTTTTCTGCTTGTTTCTTTTCCATAAAACCTCCTGTATCCCAATATCCATTTTCATTTTCATCCTGAAAAGCTCTGATAGTATATTCTCCTGTTTTTATATTTTTCAATCTAAAATCAGTTGTATTTTTAAAAATTTCTTGAAGGATTACTTTGTTCCCCTTCATTAATTGAACTATAATATTTCCACTAAAATCAGATTTTAAAGTAAGGTTTCCACCTTCCGTTTTTATTGTGTCTTTTACTATTTCGGTTGAATCAATTTTGTATAACGGATTAAAAGTAAATAAATCAATTGTAGTATCTGCGCCTGCAACAATTACTTTATCCGAGAATGAAATTATTTCATCTTCATGATAAGTATAATCATCCCCTGAAAGAGAAACTACTTTATAACTTCCATCAATTATATTATTGAAAACAAAATATCCACTTGCAGATTTACTCACATAATTAGGTGTAGTTTTAAATACTAATGAATCTGGAATTTCTGAGTTATACAATAAAATCCAATGGTCTTTTTCATCTTCATTTATAAGGGAATTCTGTAGAAAAACTTCTAAAGGATGTAAGTTTATTTCTTTGTTAAAAGTATAAATCTCATCAATAAATTCGGTTAAAATATTACCTTCCGTAAGGTCTTTAATGCAGTTGCCAAAACTAACTTCATAATGTAAATTAGGAGAAATGGAGTCCTTAATAATTATCTCTAATACATTTCCCTTAATTTTGTGAGAAACTCCATTTAAAGGAGGTGAAATATAGAAATTCCCAACAAACTTATGTTCCTGAATTCTCTCATCAAACACATAAGTCAGTTTACTTTCATGTTTTTTATTTTTTATAATTTGATGAAAGTGTTCAATACAATTTGGTGCTTCTTTATCTTTTGATCCCCCAGTAGGAGCAACCATATTAGCACAACTACTAAAAATAAAAAGAGTAAAAATATAGAAGTATAATTTCATGTCAGCAAATATAACATTAAGCAATTGCAATCGTAACAACACTAACTTTAATTCCTTCAATTTGTTGCAGTGTTGTAATACAAGATTCCAAAGTAGATCCGGTCGTTACTACATCATCAATTAATAAAACATGTTTGTATTTTGGAGTTTCTTCATTTCCAATTTGGAATACTTCTCCAACATTTTCCCATCTACTGTATTTATTCTTTTTGGTTTGAGATTCGGTATCCACTGTTCTTGTTAATATATTTGTATCAACCTCTATATCTAATATTTCTTGAATTCCTTTTGCAATACACATACTTTGATTGTATCCTCTTAACTTCTCCTTTTTTGGGTGAAGAGGAACAGGAAGTATATAGTCAATATTTTTAAGGAATTCACAATCTTCTATTTCGTATCCAATTTGTTTCCCTAAATAAATCCCTACTTCTTGGTTTTCTTCATATTTCAAAGCATGAATCATTTTTTGTAATGGACTATCTTTTACAAATTCGTACAAAGCAGCAGCATGATTTAGTTGAACTTTTCCCCATAAAAGTTTTTGTAGATTATTTTCCTTCTTCTGAAAGTGATTTGTTTTTGGAATATGAAACTGACAAACAGTGCAAATGCATTGTTCATGTTTAAGTAGAGAATGGTTGCATCCTAAACAAATTTTAGGATAGATTAGAGAAATAAAATCATCAAAAAGGGAAGTAATCCACATAAATTAGCATAAAAAAGAGATCTTAAAAAGATCTCTTCATTATTGTTTTATCCACATTTACTGTATCCACAGTTTACACATTTCAGACATCCTTCAGAATAAATTAAACCTTCAGTTTCACATTCTGAACAGGTATGATCGTCTGCTTTAGTTCCATCAGGAATAAATGTTTTAAGTGTTCTTACAACACCAGATTTCCAAGTATTAATATTTTCGTCATAAAGGTTCATCTTTCCGATTAAGTCCACAACATATTGTATTGGCATTCCGTGACGTAATACCCCCGAAATTAATTTTGCATAGTTCCAAAATTCTTTGTCAAAAGAACGAGAAAGTCCACCAAAAGTAACTTTATACCCTTCTTTATCTTCATATTGGAAATCGTACTGACTTGTTCCGTCTTTTCTTTTGTTTTTTACTACCCAACCGTATTCTACTCCTTTTGGTAAAACAAATACATCTTCAATTTTACCAGTAAAAATTTCGTAAGGTCTTCCGTTTAACAAACCAACTACTGCCATCCATTTTTCCTTATTGTTCTGGAAACGGATTACTTTTGCATCTAATCTTTTCGGACGAGATGGAGCGTGATTTACAGTGAAGTCAGAGTTCGATTCCTCAATTCCTCCCTTATCATCTGTAGCAACCAATACTCCAGATCTTGATCCATCTCTGTAAACAGTAATTCCTTTTAATCCTTTTTTCCAAGATTCCAAGTAAATATTACTTACTTCTTCTTCAGTTACATCTGATGGAAGGTTGACAGTAGAGCTGATAGAATGTGTTACATACTTTTGTACTACAGCTTGCATTTTCACTCTTTGTTCCCAATTAATTTCTGGAGCTGTTGAACCATTATAAGGACTTTTTGCCGCATTCGTTTCTCCAGTTACTTCCATCCATTTTTTCAGATTGTGATGGTAAACTGTAAACTCTTGCCACTTGTCTCCCATATCATCAATAAAGTCTACTTTTTCTTCCGTATCTCTATCGTTTAATTTTCTTCTTCTCTTGTAGTCCGTCATAAATACAGGCTCAATTCCTGAGGAAGTTTGAGCTAACATACTAAGTGTCCCTGTAGGAGCTACTGTACTGATAGAAATATTTCGTCTTCCAAATTTCATCATTCTTTCGTAAACTTCCGGTAGTTCTACCTTTAACATTTGTACAAATTCTGAAGTTTCCTCAATATCTTTATTGAATCCAACAAAAGAACCTCTTTCTAACGACATGTCAATAGAACAATCAAATTCTGCTCTACATTTCTCTCTCATCATATTTTCAATAAATTCGATTGATTCATCAGAATCATATTTATATCCAAGAGCGGCAACCATATCTGCAAGTGCTGTAAATCCTAATCCTGTTCTTCTACCTTCTTTCCCTGTTTTTAGTAGTAATTCCCAAGTTTCTTTCTCTACGATTTTGATGCTTTCTGGTTCTTCATCACTATCTACTTTCTTTAATATTCTTTCAATCGCTTCTACTTCCAAATCTACTAAATCATCCATCAACCTCTGTCCTTCATAAGTAGCTTGATAGAATTTATTCATATTGAATTTAGCTTGTGGAGTAAATGGTTCTTCAACAAATTTAAATAGGTTTAAAGCAATTAATCTACAGCTATCACCCCCTTGCATTGCAATTTCTGAACAAGGGTTTGTAGATGTATTTTCATATCCTGGGTAAACAGAAGAAGTAGAGTACCAATGTTGTCTGTCCCAGTAAATTAACCCAGGTTCAGCTGTGTTGTGAGCACATTGTATAATAGTGTTCCAAAGATCTCTAGCTTGTATTGTTTTTGTAAATTTTGGATCGTCAGAATCAATTGGCCATTTATGTGTGTATTCTGTATTATTATCTACCGCTTTCATAAATTCATCTGAAAGTCTTAAAGAAATATTTGCTCCTGTTACTTGAGATAAGTCTTGTTTTATAGTTGTAAAAGCTTCCACATCAGGATGAGCAATATCCATAGACAGCATTAACGCTCCTCTTCTTCCGTTCTGAGCTACTTCTCTAGTTGTGTGAGAAAATCTTTTCATAAATGAAACGGCTCCAGAAGTAGATCCTGCAGCATTTGAAACATGAGAACCGGATGGTCTTAAGTTAGAAATATCGACTCCAACTCCACATCTTCTTTTAAATAATTGTGCTAACTGCTGATCTGTATAAAATACTCCACCATACGAATCGTGCATTTCTGGGACAACAATACAATTGGATAAAGAGGCGATTTTGTAGGTATTTCCTAAAGAACTCATCACACTTCCTTGTGGAATGATGTAACCAAAATTTTCAAATAAATCAAAGATTCTACCTTCAGTTAAGTGTTCTCTTTTTTGTCCGTATTCCGAAAGGAATTTAGCACTTCCGTTTAAGTTATATTTTAATTTATAATCCGCTTCAATCCTTCCGAATTCTCTGGACATCCTTCTGTGCATATCCTCAGGAGATTGCTCTACAAAATTTTCTTCAAAGTCCTTCATTGCATATTTATTCATCCATGTAGTAGCAGCTAATTCGTCACCATTAAAATATTTAATACTAGCGGCCAAAACCTCATTATAAGTATAGGTTTTCACTTTTTGTTCTTTTAGTAATTCTGTATTTGTCTCTTTTGTTATTGCCATAATTATTGTTCTTGATTAAGCGTTATATTTTGTCCTTTAATTTTAATGTTTACAATTTTAAAAATATATTCCCTCATATTACACACTTATGTTTTCAATTACTAACATTTTTTTTAACAAAATAAGTGAAAATTTTGTTACTAGATTATAATGAAAATTCAGAATTATTTAGGAAAATATAAGTGGTTGAAATTCAGTAAAATGAATTTTCAACTAAAAATAAAAGGATTTTTTTAATTATAAGTTTTTAACAATTATGATAAAACAGAATTTAAAATACTATCAAACAAAATCTTTCCATCAGTGTTTTTTAATTCGATATCAGCCGCTCTTTCGGGATGAGGCATCATTCCAAAAACATTACGGTTTTTATTACACACTCCAGCAATGTTTAATAGAGATCCATTTGGATTTGATTCATCATTTATTTCCCCATTTTCATCACAGTATTTAAAAAGAATTTGATCATTATTTTTTAGTTCCTCCAATGTTTTTTCATTAGCATGAAATCTCCCCTCACCATGAGCAATAGGTATTTTTATTGCATTATCGGCATACTGATTTGTAACCAAAGTATTTTTTGTAATTGTTTTAAGATGAATATTTTTACAAATAAATTTATGATTTGTGTTGTGTAAAAGAGCTCCAGGTAAAATCCCAGATTCGCATAAAATTTGGAACCCATTGCAAATACCCATCACATATCCTCCATTATTTGCGTGATCCACAACTTTCCCCATAATAGGAGAATAGTTTGCAATTGCTCCAGAACGTAAATAATCACCAAAAGAAAATCCTCCTGGGAGAATGATAAAATCACAATTTTGTAAATCGGTATCTTTGTGCCAAAGTTTTACAACTTCTTTTTTCATTATGTTTTCTAAAACATAAACCATGTCCATATCACAATTTGATCCTGGGAAAATAACTACTCCAAATTTCATATTATAAGTTTTTAATAGTTTGCAAAATTACATATTAAATCATTGACACACGATAAAAAATAGAACTAAAAAGTAAAAGTAAAAATAGAAATTCACTTATTTTAGAATACTTAAAATAGACAAAGAAATTTGAAATAATGATGCTCAGAGGGCAAATAATTAAAAATACAGATTCGGAATTTTTACTGAAAAGAAAAATAAGAACACTAAATAATAAGTAGAATGAAATCAGAAAAAATGATGATCTTGAGCGAATACTTTTTTTATATATCCATAAAAACAATTCGAGTACCGACCTTAATATTATGATACCTAAAACAGAAAACCATAGAATTTCACTGATACTAAAATCGGGTATTTTTAATAAATTGAATTGAAATTCTAACTCAATATTTGGCATTAAAAGAGTGTCATTATTCATAGATTGATAGGTCCACAAGAATAAATAGGGAACAATAATAGCGACTAAAGAAATGACAAAACACCTCCAATCAATATTCCCGAAAATAATTAACGCAATAATAATGAGTGGAAAAAGCAACAGAATATTTGGGAAAAATATAGAAATAATGGAAAGAATCATTGATGAGTTAAATGCTAATGAAAAAGGTTTTTTCTTTTTAAACATTTCCAAAAGACTATAGAGAAAATAGAGTAAGCCAAACGAAAAAACAACCATTTGTAAGTTATTGATAAAAGGAGTTGTAAGTAGCAAATAAACCATTCCAACTACAAAATTTGGCTTTTTTATTACATCTTTTTCGTAAATTAAATTATTGAGACCAATACAGTGGAAAGTAGTAATTAAAAATACAGAAAATAAAATAAGAAAGGGATATAAAACATTATTCGTTTCAATATTTTGGAACTCTTTTGTAAAAAAAATAAGAGTAAAAAAAATGATACTAAAGATTAAAAAAATGACTATTAAATAGCTATGACTATTTTTTAAGGATTTTAGAATCATTGTATGTTAAAAATATTTAGTTTTGCCCTAATTATAAAACAATTAAAAATGAACAACTTTTTTTACGCAATTGGCGCCTTTTTTGAATCTATATTTGAATTTATGCCTGCTTTTGGAAATGCTCTGAACTACTTCTTTATGTTGGTCATCTTCATTTTCCTTATTGTTTGGACTAGTAAAATGGTTAAACACAAAAAAAACGGAGAAGAACACTCTTCATCATAAGTCAAATCCAATATCTTTTCTGTAGTATTTCCCTTCAAAATTTATCTTTTCTGCATTTTTGAAAGATTTATTTACTGCCTCATTTATATCTTTACCAAAAGAGGTGATTGCTAAAACTCTACCTCCATTTGTTACAACTTTATCCCCATCATTTTTAGTCCCAGAATGGAAAAGTAAGCTGTCTTCTACATCTTCAAATCCACTCATTTTTTTTCCTTTCTCATAGCTTTCAGGATATCCTCCAGAAACCATCATTACTGTTGCGGCCACTTCTTCCGAAATATCAAAATCAATTTCTGAGAAGGAACCATTTCCTATCCCTCTAAATAAGTTTAATAAATCTGATTTTATTCTAGGGATTACCACTTCTGTTTCTGGATCTCCCATTCTCACATTGTATTCAATTACTTTCGGATTTCCGTTTTCCACCATTAATCCGATAAAAATAAATCCTTTGTAATCAATATCCTCTTCTACCAATCCTTTTATGGTTGGTTTTATAATTTCTCTTTCTACTTTTTCTATGAAAAATCTATCCGCAAATGGAACAGGAGAAATGGCTCCCATTCCACCAGTATTTAGTCCTTTGTCTCCTTCTCCGATTCTCTTATAATCTTTTGCAGAAGGAAGAATTTTGTATGAGATACCATCTGTTAATACAAATACAGAAAGTTCGATTCCTTTAAGATGTTCTTCAATTACTACTTTGCTACTTGCGTCCCCAAATTTAGCGTCCCCAAGCATTTCTTTTAAAGAGATTTTCGCTTCTTTCAATGTTTCCGGAATTAATACTCCTTTTCCTGCTGCTAGTCCATCTGCTTTTAAAACATAAGGAGGAGAAAGAGTTTCTAAAAATTGGTTGCCCTCCTCTAAAGTATCTTTTGTGAAGCTTTGGTAAGCAGCTGTTGGGATACCATATTTTACCATAAATTCTTTGGAGAATTCTTTACTCCCTTCTAATTGAGCTCCTTTTTTAGAGGGGCCAATTACAGTAATGTGCTGTATTTTTTCGTCTTCCTGAAAAAAGTCATATATCCCATTTACCAATGGATCTTCCGGTCCAACAATAAGTAAATCAATTTCTTCTGAAAGACACAAATCTTTTATTTTGTCAAAATCATTTACACCTATTTCTATATTGGTTCCTATCTGAGCGGTGCCCGCATTTCCAGGGGCTACTAATAATTTTTTACACAAACTTGATTGGGATACTTTCCATGCAAAAGCATGTTCTCTTCCTCCGCTTCCTAATATTAATACATTCATTATTCTTCCATTGATTTTAGTATTTCTTCTGTTAAATTCATATTATGAAATACTTGTTGAACATCATCATCTTCCTCTAATTTATCTAAAAGTTTTACTACTAATTTTGCATCTTCTGCAGAAATGGTTTTAGTGTTATTCGGTATTCTTTGTAGCTCCGAATTCTGAATTTCAATTTCTAACCCTTCCAAGCATTTTTGCATATTACTGAAGTCTGGAAAATTGCAATATACTGTAATTGCTTCTTCATCTACTTCTAATTCTTCTAGCCCTCCCTCAATTAATTCCATTTCTAATTCCTCTAAATCCATAGTGATTTGATTTATCTCAATTGTAAACACACCTTTCCTGTCAAAGATGAATTCTAAAGAACCATTTGTTCCTAAGTTTCCTTCACACTTACTAAAATAAGAACGAACATTTGCCACAGTTCGGTTGTTGTTGTCTGTAGTGCAATCTGCAAAAACTGCAATTCCATGAGGAGCGTATCCCTCTAAAGTCATTTCTACATAGTTAGCCGCATCTGCACCACTTGCTTTTTTAATGGATCTTTCTACATTGTCCTTTGGCATGTTAGCAGCTTTTGCATTCTGCATAACTTGCCTCAATCTAGAATTAGAATCTGGTTCTGGGCCACCTTCCTTTACAGCCATTACAATTTCTTTTCCAATTCTGGAAAACGCTTTGGACATTGCCGACCAACGCTTCATTTTTCTTGCTTTTCTGAATTCAAATGCTCTTCCCATATCTTTATTTTTTATTCATCAAGTTTTAATACTGCCATAAATGCTTTTTGAGGGATTTCTACATTACCAACTTGCTTCATTCGTTTTTTCCCTTTCTTTTGCTTTTCAAGAAGTTTTCTCTTTCTAGATATGTCTCCTCCATAACATTTTGCGGTTACATCTTTTCTGAGAGCTTTTATTGTTTCCCTACTTATAATTTTTGCTCCAATTGCAGATTGTACCGCAATATCAAATTGTTGTCGTGGGATTAATTCCTTCAATTTAACACATATCTTTCTCCCTAAATTTTGCGCGTTATTTCTGTGTATTAACGCTGAAAGCGCATCTACCCCTTCACCATTTAATAATATATCCAACTTAATTAAATCAGATTGTCTATATTCGGATGATTGATAATCAAATGATGCATACCCTCTAGAAACTGATTTTAATTTGTCATAAAAGTCGAATACAATTTCTCCCAATGGCATGTTGAAAGAAAGTTCCACTCTATCGGTAGTTAAATATACCTGATTTGTAAGTTCTCCTCTTTTATCAATACACAAATTCATAATTGTACCAACATATTCTGCTTTTGTAATAATCTGTGCTTTTATATAAGGTTCTTCTACATAATCCAATGTGCTTGGATCTGGGAAATCAGTAGGATTATGAACCTCAATTTTTGCACCAGCAGTTGTGTACGCCTTATATGATACATTGGGAACAGTTGTAATAACAATCATGTCAAATTCTCTTTCTAATCTTTCTTGAATTATTTCCATGTGTAACATTCCTAAGAATCCACATCTAAATCCGAAACCAAGTGCAACGGAAGATTCTGGTTCGAAAGTTAAAGAAGCATCATTCAATTGAAGTTTCTCCATTGATTTTCGGAGCTCTTCATAATCTTCAGTATCTACAGGATAAATACCAGCAAAAACCATCGGTTTTACATCCTCAAACCCTTGTATTGCTTCTGTAGATGGATTATCTTTTGTGGTGATAGTATCTCCAACTTTTACGTCTTTAGCATCTTTTATCCCAGAAATAATATAACCTACTTCCCCAGAACTAAGTTTGTTTTTAGGTTCTTGTTTAAACTTTAAAACACCAATTTCATCTGCAAAATATTCCTTCCCAGTTGCCATAAATTTTACTTTCTCCCCCTTTTTTAGTTCCCCATTTATAATTTTGAAATAGGCTTCAATACCTCTAAAAGAATTATAAACTGAATCAAAAATCATGGCTTGAAGTGGATCTTCCGGATTTCCTTCAGGAGAAGGGACTCTGTCTACAATTGCTTCTAAAATATTATCAATTCCCTGTCCAGTTTTGGCAGAAGCAGGAATAATATCTTCATCATTACAGCCAATCAAATCAATAATCTGATCTTTTACTACTTCCGGGTCAGCAGAAGGCAAGTCAATTTTGTTGAGTACAGGAATAATCTCCAAGTCGTTTTCCAAGGCTAAATATAAATTAGAAATAGTTTGCGCCTGAATTCCTTGTGCAGCATCTACAATTAAAAGAGCTCCTTCACAAGCTGCAATGGAACGAGAAACTTCATAAGAAAAATCTACATGGCCTGGCGTATCAATTAAATTTAGAATATAATTTTTACCATTAAGAGAATATTCCATTTGTATTGCATGACTTTTTATTGTAATTCCTCTTTCTCTCTCCAAATCCATACTATCTAACAATTGATCTTGTGACTCCCTTTCAGTAACTGTTGCAGTTAATTCCAAAAGCCTGTCGGCAAGAGTACTCTTTCCATGGTCGATATGTGCAATTATGCAAAAATTTCTAATATTTTTCATAAGTATGCGAAAATACATTTTTTCGTGCAAATAGATAATGATTGTTGCTATCAAAAAAATGATTAGTATTGCAAAACAAGAAATGCAAAAAGATCCCAAAATAATAAAACCAAGGGTACAAAGAAAAAGGCATATAGCAAAAACTATAACTTGGAGAATTATTGGATCAATTGATACATGGGTAATAGGATATATTATTATTAAGTTTTTTAGTGACGGAGAACTGACAAATAAAAAAGCTATTGAAGCTGCTTCTTATATTACTGGTCTTGAACTGATTACAAAAACTATTTTCTATTATTTTCATGAAAGAATATGGTATGGGTTAAATTGGATATCAGATAACCAAAAATTAAGGCACATAATAAAAACTATCAGCTGGAGATTAGTTGGAGCAATTGATACTATTTTACTTGTATTCATAATATATTATTATCTATTTAATACTGTTGAGGGAGCTTCTGAAGTAGCTCTTTCTATTTTTTCAATTGAAATAATAACAAAAATGGTATTATATTATTTGCATGAAAGAGTTTGGTTTACTTCTAATTATGGAGTAATAAAACTAACAGATTAATAATTATTCATCTTTTTTGTATATATAATTGATGTCTATATCTTTTCTTTCTTGTTCAAGTTCTTCTTCCAATTCATAATTATATTTTTTTGCTTGGGGCCCTTTATCCCTGAAAAGAATCGCAATAATCAAACCAGCAATTGCACCTGAAAGATGTGCTGTTTGAGAAATATTATCTTGTTCAATTTCAATTATCCCCCACAAATTAAAGAAATTAAGAAATATTACTAAAAAAGATAGCATTGCTAATCTGGGCTGTTTCTTAATAAATCCACTAACCAAAACAAAGGAACCTAAAGCATAAACAACTCCACTCGCTCCAATTACTGGATTTGACTCTCCCAAAAACCAAAATATTATTCCACTTAATATATAAGATAAAAAGAAAACACGATTTGAGATTTCTTTATAAACAGATGAAATAATACCACCTAAAATTATTATTGGATAGCTATTATTTAATAAATGACTAGAATCAGCATGAATAAAAGGAAAAGTAAAAATGTTTAGAATCTTTTCTGTACTCCAAGGAACTATACTAAATCCTGACAATGTACTATCAGAAATAAGTTCATATCCTTTTACAAACCAAATTGCAAAAACGAACAAAATAGGAATAAACATTACATTAATAATATGTGATAAATTCTTTTTCATTTTAACATATTTTCTGACGATAAAATTATAGTTTTACATACAATTATGACGCAGAAAAACAAACTATTTTTACTAGATGCTTATGCGCTTATTTACAGAGCGTATTTTGCCTTTGCAAAAAACCCAAGAATAAACTCAAAAGGATTAGATACTTCCGCAATTTTCGGATTTACAAATACTATTGTAGAAGTTATCCGAAAAGAAAAACCAACTCATATTGCAGTTTGTTTTGATAGGAGTAAACCGACTTTCAGACATGAAGAATTTAAGGAATATAAAGCACATAGAGAACCAACTCCTGATGGAATAATTTCGGCAAAACCATATATCGATAGACTATTGGATGCTATGAATATTCCAAGAATATACATGGATGGATATGAGGCAGATGATGTTATTGGCACCCTTGCAAAAAAGGCGGAAAAGGAAGATTTTCAGGTTTATATGATGACTTCCGATAAAGATTTTGCACAATTAGTTTCTGAAAATATTTTTATGTACAGACCAGGAAATAAGTGGAGTCCTACAGAAACTTGGGGGATAAAAGAGGTTTTAGAGAAATTTCAAATACAAAAAGTAACGCAAGTAATCGATTTTTTAGGAATGATGGGAGATGCGGTAGACAACATCCCTGGACTACCTGGTGTTGGCAAGAAAACAGCTCAGAAATTTATTGCTCAATATGGGTCAATGGAAGGGTTATTGGCAAATACACATGAGATAAAAGGGAAATTGAGAGAAAAAGTAGAAGGAGCAAAAGAATTAGGTATTCTCTCAAAAAAACTAGCTACTATTGAAATTCATGTTCCGGTAGAATTAGAAACGGAAAAGTTAGAATTTTCGGAGTTTAATATAGAGGGAATTAAAGAATTATTTGAGGAATTAGAATTCAAAACTATCTTGCAAAGGGTATTATCTATTTCTAATTCAACTCCTGTAGAAGTTGATCAAACAAAAGAAGAAGTTACCGAAAAGGAGGAATCTTCATCAAATGGGCAATTAGATATGTTTTCTTTAAATTCTGATAGTCAAAAAGAAAAGGGGGAAATAAAAAAGGATTACAAAAAGATAGTTGATGTTTCTAATTTATATTCTGAAATTCAAAAGAAGGGAAAATGTTCTTTTCAGTTGCTTTGTAATTCTCTTTCTAGTTTTAATGAAAAAATTATTGGGATTTCTTTCTGCTCCGAAAAGGATAAATCGGTTTATCTTTCTTTTTCAGAAAGTGTTTTGGATTTGTTAAATAAAGTATTTCAGAATTCGGATATTTTAAAAATTGGCTTTGATATAAAAGATCAGATTAAAATCTTATCACAACACAATGTAAATGAAATAGAAAATGTTTTTGATGTTTCAGTGGCTCATTATTTGTTGCAACCAGATATGAGGCATGATATTGAAATCTTGTCGGAAAACTACTTAAAATATACTAGTTTAGAGATTTCATCTCTTCTAGGAAGAGGGAAACAGAAAAGAAGAATATCAGAATTGTCGGAGGATAAGCAGCTCTTTTATTGCTCTGAACTTGCAGATATTCAGTTGCAACTTTCTGAAATATTTACAGATGAATTAAAAGAACTAAAGTTGTTTGAATTGTTCCAAAATATAGAAATGCCTTTACTAAAAGTATTGGGGAAAATGGAATTAGAGGGGATCAATTTGGATGTGAAAATGTTACAAAAATTCTCTGTAGAATTGGCAGATGAAATTAAAGAATTAGAACAAAAAATATTTAGTATTTCGGGAGAGGAATTTAATATTGCATCTCCAAAACAAATGGGAGAAATATTATTTGATAAGATGCAAATAAGTGAGAAAGCAAAGAGAACCAAATCCGGACAATATTCTACTTCTGAAGAAACTTTGAGTAAGTTAAAAGGAGATCACCCAATTATTGATTTAATTTTGGAATATAGAGGATTGCAAAAATTACTTTCTACATATGTAAATGCATTGCCCTTGTTAATTAATGAAAATAGTGGTAAAATCCATACTACCTTTAATCAGTCGGTTGCAGCTACAGGAAGATTAAGTTCCGTAAACCCGAATTTACAAAACATCCCAATCCGAACTGAAAAGGGTAAGAAAATGAGGGAATCTTTCATCCCAAGAAATGATGATTTTGAAATATTGGCTGCTGATTATTCTCAAATTGAACTTAGGATTATGGCGGCATTAAGTGAAGATGAATCCATGTTGAAAGCATTTAATAATGGAGAAGATATTCATTCTGCAACAGCTGCTAAGGTTTATAAAGTAGAAGAGAAGGATGTTACAAGAGAAATGCGTTCTCATGCAAAAATGGTAAATTTCGGAATTATATATGGAATTTCTGCTTTCGGACTTTCTCAAAGATTAGGGATAAAACGAAATGAAGCTGCTGAGATAATTGAGAACTATTTTATAGAGTTTCCAAAGGTAAAGGAATACATGGATAAGAGTATTTTAAAGGCAAGAGAAAATGAATTTGTAGAAACTATTTTAGGAAGAAGAAGATATCTGAAAGAAATTAATTCCAGAAATGGTATGATGCGTTATTTTGCGGAAAGAAATGCGATAAATGCTCCTATTCAAGGTTCAGCAGCAGATATTATTAAAAAGGCAATGATTGATGTGCAACAGGAAATGGAAAATCAGAATCTGGAATCCAGAATGTTATTGCAAGTGCATGATGAATTAGTATTCGATATGAAAAAATCAGAAAAAGAAATTTTGATGAAAATAGTGAAAGAGAAGATGGAACAAACTATAAAATTAGATGTTCCTTTAGTGTTAGATATGGGAATGGGAGAAAATTGGTTAGAAGCTCACTAATCTTGTTTTCTAATAAAAAGTATATATAATAAAACAAAAGCGATAACTCCAATAAATGCACTTCCGGCATTTTTAATATTCCCAACAGGATCCCACCCTAATAGGGTTTCATCAATTAATAATTGAACAATAACCCCCAAACATAGTATTGATATAGCAGTAGCGATTACTTCTGTAAGAAACTTTCTGATTTTTGTGAGTGTTTTTTCCATTTTACTTAATTTAGATTGATGTCAAAATTACAAATTAAAATAAAATAGCCCTTAAAATTTAAGGGCTATTTTATTAAATCTTAGTATAAATGATTATTTAGTAATTAAACTCCAAACAATCATTAATCCAATTAGTCCAATAACTCCTCCTCCAGCAAAATCAGCAACTACTGCAGAAATGTTACTAATAACATTAATACCAGCAATTGATCCTGGCCCAAAAAGGAAGTCAGCTACAATTGAAAGAGCTAGTAATCCCATGATTAATCCAGCTAGACCTTTAAAAAAGTCATTAAAATACTTAAATACTTTGTCCATAATAAAAATAAATTTTGGTTAATATTACCCCAAACATACGAACATATTTAGGTTCAACTAATATTTCTTATATATTTTCTTTTAAAATACGCTTTTATCTATCCTTTCAGATAATTAAACATTAGTAAATTTGTAATATACAGGATATCAGTGATATATGTGTTTTATACGATTCATATATAACGATTATATAGTGTTGTTATAAACATAAAAATGTTAAAAATTAGGATATCCTCTAAGATACTGAAAAACAGAAAGATAGTGTCAATTATAATCCGTTTCTGTTAATTTACATGTCTAATAATCAGAAATCTCTTAAAGAGACAATTGTTGATGAAAAATTGTCTGAATTTTCAATGATTTTGTAAATTTTTAATGAAACTGATTTTGGAGATAATAGCTCGTTATTGATAAAATAATTCACAAATTTTTGATGTAAAGGGAATGAATTTTCATCAGAATTACGGATTTCTAATTGTATATCAGTATCAACTACTCCTGGAGAAACAGAAAATATGCTTAACTTTTTATGGTTTTCTTCTTTAAGAGATAAACTTAACATATCCAATCCGCTTTTTGTAATGCAATATGTACTCCATGAAGGAATTGCATTTTTGGCCGCACCGGAACTAATATTAATGATTAATTTTTCTGTATTAGGATATTGTTTTATCAACTGATTACATAAAATGGTAGGAGAAATTAAATTCAGATTTATTTCTTCACAAATTCTAGTATTGTTTCTTTTCCCTAAAGGGATTATTTCTCCAATAGTTGCAGCATTATTAATAAGGAGGATTTTGTCAACTTCTTCTATTTTTGGGAAATCAAAATGTTCAATCTTTTTGGCATCAGAAAAATCTGTTTTTACAAATGTAAAATTTTCATTATTGATTGTATTACTTCTAGAAAATCCGTAAACAATATAATTTTCAGATAAAAGAAGTTTCGCAATACTTTCCCCAATTCCTTTTGAAGTTCCGCTTATAAAAGCAACATTTTTCATTTTACAATGAATCTAATGCCATTTTAAGGTCATTTACCAAATCTTCAATATCTTCAACACCAACACTTAACCTGATAAGTGTGTCTACCACTCCTGTTTTTTCTCTTACTTCTTTCGGAATTGCAGCATGTGTCATAGAGGCGGGATGTCCAATTAAAGACTCTACACCTCCTAGGCTTTCTGCTAAAGTAAAGTAATGTGTTGTAGAAACTAATTTAATAGCGTCTTCTAATTTATTTCCCTTTAGGTTAAACGAAACCATTCCTCCAAAATCATCCATTTGTTTTTTTGCTATATCATGATTTGGGTGATCTTCTAATCCTGGCCAATACACATCTCCAACTTTAGGGTGAGTTTTTAAAAAATTAGCTATTACTTTTCCATTTTCGCAATGGCGTTGCATTCTTAAGTGTAGTGTTTTTATTCCTCTCAGCACCAAAAAACTATCCTGTGGCCCCGGAACAGCCCCACAAGAATTCTGAATAGCAAACAATCTTTCGGCTAATTTTTCGTCTTTACAAATTGCGGCTCCCATTACTACATCCGAATGGCCTCCCATATATTTTGTAAGGGAATGCATTATAATATCAGCTCCCATATCTAATGGTCGTTGTAAAAAAGGAGTAGCAAAAGTATTATCTACTACAAAAGTAAGATTATGTTTCTTTGAAATATGTCCTAATTTTTCAATATCAATAATATTTAACATTGGGTTGGTTGGAGTTTCTGCCCAAAGCATTTTTGTATTTTTGTTTATTAGAGATTCAATTTTTTCGGAATCATCCATACCTACAAAATGAAATTTTATTCCAAATGGCTCAAATATATTATTGAATATTCGGTAGGTTCCACCGTACAAATCATTTGTAGAAATTACTTCATCACCAGGTTTTAAAAGTTTGATAATAGAGTCAATCGCCGCTAATCCGCTTCCGAAGCATAGTCCAAATTTACCGTTTTCTAATGCTGCAAGATTTTGTTCTAATGCATTTCTGGTTGGATTTCCTGTTCTGGAATATTCATATCCTTTAAAATCTCCTGGGCTTGCTTGTTTATAGGTAGAAGTTTGATATATTGGAGTCATTACCGCTCCAGTAGTTGGATCGGCCTGCTGGCCAGCATGTATTGTTTTTGTTCCGAATTTCATTTGTTTTGATTTTTATCCATAAGCAAAACTATTAAAATTTGTAGTATTTAATTTTACTTTTGTAAAAAAATTATCTTTTGAATAAAATCGTTTTAGCGCACCTTTCCTTACTGGTAGCAAATTTAATTTATGCAATCAATTATACCCTTGCTAAAGATGTAATGCCGGATTATATAAAGCCTTCAGGATTTATTTTATTAAGAGTAATTGGGGCTTTGTTTTTATTTGCCCTGAGTTATTTCTTATTTATAAAAGAGAAAATAGAAAAGAAAGATATTATCCGATTTGCAATATGCGGACTTTTTGGAGTGGCAATTAATCAGTTGTTATTTTTTGAAGGATTGAATTTAACCACTCCCATAAATGCTGCTATTATCATGACTTCCAATCCTATTTTAGTAATTATTATGTCCTTATTAATTCTGAAAGAAAAGATAACTTTAAGGAAGGGATTGGGTATTATTTTAGGAATTGTAGGCGCATCTTCTTTAATATTAAACGGAGGTGATATTAATTTGTCTTCAGACGCTCAGATAGGCAATTTATTTATTTTTATAAACGCTACTAGTTATGGTCTGTATTTAGTTTTAGTAAAGCCTTTAATGAAAAAGTACAAACCTATTACGGTAATGTTTTATGTGTTTGCTTTCGGATTGTTATTGGTTTTTCCGTTTGGCATTGCAAATTTATACCAAGTAAACTGGAACGATATCCCAACGAATATATATTGGGAAATTTCTTTTGTAGTAGTTTGTACTACTTTTATTGCCTATTTATTTAATTCTTCCGCATTAAAGGAGTTGAGCCCTACTACAGTAAGTATTTACATTTATTTACAACCTATTTTGGCCACCTTATTTGCTATTTTAAGGGAGAGCGATAGTTTGGATAAACAAAAAATTATCTCTTCTGCAATTATATTTTTAGGAGTTTATTTAGTAAGTGTTCGTTCTAAAAAGCAAAGTAAGCGGAAACTTTCCTAAATTTGCCAAAAACATAATAAGATGATTTTATCTATGACGGGCTACGGAAAGTCCGAACTTAACCTAACAAATGCTAACTTTACTATTGAAGTGAGGTCCTTAAACTCTAAGCAAATTGATGCTAATGTAAAGATGTCTTCTGTTTACAGAGACAAAGAAATAGGACTCAGAAAGCTACTGTCAGAAAAATTACAAAGAGGAAAAATTGAACTTTCTATTTGGAGAGAGAAGTCAGAATCCTCCTCTAATTACAAGATAAATACAGAAGCAGTTAAGCGGTATCATGAGCAAATATTACAATTGCAAAAGGATTTGGGATTAAAATGGAATATGTGGAGTTTTACTCCATTTAAAGCTAAATCCACTGATATTATCCCAGCTTTATTAAAAATGCCAGAAGCAATGATAAAAGGGGAAGAACAATCTAATGATAACGAATGGGATAAAATTCAGAAAGGGATAGAAAAAGCTATTGATAATTTACTACAATTCAGATTAGATGAAGGAAAAAAATTAGAAGAAGATGTTAGTTCAAGAATAAATAAACTGTCTTCACTTTTAAAAGAAATTGCTCCTTTTGCAAAGGGAAGAATTGAGAAAGTAAAGAACAGTTTATCAGATAAATTATCGGAAATTGATAGTAAGAATATTGATGAAAACAGGTTTGAACAAGAGCTCATCTACTATTTAGAAAAACAAGATATTACAGAAGAACAAGTAAGATTAGACGCGCACTTGAACTACTTTATTGAAACTATGAATACCGACTCTCCAAATGGAAAAAAATTAGGTTTTATTGGTCAAGAAATAGGTAGAGAAATAAATACTATTGGATCAAAATCGTCAGATGCAGAAATGCAAAAAATTGTAGTACAAATGAAGGATGAACTAGAGAAGATTAAGGAACAATTATTAAATATTTTGTAAGTGGGAAAGTTAATTGTAATATCAGCGCCATCCGGAGCCGGGAAAACTTCTATTGTACATCATTTACTTAAAAATATGGATGAACTATCTTTTTCGGTTTCAGCATGTAGTCGAGAAAAAAGAGAAAAGGAAACTCATGGAGAAGATTACTATTTTTTGGGTGTAGAGGGATTTCAACAGAAGATAAAAAAAGATGCTTTTTTGGAGTGGGAAGAGGTTTATGAAAATCAGTATTACGGAACTTTAAAATCAGAGATTGAGAGAATTTGGGAGGAAGGGAAAACTGTAATTTTTGATGTAGATGTAGTAGGAGGATTGAATATAAAAAAACAATACCCAATTGAATGTTTATCTATTTTTATTATGCCACCATCCGTAGAGGTTTTAGCAGAAAGATTAATTGGAAGAGATTCGGAGTCGGATGAAAGCTTACAGAAAAGGTTAGATAAAGCGGAGGTGGAAATTGCTCAAAATCAGGAATTTGATACAGTGATTTTAAATGATGATTTTGATATTGCATGTGAGGAAACACAGGAAGTAATTACTAATTTTATAAAATCCTAAAATGAAGATAGGACTGTTTTTTGGAAGTTTTAACCCTATGCATGTAGGACATAAAATAATTGCATCCTATATGGCGGAATTTTCTGATTTGGAAAGGGTGTTATTTGTGGTTTCTCCTCAAAATCCTTTAAAACAAAAAATTAGTTTATTAAATCAATACCACAGATTACAAATTATAAGAGCTGAGATTGAGGATAATCCAAAACTAGCAGTTTCCGATATTGAATTTAGCATGCCACAACCCTCTTACACTATTGATACTTTGGTGAGACTGAAAGAAGAACATCCAGAAAATGAATACGCAATTATTATGGGGGCAGATAATTTACAGAATTTCCATAAGTGGAAAAATTACGAGCAGATTTTAGAAAATTATTCTGTTTATGTCTATCCAAGGTCAGGATTTGAAATAAGTGGAACATATAAAAATATTCATATAATTGAGGGAGTTCCTCAAATGGAGATATCCGCATCTTTTATACGTAATTCTATAAAACAAGGAAAAGATATCTCCTATTTGATGCCCGAAAAAGCATGGAAATATACAGATGAAATGAATTTTTACAGATGAAAATAAGTTTACAAAATACAATATTTATATTACTAATTTTCTTTGGGATATCATCATGTACTCTTCAGATAAAAGTAAGTACAGAAAAGGATAATTTATCAGACGAAAGAGGGGTAAAAATTATTGTAGAAAACACAGAAGAAAAAGAATATACGGGTTGGTGGGTATATGGTGAAGGACACCATATTTTTAAAGATGAGGAAAGTTTGGAAGAATGGAATTTAGAATTTACAAATGAGAATATAGAAGAATTAGTTGAACTTTACCTTTCAATAACTGAAATGGAATACTTCCCAATGGAATGCAAAATGACAGGACGCCTTAAAAAAGAAATAGTAACAAAACAAACCACACTTATAGTTACCGATTTTGAAATACTATATATACAGGGTTGTGGGGAGGAATAATGTCGGGGTAGCAGGATTCGAACCCTTACTCCCTATAAACAACTTCCAATAAAGTTTGCCCAATTGCATTTAATGTTTCTCTATCAATATTATTCATATCATCTTTATGTGTGTGCCAATGTTTGTTAAAGTTATTCTTACTTCTTGGGTCGTACTCAATAATATCAATTGTTGGTATTCCTAACACATAATTTACATAAACATGGTCGTCCAAAATGTCAGGACTATTTTGGTACACAAAATGATTTCCAAATCCTGAATTATTAGCGGTATTCCATACTTTTTCTACAATATCAGGGGCTCTTTTCATAGAATATCCTTCCCTATAAAAAGTCGCATCTACTCCTCCAACCATATCTAGTAAAATACCATATTTTGCATAATAATTTATTTTATGTGGTTTTCCACTCCAATGTTGAGACCCTAAACACCAAGAATCTTGCATAGTTGGGTATCCTGAATTTTCTGGCTGTCCGTAATCTTCTGCATCAAACAAAATAATATCCACTCCAATTTTTGGGTTTTTTAAACTAAACTGACGGGCCATTTCTAAAAGAACTCCAACTCCACTTCCTCCATCATTTGCTCCAAGTATTGGAGAATCTTTATTTTCTGTATCATGGTCAGCAATGTGGCGAGAATCCCAATGTGCAAAAAGGGCAATTCTATTATTTTTTTCAGGAGAAAAAGTGGCAATAATATTTTTTAAGGTATGATTTTTCCCATCATAAGTTGTAATAAGAGCTTCTTGAATGATTACATTTGGTGTGTAAGTTTTCATTTTTTTTTCTAACCAAATGGCACAATTCTTCCATCCTTTACTACTGATTACTCTTGGCCCAAAACTCACTTGTTTTTCTACAAAATAATAAGCCGAATCTGCATTAAAAATAGGGACGTCAACTTTTACTTTTTGCTTTTTTGGTGTGATTTCTTGAGTTTGTTCAGGATCGCTTGTGCAAGCAAATAAAATGATTGTAATAACAACTAATATTGTATATCTAAATTTTATCATTTATTTAATCTCCCAATTGCTTCCTTCTCTACTATCTTTTACTTGTATTCCAACTTTATCTAATTCATCACGAATCAAATCAGCAGTCTTAAAATCTTTGTTCTTTTTTGCATTTCCTCTTAGCTTCAAAACTAGCTCCATCACTTCATTTGTAAGGTTGTTTCCATTACTTTCTTTAGAAGAAATAAGACCTAATATATCAGTAACAAAAGATAAAAATAAATTTTTCATTTTTGATAAATCAGTTGTATTTAAACTCTCTTTTCCATCTTTTACTGAGTTAATAATTCTAACTCCATCAAATAAATGTGCAATTAAAATTGGAGTATTAAAGTCATCATCCATTGCAGTATAGCATTTTTCTTCTAACTCATTTACATTATAAGTTGATCTATCGGAAGGAGTAAGTGACTGTAAAGTTTCCATAGCAGTGATTAGTTTATTAAATCCTTTTTCAGCTGCTTGAAGTGCTTCATTCCCAAAATCAATCGTACTTCTATAATGTGCTTGTAAGATGAAAAAACGAATTGTCATTGGGTTATACGCTCTATCTAATTTTGCATGAGAACCATTAAAGAACTCTTCTAAATTAATAAAGTTTCCGAGGGATTTCCCCATTTTTTTTCCATCTACTGTAATCATGTTGTTATGCATCCAATAGTTTACGGGACTACAATCATTACATGCATTGCTTTGTGCAATTTCTGCTTCATGATGAGGAAATACCAAGTCCATTCCTCCACCATGAATATCAAAATTTTTCCCTAAATATTTTTCTCCCATTGCCGAGCATTCCATGTGCCAACCAGGGAATCCTTCTCCCCAAGGTGAAGTCCATCTCATTATATGTTCAGGATTTGCATTTTTCCAAATAGCAAAATCAACTGAACTTTTCTTTTCCGACTGTCCGTCTAGCTCACGAGTTCCTTCTAAAGTATCTTCTATATTTCTCCCAGATAAAATACCATATGGATATTTTTCATTGTATTTATTTACATCTAAATATACAGAACCATTTATTTCGTAGGCAAAACCATTTTCAAGAATCTTCTTCACCATTTCAATTTGCTCAATAATATGGCCAGTTGCTCTTGGTTCAATTGAGGGAGGTAAACAATTTAAAGCGTCCATTGCTTTATGATAACTTATGGTGTAAAACTGAACAATCTCCATAGGTTCTAATTGTTCTAATCTCGCTTTTTTAGCAATTTTATCTTCTGCTTCATCTGCATCATTTTCAAGATGTCCCGCATCCGTTATATTTCTAACATACCTTACTTTGTAGTCCGAATGCTTTAGGTATCTGAAAACTACATCAAAAGTAATTGATGGGCGAGCGTGACCCAGGTGAGGATCTCCATAAACAGTAGGTCCGCAAACATACATCCCTACATGGTTTTCTACTATTGGTTTAAAGATTTCCTTCTTTCGTGTAAGGGTATTGTATACCTGTATTTTTCTGCTCATTATGCTGTAATTTTATATTGTTCTTTCAGGTTCTTCATCATATCTGAAGTCATTTTTTCTAAATCATATTCTAATTTCCATCCCCAGTCATTTTGAGCATGTGTGTCATTAATTGAAGAAGGCCATGAGTCAGCAATTTCTTGTCTGAAATCTGGCTTATAAGACATTTCAAAATTAGGAATATGTTTTGAAACTTTTTCAGCAATCTGTTTTGGAGTAAAGCTTACTCCTGCCAAATTATAAGAAGAACGAATTTTCACTTGTTCTGCAGGAGCTTCCATTAGTTCAATAGTTGCTCTTATTGCATCTGGCATATACATCATTGGCAGTCCTGTATTTTTGGATAAGAAACTTTCATATTTCCCATGCTGAATAGCTTGGTGAAAAATATCAACCGCATAATCGGTAGTACCACCACCCGGGCTAGATTTCCATCCTATCAATCCTGGATAACGAATACTTCTTACATCTACTCCAAATTTATTGAAATAGTATTCATTCCATCTTTCGCCTGCTTGTTTGGTAATTCCGTAAACAGTATTGGGTTCCATTACCGTATATTGTGGAGTATTTTCCATTGGAGTTGTTGGTCCAAAAACCGCAATAGAAGAGGGCCAAAAAATCTTTTTAATGAGTCCGTCTTTTGCCAAATCCAATACATGAGAATGGGAACGCATATTTAAACTCCACCCTAATTCTATGTTTTGCTCGGCAGTTGCAGAAAGGAGTGCAGCTAACAAATATACTTGCGTTACAGTGTATTTTTTTACAATAGATCTTAATAATTGCTCGTCCATTATATCCATCTTTTCAAACGGACCGGATTGCATTATCTGCTCAGATGAAGGACGAATATCTGAAGCAATAACATTATCATTTCCGTACATATTCCTTAATTTCATCACCAATTCAGTCCCAATTTGACCTGACGAACCTATTATTAATATCCTTTCTGTCATCTGTAAATATTTGGCACAAATATAACATTTAAGCTCAAATTTTTAGTTAAAAATCCTAATCAATACAAATCATAGTTTTTATATCTTTGCAATTGATAAAAACAATAAGATGGACCCGAACGCAGGTAAAAAAAATATGTTTAATAAATTGAGTAAAGAGCAGTGCGTGGCTTTGCTAGAAAAAGAAACTTTTAAGAGAGTCACGGTTTCTTTTTATAAATATATTCTTTTGGCTAATCTATTGGATTTGAGAGACGAGCTTTATAATAAGTGGAATGATTTAGGTGTTTTAGGTAGAATATATCTTGCAGATGAAGGGATAAATGCTCAGTTAAGTGTGCCGGAACATAATTGGAAAGATTTTATTCAGAATGTTAATTCATTTTCATTTTTTAAAGATACGCCATTTAAAATTGCGGTGGAAGATGATGGGAAATCCTTTTTTAAATTAACTATAAAAATCAGAAAACAAATTGTTTCAGATGGTTTATCAATTGAAGATTATGATGTTACCAATGTAGGGAAACATCTTTCTGCGAAACAATGGAATGAGTCTATAAATAATGGAGCAACTGTGGTGGATATGAGAAATCACTATGAAAGTGAAATAGGAAAATTTAAAGATGCAATTTGTCCAGATGTAGAAACATTTAAGGAAGAACTTCCTGTGGTAAAAGATTTATTGAAAGGAAAAGAAAAAGAAGAGGTTTTATTATATTGCACAGGAGGAATAAGGTGTGAGAAAACTTCTGCTTATTTAAAACATTATGGTTTTGAAAATGTAAGTCAATTACATGGAGGGATAATTGATTATGTTCGTCAGTTGAATAAGGACGAAAGTTTAGAAAATAAGTTTGAAGGTAAAAACTTTGTATTTGACGAGAGGAGAGGAGAGCGTATTTCGGATGATGTAATTAGTAGTTGTCATCAATGTGACGATCCTTGTGATACGCATGTAAACTGTAAGAATGAGAATTGCAATCTATTATTTTTACAGTGTCTATCTTGCCAAGAAAAACATAAAAATTGCTGTTCAGTAGAATGCATAGAGGTTATAAACCTTTCAAAAGAAGAAAGATTGAAATTAAGAAAAGGAATAGAAAATAAAAAGATGTACCATAGTCATAGTAAAGTAACTTTGAATTTAAGAGAATAGAAATAAAAGATGAAAAGAACAAAAGTTAAAAGATTATTAGCAGAAAAAGCAATAGGACAAGAAATTTGTGTTAAAGGTTGGGTCAGAACACGTAGAGGAAGTAAAAATGTTTCTTTTATTGCTTTAAATGATGGTTCAACAATTAATAATATACAAGTTGTTGCAGAGGGAGATCATTTTGATGATAAAATTTTAAAAAAGATTACCACCGGATCAGCTATTTCCGTTATTGGCATCTTAGTAGCATCAAAAGGAGGGCAGCAAAATATTGAAATATTAGCAGCTGCAATTGAAATTTTGGGAGAAGCAGATGCAGATGAATATCCCTTACAACCAAAAAAACATTCCTTAGAATTCTTAAGAGAAAAAGCTCATTTAAGATTCAGAACAAATACCTTTTCAGCAGTTTTTAGATTAAGACATGCACTTACTTTTGCGGTACATAAGTTTTTTAATGATAAAGGATTTTCAAGTATACATTCTCCTATAATTACCGGGGTAGACGCAGAAGGAGCGGGAGAAATGTTTCAGGTAACTACTTTGGATTTAGAGAACATTGGTCCAGAAGTAGATTATACAACAGATTTTTTTGGTAGTAAAACAAACCTTACAGTTTCAGGTCAGTTAGAAGCAGAATTAGCAGCTCTTGCTTTAGGTCAAGTTTATACCTTTGGGCCAACTTTTAGATCTGAAAATTCAAATACTTCCCGCCATTTATCTGAATTCTGGATGATAGAGCCAGAAGTTGCTTTTGCAGATTTAGAAGAAAATATGGATTTGGCAGAGGAATTTTTAAAATATTGTATTCAGTATTGTATAACAAATTGTGCAGACGATTTAAGGTTTTTAGATAATAGATTAGTTGAAGAAGAAAAGAATCTAAAGAAGGAAGAAAAACATGAAATGGGGCTTTTGGAAAGACTTCAGTTTGTAATTGAAAATGATTTTGAAAGATTAACTTATATAGAGGCTATTGATATTTTAAGAAATTCTAAACCAAATAAAAAGAAGAAATTTAACTACATTATTGAAGGATTTGGAGATGATTTACAATCAGAACACGAAAGATATCTAGTGGAAAAGAAGTTCAAAAAACCAGTAATTATTACAGATTATCCGAAAGGGATAAAAGCTTTTTATATGAAACAAAATGAAGATGGTAAAACAGTAAGAGCTATGGATATATTATTTCCTCTTATTGGAGAGATTGTGGGTGGATCGCAAAGAGAAGAAGATCTAGAAAAACTATCACAAAGAATGGAAGAAATGGGAGTTGAAAAAGAAGAACTTTGGTGGTATTTAGAAACCAGAAAATTTGGAACATGTATTCATTCTGGATTTGGTTTAGGTTTCGAAAGATTAATAATGTTTGTTACAGGAATGAAAAATATTAGAGATGTAATTCCTTTCCCACGAACACCTCAAAATGCTGATTTCTAATAGATGCAAAAACAGAAATTACAACAAAAATTAGGATTTAATCTGTCACCACAACAGATTCAGTTTTTAAGTTTGTTGCAAATTCCTTTAGCGTCATTAAATAGCAGAATACAAGATGAATTAGAAGATAATCCTGCTTTAGAAGAAGGAGAAAATTCAGAAGATATTTCTTTAGATGAATTAGAGGAAGACAATCCGAATTCATATAAATACCGACAAAATAATACTCCTGATTTTACGGAAGTTCAAATTTCAAACTCAGAAGAAAGCTTGTCCGATCATCTAAAAAAACAATTATTACTTCTTAATTTACGGGAAGATGATTTGTTTCTTACCGAATATTTAATCGATAGTTTGGATAATAATGGGTGGATAAATAGAGAACTGTTTTCTATTTCAGATGATTTACTCATTAACTTAAATTTAGAATTTTCGGAACAAGAGATTGAGAAATATTTATCTGTAATTCAGACTTTAGAACCCCTTGGTGTTGGAGCTAGGAATTTACAAGAATGTTTGTTAATTCAACTTAAAAACAAAGAACAAAATGAATTAGTGGAACTTTCTATTCTAGTTTTAGAAAATCAGTACGAACGATTTAGTAAAAAGAATTTTGAAGGGTTAATAAGAGAGTTAGAAATCTCGGAAATGCAACTGAAAGAGGTGTATGAATTGGTAGAAAAACTAAATCCTTTTCCTGCTTCTAATTTCATCAAAACGGCCACAGCATCTTATGTTACACCAGATTTTTTAGTAACTATTTTAGAGGAGAAAAATATCGTTACTCTCACAAAAAGAAGTGGTAAAGAATTAAAAGTTAGCGCTTCTTATAAAAAAATGATTGAGGGAGCTTTAGATGTAGCAGCAAAAGAGTTTTTAAAACAGAAAATTGAATCTGCTAATTGGTTTAAAAATGCAATTTTACAAAGGGAAGAAACTTTATTAAATGTGATGAATGCAATTGTAAATTTTCAGGAAAAATATTTTTTATCAGGTGAGGATGAGGAGTTAAAACCAATGATTTTGGCTGACATTGCTAATATTGTAAATATGAATATTTCTACTATTTCTCGGGTTACAAATAGTAAATATGCTCAGACTTTTTTTGGTACTTTTCTTTTAAAAGATTTATTTTCGGAAGCCTACAGAAAAGATAATGGAGAATTAATTTCAACTAAAGTAATAAAAAGTAGGTTGAAGGAAATTATTGAAATGGAAGACAAAAAACATCCTTATACAGACGTAAAACTTGCAGAGCTTTTAGGGGAAAATGAATATCATATTGCCAGAAGAACAGTAGCGAAATATAGAGAAGGATTAGGAATTCAAACCTCAAAATACCGCAGGGAATTATAATGAAGATTTCAAAAGTACTTTCTTATGTTTTACATCCTATTTTTATGCCGATTATTGTGATTTACATTTCATTAAACTATGTAGAATATTTTCAGATTATTTTTTCTAATTATACAAGACCACTTTATATTATTATTACAGTTTTTACAATGCTTTTGCCATTAATTTCATCTGTATTATTCTTGCAATTTAAGAAAGTAGAATCATTAGAAATGAAAACCAAAGAAGAAAGAAATAGACCAATTTTTATTTCCATAATTATAATGATAATTGGATATTCTTTTTTTAAAAATATTTCTCAGTTATCCCCTTATTTAACTTCTATATATCTTTCTTCTGTATTCATTTTAATTATCGCATTTTTGATAACTAAAAAATGGAAAATAAGTTTACACATGTTAGGAATTGGAGGATCAACAGGAAGTTTTATTGCCTTAAATTATATTTTTGGAGGGATGTATTTTTGGGTTATTTTGTTTTTGTTCCTTTCAGGATTACTGGCTTTTGCTCGTTTGGATCAAAAAGCACATAACACATCACAAGTGTATGCTGGATTTTTATTAGGTTGTATTTTCCAGACCTTATTTATTGTAAATTATAATTCTATAATTTCTACAATTTCTATTTTTCTTTCTAGCATGGATTCTTTACTATAAACCGATTTTTTTCGGTCTTTTGGGTTATCACTTACATTTTTCTGAGATTGTTTTTCTCCATATGGAAATTCTATAATTTTCAAATTTCCAATTTCTAAATATGATTTTAGTTCTCCGTTTTCAAAGGTGTTTATCAGATTGATAAAGGAAGAAATTCTTCTTTTGGATAGATTAATATTGTATTGTTTTTCGTGTAGAGGGCTTGCAAATCCTTTTATATGTAACTCCATTTTACCCCCGTTTTTTAAAGATTGTAGAACATAACTTAATGTAGAATTTAGCTTATTATAATTTCCTTTTAAAGTTAATTCAAAAAAGTTTTCTATTTCAATATTTGGATTTCCTTTCAAATATTCCTCTTTCAAAATATAATAGGAAACATAGGAGTCTTTATATGTTTTTGATGTAGTTGTTTTTGTAGTTCTTGGGTCGGGTTCATCATTATGAAAATATAATTTTATTGGTAAATGTTTCTTTATAGTGTCGTTAAAAGTTAAAATTAGGGTATCCTTTTTTAGATATTGAAAAGAGAAAATATCGTTGCAACAATTTTCTTCATTTTCAAAAAGTGAGGGACTTCTGTTAGAAGAAAAATATCCAGAATATTCATCATAAAAACTCAAATATAAATCGTCTTCTTTGGAGTTTAATTCTTTTACTTTTTCTGATTTATGCCATAAATTTAAACTCCCACTCGCTTTATAAATATCAATTCCATTTTCTTTTAGATCTCTATCCGAACTATAAAAAAGTTCTCCTCTCCAGAGATTATAAAAAGGAGTTATTTCATTGTGTTTAGTATTTACTCTTTCTCCTGCATTTATAGGTTCTCCATAATTTCCAAACTTATCCACTACAGAAAACCAAATATCCATTCCTCCAAAACCACCCTTTCGGTCGGAAACAAAATACAAAACACTTTTACCATTATAAGCAGTTTTATGAGCTTGTGTATTTACAGAATAGGGTAAATTTATTTTATTATTCAAAAATTGAGTAACAGGTTTTTTATAGTCTCTAATAGCAATTTTACTATTCCCAAATTTATCAATTACACTATAATAAATATAACGTTCCTCTTTCAGATAAGAGATATTTGCATAAGAATATGCTTTTCCTAAATAATCATATCTTCCTTTTTTCCATTCTCCATTTTCTAGTTTTGTTCGGAAAATTAAGGATTGGTATTCTCCTTCCTCTAAAGTAGAGGAGGTGTAAAAAGCCGTATTTTCATTTGTTTGTACAAAGTTTAATTCCGCTCCAACTGTATTTATATTTTTAGTCAAATGTTCTATTTTTACTTCTTGAGATAAAGAAATAAATGGAATAAAAATCAATATTATTTTTACAAGTATTTTGGGCATTTTTTGTTTTTGTATTTTGTGATTTCTTTATTCTTTTTCTTCCAAATATAAATAATAGAGAATTCGAACCCTCCTTTATTATTACTTGCTGTAGTTAAATCAGAAGTGTTGATATCGTAACTTATATTACACTGAAGATTGTCTTTTTCTAATCCGAAACCAAATATGGCCGCATCATTTATTCTGTAATAAACCAAAGGAAATAATGTTATTTCACCCAATTTTATTTCCGGTCGTACACCAATTAATATTTCTTTTTGCACCCATTGATTAGTAATTATTAGTTCTGAATTTACTTTTATCATTTCAGAATATTTATAGGAAACCCCCAGATTGACATTGTTTTTTATTGATAATTTCACATTCTCATCCTCATTAAACGACATATTTGCCTGATTAATATGGTAGATGGATAATCCCACATTATAACTTAATATTTCATACGGATTTGTTCTGTAATCTAAACCGATTCCAATATCGGGGAAAAGAAAATTATCTGAAATAAAGTTTTCTTCCTCTTCAAAAATTAAAGCGGAATAATCAATAGTTTTTTGTCCAAAACCAACAATTCCACCGATAGAAAAACTATTTACTTTTAATACTTTATAGTTTTTACTAATCGCCATATTTAATTGGTTTAATGTGAGTTTCGAATCCCCTGATTTATCGTTTAAAAATTGAACTCCTAGATTTAAACCTTTATAGAAATCTCTATTTTCAAAAGAGGTAGAAAAGGTAGAAAAAGGTACTGTAACCGAATTCCATTGTGATTTTCTTTGAACAGAAATCCTATAATCTTGTTCTCCTAAATCACCTACTAAAGCAGGATTGAAATATATTCTATCTGCAAAATTTTGAGAAAAATGGATGTCTTGCGAAAGGCTAATTCCACTAATAAATAATAGTAATATTAGTAGTTTTCCTCTCATCTTATAAGAGTTATATTTCCTTTTTCAAAGAGTGTTTTGTTTCCAATACATTTAATTTCCAAATAATAATCAAAAACTTGAGAGGCTAATAATTCACCTTTAAAATATCCGTTCCAACTTTCATTTACATCTTCAGAAAAATATACCTTTTCTCCGAAACGATTAAATATTTCAAGTTTAAATTTTGTAATTATTTTATCCTCATCTATAATTCTGTAAAAGTCATTTTTCTGGTCCTCATTTGGGCTGAATGCATTTGGAATTAGTATTCTACTTTCATCACAAAATACATTTTTAACTTCAATGTAAATGGAGTCTTCTAATTGACAAAAAGAGTTGTAAATTTCCACATAATACCAATTTGAATATTCAGGGTAAAGTGATACCATTTTTGTTGTGTCATTTGTATTCCAAATAAAATTATCTTCTGTAGAAATATGAAGTTCAGTTTCTTCTCCATTGTAAATAGAAGAATTAGTTGTCCAAACAGAATCATATAATGGATAATTATGAACTTCTACAAAGATAGAATCTGTAATAAAACAACCCAATGTGTTTGTTGTTATTACTTTATAGCAGGTAGAACTATCAGGAAAAGAAATAAAACTAGAGGAATCTGAACCAAAGAATAATGTGTATTCGGACTCCCAACTATAAAATACAATTGGGTCCAAAGAACTTAAATTATCTACTTTTAAAAAGATAGAATCTCCCTTACAAATTTCAGTAATTCCGCTTAAATCAATAGAGATATTATCGTTACTAACCTTTACGCTATCCATATGCGAACAATTATCGTTTTCCACTAAAATATAAAATGTTCCTATATTATTTGCGATGTAAAAATTGGAGGAGCTAATAGTATCCGTAAAGTTAATATTTGTAGACCAAATAATTGAATTTATGGTTCCGCTAGTATTAGCGGAAAGTTGAATAGGGTCTTTACAAAAGGATGTGTCATCACTAGCATTTATATTTATACTATCTGTGTACACCCACTGGTAAATTGTGTCAGCACAATTTCTGTCCGAAATAATTAATTGATATTGAGTAGAGGAATTTACAGTAGCAATAGGGTTCGGAATAGCTACATTATTCAATCCCACAGATGGGAACCAAAAGTAGGAAATAGAAGGGTCGTTAATTGGTAAAACTCCAATCTGAACAGACTCTCCTTTACAGACTTCAACTTCCTGTAAATTTGAGGAAGAGTTGGATAAGATATAAATCTGTTTTATGATAGTATCGGATAAATTACAAGCAATTGGAGAAGAAGCAATAAGAGTAATAGTGTAAATCCCAGGAGTTAAATATTGATGTGTTGGGTTGATTTGTGTGGAGTTGTTTCCATCTCCAAAATCCCAAAAATAAGTTGTGTTTTGAGGATGAGTACTGAGGTCTGTAAAGGAAATAGTATTATTACATCCTAACCAAGGGGCATCAAAATCTGCTAAAATAATTGGGAAATTAAAGTCAAACTTAAACACTCCATTATTACAATTGTTAGAGTTGTTAGTTGCCGAAACCGCTCCCGGATTTGGGTAAATTGGGAAGTCATCATGATTACCACAACCCGCACAAACTGATTGGTAAATAATCCCTTTTTTGTCAAAACGAGATGTTCCTCCATCAACATGCTCTGCACTTTGGCTTCCTCCAAAATAGGTTCCGTATACAAGGTTATTCAGTCCATCATCTAAAATCATAATATAGAAATCGTTTCCATCTGTAGTATTTTGAAATGCATTTGCTGTAATAGGCATATTCAATGTAGAAAGAGGTCCGTTTCCAGTTCCGCTTCCCCAACCTGAAATGTAAATATTATTACATACATCTACCAGAAAAGCTGTTGGAGAAATATCGGGAGTTCCTTTTCCTGTACCCACTACAGTGGAACGCAAAAGCTGTTGTAAATTATTGGAAAGAATAGCAATAAATTGACTCGCTTCAGCAGTAAAATAATTTGCATTATAAACTAAACTATTCCCTAGAGCTTTTGTTTGTCCGAAAATATAAATTTCTTCTTCAGAATTTAGTTCTACAAAATAAGATTGGTCGTAAAATTCAGAACCAAAATAAGTAGAGTTTATAATTGTATTTCCATCAGAAGAAATATGAGTTATAAAGGCATCTGCTTTTAGCGAATCTAAATAGGAATTTTGATAAGCATTTGTAGAAACCGGAAAATTATCGGAGGTTGTTCCACCAGTCACAAAAACATTATCATTCTTATCCATAGCCAATGAATAGATAGCGTCATCTTTATCTCCCCCTAAATATGCACTCCAAATAATAGTACTCAGTTGGTTATCCATTTTTACAATACAACCTTCCTGATTTCCATTGTTATTTTGTTGAAAGGAAGAGGTGATTGGAAAATCGGTGGAGTAGGTGGAGGTAGCCAAATAAATATTGTTGTTTTGGTCAATATCAATTTCCCCTCTTACTTCATCTGCATAATTTCTTTTTAGTTTTTGTGCCGTATTTAGTCCATCATTTCCACTTCCACCAATATAGGTAGAAGCCAGTAAATTACCTCCGTTTGCACTAAGTCTACTTACTATAATATCACTTCCATTTGGAAAAGAAACTCCCAATCCACTTGGAGAAAATCCAGTTCCTCCACTAAAATTTTCATTATAACATCCAGTTGTTGTCGGATAATCTTCCGAGCCAGTAGTCCCGAAAATAAACAGTTCATCTAAGTTATTTACAATCATACTATGAGGTAATTCGTCCCTACTTCCTCCCAAATAAGTAGAGTAAATTCGGAGGGTTCCTGTTGTGTCGTATTTTGTAATTCCAATATCTGTTCCTCCAGAACTATTTGCGTAATTAATTTGATAAGCACCTAGAGTTGTCGGATATCCTACTCCAAAAACGGTACTTCCAGAATAAAGGAATCCATCTCTATCATAGGTTGCGGTATATCCAAAATTATCGGCTGTAGATCCAGAATAAGTAGAGAAAATTAAGGTGGGGTCAATAATTAGTTCCTCAGATTTATCGTATCCTTTTGGGAATTGAAAAGATAAAATATCATTCTTTAGTTTGAAATGGGATTCTACTTCAATCTCTTTTCCATTAATTATTTGATAGGAATAAGGAGTTAGTTCTGTAACACTATTTACAGAGGTTTTAACAATTAAGTTCCCATTTTTCAAATATATATCTCCTTGTCCGGAATATTTTATTTTTATCTTTTTAGTAGAATAATTTGGATGAATAATTAAATCGTATTTCAGATTATTATTCGAAAAATACATTTTCAAATCAATCCCATTATAGATATTTTCCTGAGTTATATTTTTATAAAAATAAACTTGTTCGGTCCAATTTTTAGTATTGTAAAAATTCTCAAAATAGATACTTTTCTCAGCAAGTATAATCTCCGAATTCGGATTTGAATTTATGAAATTTGCAGAAAAGGAATGAGCGTCAATCCAATCTTCATTTCTTAGTAAATCGTGTCTTTCTTGTAGTTGTTTACTGTTGTAAAAGCTATATATAAATTTTCCTTTTTCAATATAAATAGAACCTCCAGGGACTTTAACTTTTGAGAAAACAGAACTGGGTAATTGTCCTTTATTTTCGATAAAAGGAAATTCTTCTTGCGAAAATGAAAACAAAGAAATACTCATAAAAAGGCCAATTAGCCAAAGAGATATTTCCCTATTATTTTTCATAATTCTATTTTATAACTTCATTCAATTTTACGATAAATTCATCTCGCACTTTGTTAAATGCTTCTGTGTTTTCTTCTTTTAAAGGTAAAGAAGGAGGTAGTTTTTGCGTATACGGATCAACTTGTTTTCCGTTCTTCCAAAAACGATAACACACATGTGGCCCGGTTGCAAGTCCTGTACTTCCTACATAACCAATAATATCTCCTTGTTTTACATAAACTCCTTTTCGTATCCCTTTTTTTATTTTTGACATGTGTAAATATTGAGTTGTATATGTATCGTTATGTCGAACTTTTACATAGTTACCATTATTCTTTTTATATCCTGCAACGGTTATCGTTCCATTTGCTGTGCTCATAATTGGAGTTCCTGTTGGCGCGGCATAATCAGTGCCAAAATGACCTTTCCATCTTCCAGTAACTGGATGTTTTCTATTTCGACTAAACTTAGAACTTATCCTGTAAAAATCAAGTGGAGCTTTTAAAAATGCTCTTCTTAGGTTTGCTCCATTTTCATCAAAATAATCTGCATATTTTTCATTTTCATTAAATCGGAACGCATTAATTGTTTGTCCTTTGTGAGTGAAAGAAGCTGCAAATATTGTTCCGATTCCAACAAATTCATCTTCAACAAATTTTTCTTCAAAATAAACAACAAAAGAATCATTTGCTTGTATTCGGAAAAAGTCAATTGTCCAAGCATAAATATCATTTGCTAGCATCATTACAAGGGCAGGACTTCTATTTTCTCCTAGTTGTTTGGATAAAGAAACCCATAACCCTCCTCCTTGCTGAATTACTCCACTTACCGTTCTTGTTCTTATTTCAATTTCTTTTTCCCCTTTGTAGACCTTTACAGTATCCCTAAAATCAAATACAATATATTCTGTTTTTGATTTTTCGTATACCAAACATTGAGCAATAGAGTTAGAATCTTTAGAACAAATAACAGTATATCCTTTTCCACTTTGGATTCTTCTTAAATCAAAAATCCCTTTTGAAGCTTGTTCTAACTGATAAATTTCTGAGTGCCCAATATTATAATTTTTTAGGATATGAGTAATGGCCTGCCCAGGATCTACAACTCCTTCAATTACTGTATAATCATCTGTTTCGTAACTTATTCCTATCTCAAATTGAGTAGTGTCATTCGGAATTCCGTCTACTATTATTTCATCAATTGTTGGAGGGATAACTTTAATTGTATTTAAAGTTTCTCGGGAATTTTTTCCTCCTTTAATATTTGTACTGTCAGTATTACAATAAATTAATATTGCTGAAATAATAAAAATAGTGATTATTTTGAAAAGAATTTTTCTCATTATTTAGGATTTATTTTACATGCCAAAATACAGATAATTATAACTAAAAATAAATAAACTTTAATCAGTTATTGACAATGGAAATTTGATATTTTTTGATGTTTGAATATCTATTGCAAGGCTTCCCACTAATATACCCATTTCTGCTTTTATTAATAGATGGTTTTTGTCATCAGAAATCCAAATTGTTAAATCATCCTCATTACTAAACACTCTGCCAACCTGAACTTTAGGCTGTAGTTTAATGCATCTTATTTTTCCTATTTTACTATTTATTATCTCAGTAGACAAGTAATTTACTTCCATGAGGTAATTTTCTTCATCTAGAAACATATTGATATAAAAAGGTTTTTTGTTTTTCAATTCTTTTGATGATAAACTTCTTCCGTAAATAAAAGAAGAGAGCATATCTTGACTTTGTTTGATGCAATCATAGCTTTGGTCTTTTGTTGTAACTAGATTTATTTCATGATTAAAAAAATATTCTTGATGAATTTCATCACTTCCTTCAATAATGTCTCTTTTAAAATATTTTGGTAATACGGTCGTGGTGCTAATTATACTTTCATATCTATCTCTAATTCTAAAAAATACATCAATAACGATATTGCTTTTCCCTTCAACTACTACTGTTATTTCATTATTCTTTTTATTGATTGAGTATTCCGCATTACCTCCGTTAATAAACCCGTAATGTATGTTGTACGAACAACTTTCCCCATCTTTTACATTTATTTTTTCTGTTTGAGAGTAGGTAATAAGAGGCAGTAAAATGAGAATACAGAAGAAATTTTTCATACATCAAATATACAAAATAACTTAAATATTTGATTTCATATTAATCTGTATCTTTGCAACCAAATTATGAGTAAGTATTCTGCGGGCCCTTTATTATCAAAAATAAACTCTCCTTCCGATTTAAGGAAGTTGAACAAGGTAGAATTGCCTCAAATTTCAGATGAACTAAGACAATTTATTATAGATGTAGTTTCGGAAAAAGGAGGACATTTTGGGGCGAGTTTAGGGGTTATAGAACTTACCGTTGCACTTCATCATACTTTTAATACTCCGGAAGATCAGTTGGTCTGGGATGTTGGCCATCAAGCTTATGGTCATAAAATTTTGACTGGAAGAAGAGATGAGTTTCATACAAATAGAACATATAAAGGGATAAGTGGTTTCCCAAAAAGATCAGAAAGTGTTTATGATACTTTTGGAGTAGGGCATTCTTCTACTTCTATTTCAGCAGCACTTGGCATGTCTCTTGCTTCAGTCTTAAAAAAAGACACTAAAAAACAACATATCGCTGTTATTGGAGATGGTTCCATGACCGGAGGAATTGCTTTTGAAGGATTGAATCATGCGGGAATGGAAGACACAAACCTTCTGATTATTTTAAACGATAACTGTATGTCTATTGACCCAGCAGTGGGGGCATTAAAAGAATACTTGACCGATATTGCTACTTCCAAAACTTATAATAAGGCAAAAAATAAACTTTGGAAAATTTTAGGGAAAATCAGTAAATTTGGACCTAATGCACAGAAAATAGCTCAAAAAGTAGAAGGAGCTATAAAATCCTCTTTACTAGGAGAAAGTAATTATTTTGAATCGTTAAATTTCAGGTATTTCGGACCTATTGATGGTCATGATGTAAAACATTTAGCGGAAGTTCTTTCTGATTTAAAAGATATTCCAGGACCAAAAATATTACATTGTATTACTCAAAAAGGAAAAGGATATAAGCCAGCTGAAGATGGAGATTCTACAAAGTGGCATTCACCGGGTTTATTCAATAAAGAAACGGGAGAAATAATAACTCCAAAAAAGAAAAAATCACCACCAAAATATCAAGAAGTTTTCGGGGAAACCATTATAGAATTAGCTAAGGAGAACGAAAATATTGTTGGGGTTACACCCGCCATGCTTTCCGGTTCTTCTCTAAATAAAATGATGGAGGAAATGCCAGATAGAGTATTTGATGTAGGAATTGCCGAGCAACATGCGGTTACTTTTTCTGCAGGACTGGCTACACAAGGGATGATACCTTATTGTAATATTTATTCTACTTTTATGCAAAGGGCTTACGACCAAGTAATACATGATGTAGCTCTACAAAATTTGGATGTTATTTTCTGTTTGGATAGAGGTGGTTTTGTTGGTACTGATGGCGCTACACACCATGGAGTTTTTGATTTGGCTTACTTTAGATGCATCCCAAATATGATTGTTTCTGCTCCAATGAACGAACAGGAATTAAGGAACTTAATGTACACCGCTCAACTCCCAAATAAAGGTCCTTTTTCTATAAGATACCCTAGAGGGAATGGAGTTATGTTGGATTGGGAAACACCATTTGAAGAAATTGAAATAGGGAGAGGAAGGAGGATAAAAGATGGGGAAGAAGTAGCTATTTTATCTATAGGAAATACGGGTAACTTTGTGGTAGAAGCAGATAATGATTTTGTAAAAGAAGGTTTAGATATTGCTCATTACGACATGAGGTTTGTAAAACCAATTGACACCGATTTATTACATACTATATTCCAGAAATTTGATAAAGTAATAACCATTGAAGATGGTTGTTTACAAGGTGGGTTTGGATCGGCTGCTATTGAGTTTATGGTAGATAACAACTATAAATCGGAAGTGATAAGATTGGGAATTCCAGATGCATTTATAAATCATGGTACGCAACAAGAGCTTTATGAGGAATGCTATTTTGATGTAAAAGCAATAAAAGAGAGTGTTTTCAAACTAGTAAGTAGAAAAGCTCAGGTGGTGTAAATAAAAACCCCCTTCAAAATTTGGAAGGGTTCTGATATGTCATTTATATTCTGAAATTTATTTCATTTCAAAAGTTTCCATAAATTTAGTAGTATAATTTCCATTTCGGAAATCTTTATTTTTCATAAGTTGTTGATGAAAAGGAATAGTTGTTTTTATTCCCTCAATAATAAACTCATCTAAAGCTCTTTCCATTTTCGAAATTGCTTCCTCTCTAGTTTGAGCAACAGTAATTACTTTTGCAATCATAGAGTCATAATATGGAGGAATCATATAATTAGCATATACATGCGTATCAATTCTTATTCCATGTCCACCAGGAGAGTGAAATGCAGTAATCATTCCAGGGCAAGGTCGGAATCCATTATAAGGATCTTCCGCATTTATTCTACACTCAATAGCATGTAGTTGTGGCATGTAGTTTTTACCAGAAATTTCTATTCCAGCCGCTACTTTTATCTGTTCACGGATTAGGTCAAAATCTACCACTTCTTCCGTAATAGGATGTTCCACTTGAATTCTGGTGTTCATTTCCATAAAGTAGAAATCCCTGTGTTTATCTACTAAAAATTCTACGGTACCTACACCTTCATATGTTACGGCTTCAGCTGCTTTTATAGCCGCTTCTCCCATTTCTTTTCTCAATTTATTTGTCATAAAAGGAGAAGGAGTTTCTTCTGCTAATTTCTGGTGTCTTCTTTGTATGGAACAATCTCTTTCAGATAGGTGAGATGCTTTCCCTTTATAATCTCCAATAATTTGGATTTCAATATGTCGTGGATCTTCAATAAACTTCTCCATGTACATTCCGTCATTTCCGAAAGCTGCTTTCGATTCTTGACGAGCAGAATCCCATGAATCTTTTAAATTTTCTTCTTCCCAAACCAATCTCATTCCTTTACCACCACCACCGGCAGTAGCTTTTAGCATTATAGGATATCCAATTTCCTTTGCAAGTTTTTTACAATCCGCAAAATCTTTTATCAATCCTTTAGAACCAGGAATTGTAGGTACGCCCGCTTTTTTCATTGTTTCTTTAGCAGATGCTTTATCTCCCATTCCGTCAATCATTTTTGGAGAGGCTCCAATAAATTTAATGCCATTTTCGGCACAGATTTTAGAAAAGTTAGAATTTTCGGCAAGGAAACCATATCCTGGATGAATGGCATCCGCATTTGTAATTTCGGCTGCCGCAATAATATTTGGTATTTTTAAGTACGATTCTGCACTTGATGCAGGACCAATACAAACAGCTTCATCTGCAAACCTTACATGTAAACTCTCAGCATCTGCTTTGGAGTAAACAGCAACAGTTTTGATTCCCATTTCTTTACAAGTACGGATAATTCTTAGAGCAATTTCTCCTCTATTTGCAATTAATATCTTCTTAAACATAATATTTATTTAGATTATTTAGGATGGATCAACTAAGAATAATGGATGATCAAACTCAATAGGAGTTGCATCATCTACCAAAACTTTTACAATAGTGCCCGAAACTTCAGATTCAATCTCATTGAAAAGTTTCATAGCTTCTATAATACAGATTGCATCTCCTTCTTTTATAGAATCTCCAACATTTACAAATGAAGGTTTATCTGGAGAAGAACTTCTGTAGAAAGTGCCAATCATTGAAGATTTTATTGTAATGTAGTTTGAATTGTCTTCTTCTATTACCTCTGCTTTAACAGGAACAACTGAAGTTTCGACCGACACAGTAGGATCCTCTACTAATTGTGTAGGGGCAGCTTGCTGAATAATAGTTGTTGGCTTATCTACTTCACCTCTTTTCTTTTTTGCAGGAGATTTAATAGAAATCTTAATCCCATCAAATTCTAAATCTACTTCTGTAGCTCCTGATTTTGCTACAAATTTTATTAATTCTTGAATGTCTTCTAAATTCATCTTCTTCATTTTATATATTTTAAATTACAAAAATAGTATTAATTATTTGAATCGTATGCCCATTTCAGATATATAGAACCCCAAGTAAAGCCTCCTCCGAAAGCGGCAAGTATAATATTGTCTCCTTTATTTAACTGATTTTCCCATTCCCACAAACACAATGGAATGGTTCCGTTTGTTGTATTCCCGTATTTTTGGATATTCAACATTACTTTATCATCTCCAACTCCCATTCTTCTGGCAGTTGCATCAATAATTCTTTTATTTGCTTGATGAGGGACTAACCATGCAACATCATCTGCAGTTAGCTTATTTCTTTCCATAATCTCTTCCGAAACATCCGCCATGCTTTTTACAGCAGCTTTAAAAACTGGCTGTCCATCTTGGAAAATATAATGGTCTTTATTGTCCACTGTTTCATGAGTAGATGGCTTTTGAGAACCTCCACCTTTCATGTGTAAAAATTCTCTACCAGATCCGTCACTTCTTAAAATAGAATCTTGTATTCCTAATCCTTCTTTAGATGGCTCTAATAGAATTGCTCCTGCTCCATCTCCAAAAATAATACAAGTCGATCTATCAGTATAGTCTACAATTGATGACATTTTATCGGCCCCTACAACTATTATTTTTTTATAAGAACCCGTTTCTATAAACTTGGATGCCGTTGCTACTGAAAATAAAAACCCGGAACAAGCAGCCATAATATCGTAGGCAAACGCATTTATAGCTCCAACTTTATCTGCTATTATACATGCTGTAGAAGGAAAAAGCATGTCAGGAGTTGCAGTAGCACAAATAATTAAATCAATTTCTTCTGCAGAAGTATTGGTTTTTTTCAACAATCCTACAATAGCTTTTGTTCCTAAATCAGAACTTGCGGTCCCCTCACCCTTCAGAATTCTTCTTTCTTTTACTCCGGTTCTACTTGTAATCCACTCATCATTAGTATCTACTAAAGTTTCTAATTCTTTGTTTGTCAGGATGTAGTCCGGAACATATCCCTGAATACCTGTTATTACAGCAGTAATTTTACTCATTAGTTTAAAGTTTCTTTAATTTTTGTTGCCAAATCTGCTTCCACTACATCTTTGGTAAGTGTAATCATGTTTTTTATTGCTATCTCATTTGAAATTCCATGCCCTATTATTACAGTTTTGTTTAATCCTAAAATTGGAGTTCCTCCATAGTTTTCGTAATTAAATCTCTTGAAATACTCATCTTCCAATCCTCTCTTTTTTATAATCTTATAAAAAGCCTCCGCTTCTTTTAGTACAATATTTCCAGTAAAACCATCACAGACAATTACATCCGAATGATCTTCAAAAATATCCCTACCTTCAATATTACCAATAAAATTATAATCTTTACTCCCCTCCATCATTTCGTGAGAAGCTTGTGTTAGTAAATTCCCTTTTGTTTTTTCTTCCCCTAGGTTAAGTAGTCCAACTTTAGGATTTTTAATTCCGCAAACATGTTGTGCAAAAAGAGAACCTAAAATACCAAATTGATATAAAACATCTGCTTTACAATCGGCATTTGCTCCAACATCTAATAATACTCCAACTCCTCCGTCTTCTTTAGGTAGTACCGTAGAAATACAGGGTCTGATAACTCCGCTAATTGCTTTTACAGAGTAAAATCCTCCCACAAACATTGCTCCTGTATTTCCAGCAGAGGCAAACCCATCAATTTTACCAGTAGAAAGGTAGTGGAAACCTACCGATATGCTTGAATTTGGTTTTTGTTTAAATGCTTTTACAGCATGTTCTCCCATACCAATGACATCTTTGCAATCCACAATTTCGAAAAAATATTCTGAAATATTATGTAACTTTAGTTGAAAAAGGATTTTATTTTTGTCTCCAAAAAGAACAATTGATGTTCCTTCAGTCAATTCTTTTTGTGCAAGTATTGCGCCATGAACCGTTTTTTGAGGAGCAAAATCTCCCCCCATTATATCTATACCAATTCTCATCTACAATTTTATAGTTTTATTTTGGTGGATAAAACTACAAAAATCTTTTTAAGACTTGAATTATATGGATACTTGTTTCTCAATAGCCTGTTTCCCCCTGTACTGACCACATTCCTCACACACTCTGTGGTATGCTACTGGATTAGCACAATTAGGACAAGAATACATAGTTGTTTCAGAAGCTTTGTAATGGGTTCTTCTTTTATCTCTTCTGGTTTTAGAAATTTTTCTTTTAGGATGCGCCATTTTCTAATTTTTTAAATCTTTTAATTTATTTAATACTTCCCATCTGGGATCTATTTTTTCTTCTTTTTCGGCATATTGTTCTAATAATACCATCATTTCTTTATCACATTGAACTCCTGATTCTGAATTGTGTTCTCTTTTTGAAGGAATAGCTAAACTAATAACTTCAAAAATAAGATGACTAACATCAATTTCGCACTGATTTGGATGGATATATAAAATCTCATCAGTATCTTCCATTTCATTTTCTGTTTCTTGCAAAATTATAGAAAGTGAAGTTGAAATTGGGATTTCCAAAGCAGATGCACATAAATCGCAATTAAAATTTGTAATAATACCATCAATATTGAAAGATAAATTCATCTTTTTTCCTTCCTTTTTCAGTATTATAATTACCTCAAATTTGGCATTTGTTATTTCAGATTGTTCAAAAGCGTCAAAGAACTGATTATTAACAACAAAAGAATACTCGTGATTTCCATCTTTAATACCTGATAAACGGATACAATAATTGAGCATTTTTCAATTTTTAATAGTTGGCAAAGATATTAATTTTTATGATAATGCAATAAGAATACTAATCTTGTGTAGTTTAATTATTTAAAGAGGTAGATTTTAACTGAAAATTCACCCTTCTTTTCTTCACTATTTCGCAAGATAAATAGACAGATTCTCGGAAAGATTGTTCGTCAGCACAGTTTTTTCCTGCAATATCGTAAGCAGTACCATGCACAGGAGAGGTTCTGACAATAGAGAGTCCGGAAGTGTAATTTACTCCTTCAGAAAAAGATAGTGTTTTAAAAGGTGTTAATCCTTGATCGTGATACATGGAGAGAATAGCGTCAAATTTTGATAAATTATTTGGAGTAAAAAAACTATCAGCAGCATAAGGTCCAAATGATAAAATATTTTCCTTTTCAGTTGCTTCATTTATTGCCGGAATGATAATATCTCCTTCCTCTTTTCCTAGCATCCCTTCTTCTCCTGCATGCGGATTGAGCCCGATAACTGCAATTTTTGGTTTTCGTATCCCAAAATCTTGAATTAAAGTAGAATTGATACTTTTTAATTTATCAATAATTTTTTCTTTTGAAAGTAAAGTTGAAACTTCCGAAAGAGGAACATGAGATGTGACAAAAGCAATTTTCATATTACTACTTACCATCATCATTACAGAATTACCTTCAAAATTTTGTTCCAGATATTCAGTATGACCAATAAAATTATCGTGTTGTTTTTTAATTGTCGATTTATTTATTGGAGCGGTTACCAAAACGTCAATTTCATCATCTTTTAATGCTTTAGTTGCTTTTTCCAAAGATAGATATGCGTATTTCCCTACTTCTTCTGAAGGTTCTCCAATTTCTAATTTCAGATCTTCTTCCCAACAATTTATTAGGTTTGCTCTTTTGTCGTTTACATCCTTAAAAGAATTGATAATATTAAAACTAAAGTTATTTACATCCAATAATTTTCGGTGGTAAGATGCGGTTTTGGAAGATCCAAAAATAATGGGAGTACACAATTCCATCATCCTGTTGTCTAAAAAAGTTTTAATAATTACTTCCATTCCAATCCCATTCAAATCTCCAACGGAAATCCCAACTCTTATTTTTTTTCTGTACTCTTTCATTAGTATCTATTTTTTATAAAATGATAAAGTAATCTAACTCCCATTCCTGTCGCTCCTTTTCCTCTGTATCCATATTTTGATTTTGCGTAAACTCCTGGTAAATCGATATGAATAAAAGGATAGTCCACAAAATGAGCTAAGAATTTACCAGCTGTAATAGCTCCTCCATATGGTCCTCCCAAATTTTTAATATCTGCAATATCCGATTTTATTAATTCATCATAATCTGACCAAAAAGGAAATTCAGCTAATCTTTCATGAACTATATCGCCAACCTCTTTTAGTTCTGCATGTTCTTTTTCAGCATTTTCATGCATACTTACAAAACCATAATGACCAATTGCAGCAACTGCAGCTCCTGTTAAAGTAGCTAAGTCAATGACCAATTCAGGATTGAATTTCTTAGCATAAGAAAGAGCATCTGCAAGAACTAATCTGCCTTCAGCATCAGTATTTAATACTTCAACAGAAGTCCCATCATGCATTGTAATTATATCTCCTGGAGCGTACGCGTTTCCAGATGGTCTGTTATCCGTTGCTGGCACCAAAGCAATTACATGTACTGGAAGTTTGTTAGAAGAAATAGCCTTCATAGCTCCAATAACTGTTCCTGCTCCTCCCATATCAATTTTCATTAAATCCATAGAGTTGGCAGTTGGTTTTAAACTCAATCCTCCAGTATCGTACACAATTCCTTTCCCAACCAAAACCATTGGTTTTTTGTTTTTAGCATTTTTTGGTTTCCATTCCATAATGGTGAAAGTTGGATCATCAATACTTCCTTTATTTACCGCCAAAAGTCCTCCCATTTTTAAGGATTCAATTTTCTTTTTATTGAAAACAGTTGTTTTAAATCCAGAACTCTTCCCTGCTTTTTTAGCTTGATTTGCTAAATCGGTTGCCGTAAGATGAGAAAATGGCTCATTTACTAAATCTCTTGTTAAATAAACAGAGTCAACTATATTTTGTAATTCTTCAACATTTTTTTTGGTCGAGTTTTTACACATGTAAATTGTTTCCAATTTATTGGGATCGGCCTTGGTTTTATGTTTTGTAAAAGTATAATTCCCGAGAGCTAATCCTTCAGCAATTGATAATGCAATAAAAGGCTGGTCTTCAGTATCAATAATAATTACTGACTTTGAATCTTCCAATTGAGAACAAACTTTATCTCCTAAAATTCGGCAATTTTCAATATGAGCATTACAATTTTTATCTTCTTTTGGACAAATAATAAAAAGTAATCTGTTGTACAGATTTATTTTAACAATTTCTTTTTTATTTTTCAGTTCAGATTTTATAAAATCACTCTCTTTTTTAGATAGAGAAAGGAATTTTAAATCAGTTTTTTTATTGCAAACTAAAATCAGATTATCTTTTTCGGAAATTGTTGTTTTTCTTTTTATGTTTGTCTTCATATTTATGTATTTTTGGAGACCACAAATTTAGTTAATTTTATGAATAAACAGCAGCTTATAGAAAAAGCATTGAGTCGGGAGTTTTTAACTGCGGAGCAAGGTCAGTTTATGTTTGAGAATATTGCAACATCTGATTTGATGTGGGTTGCAAATGAGCTCAGGCAAAAAGTTGTTCCAGGAAATATAGTTACTTGGCAGATTGATAGAAATGTAAATACTACAAATGCGTGCACAGCAAATTGTAAGTTTTGTAATTTTTTCCGTCATCCGAAACATGAAGAAGTTTATGTTACAGAAATTGAACAATACAAAGTAAAAATTGAGGAAACCATAAAATATGGTGGAGATCAGCTCCTTTTACAGGGAGGACATCACCCAAAATTAGGATTGGAGTTTTATACCAATCTGTTTAGTGAATTAAAATCATTATATCCTCAGATAAAACTACACGCATTGGGACCTCCAGAAGTTGCGCATATTTGTAAGATAGATGGAATCAGCCATACAGAAGCACTAACTGCACTTAAAAAATCGGGAATGGACAGTTTGCCAGGAGCGGGAGCAGAAATTTTACACGACAGAGTAAGACGATTAATTTCCAAAGGAAAATGTACAGGAAGTGAGTGGTTGGATGTGATGAGAGCAGCTCATAAGTTAAACCTAACTACTTCTGCAACCATGATGTTTGGTCATATTGAAACAATTCAGGAAAGATTTGAACATTTGGTTTGGCTCCGTGAGGTACAAAGTGAAAAACCAGAAAATGCAAAAGGATTCAATGCATTTATCCCATGGCCATTTATGGATGATGGAACACTTTTGCAAAGGGTGAAAGGAATCAACAATGAGATAACTTCTGATGAATACTTAAAAATGATTGCCATGAGTAGAATTATGTTACCGAATATTAAAAATATTCAAACTTCCTGGCTTACTGTTGGAGCAAATACTGCTCAACTTAGTTTGCATGGTGGGGCAAATGATATGGGTTCTATTATGATTGAGGAAAATGTGGTTTCTGCAGCGGGAGCTCCTCACCGATTTACGGCAGATTCTATACAAGAGTGTATTTCGAAAGCAGGATTTGCACCTCAACTAAGAACGCAAGAATATGATTTTAGAGAAATTCCAGAAAATATGGAACAACAATTAATTGATTACTAAATATGTTTACAGGAATAATTGAAACTTTGGCAGAAGTTGTTTCCTTGGAAAATCAGGGGAGTAACATAAATATTAGTTTGAAATCGGACATTGCAAATGAGTTTAAGATTGACCAATCTGTTTCTCATAATGGAGTGTGTTTAACTGTTGTTGATATTGATGGAAATATTTATACCGTAACAGCAATAAAGGAAACTTTAGAGAAAAGTAATATTGGACTTCTGGAAATTGGAGATAAGGTAAACCTAGAAAGAAGCATGAAAGTAGGAGACAGATTGGATGGCCATATTGTACAAGGACATGTAGATCAGAAAGCAAAATGCACAAAAATAGTAGAGGAAAATGGTTCTTGGATATTTACATTTAAACACAAGCAATTGGATAATATTACAGTAGAAAAAGGTTCAGTTTGTGTAAATGGAGTGAGTTTGACAGTGGTAAATTCGGGGGACAATCATTTTTCGGTTGCGGTAATTCCTTACACATTTGAAAATACAAATTTTAATAAAATTGAAGTTGACAGTATTGTAAATATTGAATTTGATATAGTTGGAAAGTACATTTCCAAAATGGCTTTTATGGATTTTTAAAATAAAAAATGACAGAAAAAAAACAAAGCAGATACGACTGCGCTTATTTGAGAATGGCTTTGGAATGGGCAAAACTATCCCATTGCAGCAGAAAAAAAGTAGGAGCTATTATTGTAAAAAACAGAATGATTATTTCGGACGGATACAATGGAACTCCATCTGGATTTGACAATTGTTGTGAAAATGAAGAAGGAGAAACTCAGTGGTATGTTTTGCACGCTGAGGCAAATGCCATTCTGAAAACAGCTGGATCTACTCACGATTGCACGGGATCTACCTTATATTTAACAATGTCGCCTTGTAGGGATTGTAGTAAACTGATTCATCAATCTGGAATAAAAAGATTGGTTTATATTAATGAATACAAAGACACATCTGGGGTTGATTTTCTTAAAACTGCAGGAGTTGAAATAAAACATATGTTGGAATCAGAATTGTATGCAAAATAAAAATTATCAACCCATAATATATTCTCTAATTCTTCTTATTGGAATTGTACTAGGAAGTAAAGTAATAAACAATTCTGAAACAGAAAATTACAAAAGTAAAGCAAAAGTAAATGCCATCCTTCAACTAATAGATGACAACTATGTAGATGCTCTAAATCTTGAGGAATTTGAGGAAAAAGTGATAAACTCAATAATGAGAGAGCTTGACCCTCATTCTGTATATGTTAGTAAAAAAGAATTTTCTTATCAGGAAGCAACAATGAACGGAAGTTTTAGCGGAGTAGGAATTGAGTTCAATATTATTGAAGATACCATTGTTGTAATTACTCCTATTTCTGGGGGTCCATCTGAAAAGTTAGGAATAAAATCGGGGGACAGGATAGTAGAGGTGGAGGATGAAAATATTGCGGGAATTGGGATTGATAATAATGGAGTGATTGACAGATTAAGAGGAGAGAAAGATTCCAAAGTAAATGTAAAAATTAAAAGAAGAGGTTCTGAAAATCTGATAGAATACGATATAGTAAGAGGAGACATTCCCCTTTATAGTGTAGACGCTTCCTTTATTTTGGAGGAAAATATTGGTTACATAAAAGTAAACAGATTTGCGGCTACTACCAACAGAGAATTTTATGAAGCTTCTGTAAAATTATTGCAAAATGGAATGCAAAAACTAATTTTGGATTTGAGAGGAAATGGAGGAGGTTATTTACATGCGGCAATTTATATGTGTAATGAATTTTTGGAAGATGATAATCTGATTGTTTACACAGAAGGTAGAAACAGAAAAAGAGAAAATGTATATTCGGATGAGGAAGGAAATTTAAAAAATATTGAATTGATTATCTTGATAGATGACGGATCTGCTTCTGCCTCTGAAATTGTAGCGGGTTGTATGCAAGATAACGACAGAGCAACAATTATAGGGAAAAGATCTTTTGGAAAAGGATTGGTACAAGAAGAAGTAAAACTTGCAGATGGTTCTGCAGTGAGAGTAACTACACAACGATATTACACTCCCGTAGGGAGATGTATACAAAAACCTTACGGAGCAAGTGATAAGGAGTATTATTTGGAACAATTCACAAGAGAGGAGAATGAAAGTTATCCGGACTCCCTAAAATTTGAAACTAAGAGCGGAAAAGTAGTTTATGGTGGAGGTGGAATTACTCCAGATATTGTAATTGTTAAGGATACAAATATGACTTTTACAAAGATAAATTATGTGTTTGGATGGATTGAAGAATTTTGTTTGATTGAGAAAAAATCGGTCATCAATAAAATTGGAGAAGACTATAAAGTATTTGAAAAGCAGCCGTTTGAAAAAGGAATTTATACTGATTTTGTAAAATTTGTAAGTGAAAAAGACAAGGACTTTGATTTTACTCTAAACACAATGCAAGAGGATTATTTAAAAAACTTTTTAAAAGCAAAAGTTGCCAGAAGTATTTGGGGAGAGGAAGTTTACCGAAAAATACTTATCCAGAATGACGACTATATTAGTAAGGCCTTAGAGCTTCTAAATCATTAAATTATATTTTTGTAAGTTTGCTCTAATGAAAAAACTACTACTCATATTATTTATTATTCCACTTATTGGATTTGGAAAGAGTGAAACAAAAATTGAATATTGGGATAATGGTCAGGTGTTATCTCAAATACATTATTTAGATGGAATTAGAGATGGTTCATGTAGATATTTCTATAAAAACGGGAATTTAATGAGTGAGGGATTTTATAAAAATGGTAAGATGATAGGGGTATGGATGTCTTATTTTGAAGATGGTCAAATAAATAGTCATGGGTCTTACAAATACACTGAATCAGGAAGTTATAGTAGAAAAGATGGGACCTGGAAATATTATAATGAAAATGGTCAATTAACACGTGAATCTATCATTATAGATGGCGTTGAAGAACTGAAATTCTATGATAGAGACGGGAAATTACTTCTCATGGGAGAAGGTTGTTAGTTTTAGAGTATGTTAAAATTATTATTTGGGATATCTTTCTTCATTTCTGGTGGACATCTAATAGACATAAAACTTAAACTCCATAAGTATGAAAAAGAGAACTACAAAGAAATTTTTTATTTAAAAAATAAAGAGTCAGTTAATACATATTGTGTTAAACATTCTGAATTGGAAAATGTTAAAAAAATAAAGTACCATCACCATAATGATGGACAAAAAACTAACTACAAAGTAACCAAACCAACTGAATAGGGATTAACCTAGAATCCTTTACTTACTCTACGGTAACGGATTTTGCTAAATTTCTTGGCATATCAACATTACAGCCTCTCATCAATGCAATATGATAAGATAATAACTGCAAAGGAATATTAGTTAGTAAAGGAGATAATCCATCAAAACTATCCGGAACTTCAATGCAGTAATCTGCTAATTCTTTAACTGTTTTATCGCCCTCTGTAACAATAGCAATTAATCTTCCTCCTCTTGCTTTTACTTCTTGAATATTACTCACCACCTTATCGTAGTTTCCTTTTTTAGTTGCAATAACTACAATTGGCATATTATCATCAATCAAAGCAATAGGTCCGTGCTTCATTTCAGCAGCGGGGTACCCTTCCGCATGTATATAAGATATTTCTTTTAGTTTTAAGGCCCCTTCCAAAGCAACAGGAAAATTATACCCTCTTCCTAAATACAAAAAGTTTGTTGCATTTTTAAATTTTTCTGCTATCTTCTCAATCTGATCATTTTTCTTCAGTATTTTTTCTATCTTCTCAGGAATGAGCTCAAGTTCGGTAATAATCTCATGATATTTACTAATTGTAATCGTACCTTTTTTATGTGCCATTTTAATTGCCATTAAAGCAAGTACTATAATCTGAGTAGTAAATGCTTTAGTTGAGGCCACACCAATTTCAGGCCCAGCATGGGTATAACTTCCAGCATGGGTTAACCTAGGAATAGAAGAACCGACCACATTACAAATTCCCAAAAGAGTAGCTCCTTTTTCTTTTGCTAATTCTAAAGCCGCTAAAGAATCTGCTGTTTCTCCTGATTGTGAAATAGCTAATACTACATCATTTTTATTAATAATCGGATTACGATATCTAAATTCAGAAGCGTACTCCACCTCAACAGATATTCGAGATAAATCCTCAAATAAATACTCTCCAATGAGTCCTGCATGCCATGAAGTACCACAAGCAACAATAATAATACGATCAGCATTTATTATCTTTTGCTCATAGTTTAAAATCCCTCCTAAAGTTATTTCTTTGGTTGTTGGGTTAATTCTTCCTCTTAAAGTATCAATTATACTTTTAGGTTGTTCAAATATTTCTTTTAACATAAAAGAAGAGAACCCTCCTTTTTCAATAGAGTCCAAACTCAATTCCAACTCATGTATGTAAGGTGTTTTCTTAACATTGGAAATTGTTTTTATATCTAATTCTTCAGATTTATTTATTCTGGCAATTTCTCCATCTTCCAAATACACAACATTTCGGGTGTATTCAATAATTGGAGATGCGTCAGAAGCAACAAAATATTCCCCTTCCCCTACACCAATTACAAGAGGACTTCCTTTTCGGGCAGCAATAAATTCATCTGTTGTTCCCTTTTCAATCACAACAATTGCATAAGCTCCAATTACTTCATTTAAGACCAATCTTACCGCTTCAAACAAAGAACAATTTTCATGATTTTTAATATCTTCAATCAAGTGAATAAGAACTTCAGTATCGGTATCACTTTCAAACTGATGCCCTTTCTCTTGAAGTGCTTTTTTAAGAGAATCATAGTTTTCAATAATTCCATTGTGGATAATAGCTAGTTTTCCATCTCCTGAATTGTGAGGATGAGCATTTATTTCATTTGGAACTCCATGAGTTGCCCAACGCGTATGCCCGATTCCAATATGTCCATTAGTGTTTTTATTTGCAGCATAACTTTCCAAGTCGGAAACCTTACCGGCTTGCTTTAGTATTTCAATTGATTTGTTTTCCAAAAGAGCTACCCCAGCACTGTCGTAACCTCTGTACTCTAATCGTTGAAGTCCCTTAATAATAATTGGATAGGCTTTTTGTTCTCCTACATAAGCTACAATTCCACACATATTTTATAATTCAGAATAAATAATACTAATTGAAATTTTACTATTGTCAATAATAGTTCTGTTTGCGTTTACAGCTGCTCCGGAAGATAAAATGTACAGTTTATTTGTATATTCAGTATCGTTTAAAAGTTGGTAAAAATACCGACTAATATTAAAACTATATTTGTTTTCTTCTAAAGTCCCTCCAAAATGTTCATCTCCTTCTAAAGTAAAGTCGGTCAGAAACACAATTCTTCCATCATTTGTTTCTCTTACCAAATACAATTTATCGTGAGATGGATAATTTTCATCTTTTATTATTTCAAAGTCAATACTTACTTTGTTAATCGCTTTCCCTCTAAGAGTATCTTTTAATGCTGGTATATCGTTAAAAGTAAATTCTGCTTTGAAAGCAGCCATTGATTGTATATAAGTTTCCCCTTCAATTTGAGGAAGATTTGACATCTCTTTAGTGTTAAATATATTTATTCTGGCAGCTTCAGATGCCAAATCAAAGTCTAAACTTAACATAGTGTCTACGCCAATTTCATGATAATAAACACTCAATTTTGATTTTGAAGAATTTGGGTCCAAATACATTATTGTGTTGGATGCGGTAGCCGTTACATAAAATCCTTTAAAAAATTCTAAAAAGGATTCGTTATCTACCATGTGTTGAGTTCCAGTTGCATCAATTAATTTTTGTCCAAAATCATTATCCAAAAGTATATTTAAAACAGATTGTGTTGGGTCCGAATCAGAAAATTGATTGGCAATACTCAAATTACTTCCAGAATAAGAAGGGATGAAATCAGAATAATAGATACTATCCTTAAAAATTGATTCATCTATTTCAAAAATCTCCACTGTAAAATCATTGTTCTCATCCAAATCCCCATAAAATGAAGAGTATGCATAGGTAAGAACCACTGAATCTACCACTACATTTTCTATGGTATCAATGCTGTTGGAAGGTAATAACATTTGAGTTACAAACTCTCCTTTATTTTCTCCAAAAATAGGATCGTCTATTTGTCCCAATAACAATTTACTTGCTTCATCCGACCGTAGAGAGTCTTCCGAAACAGTTGTAATTGAAAAAGATTCTATCGAATCGTTCTTAATAATTATTTTATCTGATGGAGGTTGTACTTCTAATCCAATAATGTTTGGGTCGGTACAAGCGAAAATTACAGTTCCTAATAATAAGAAAACTGATTTTTGTATTTTATTCATTTATCTTTTTATTCTGAAAGTTCTAATTCTTCTTCTTCAACTAAAGTATCAAAGAAATTATTGTATGTTTCCTCATAATTTTCTTCACCAGGATATTTCATAAATGGTTTGTCGCTCTTTTTTATGTAATCAGAAACATCAGAATTTATAGTTTTACTTGCTTGTGTAATTGCATCCGAATAGTCAATTGCGAATTTGTTTAAGTTTATAAAAGATGGATTTTTAATTCCTTTAACATCACTTTCTTCAAGTTTTCGTTCAAATAATAATTTTTCCATCAAAGCAGAATCTAATTCTCCTTCAAAATCAGTGTCGAATACTGAATAAATTACTTTAGTATCCTTGAAAAGAGGATCTTCTTTATATAGTGTTTTAATATAAAGTGGAATTAAAGAGGAGAACCAACCTTGACAATGTATCATGTCTGGAGACCACCCTAATTTTTTTACTGTTTCAATCACTCCTTTACAATAGAAAATCATTCTTTCCTCATTGTTTTTCATAAAGTTTCCTTCCTCATCATGAAACTTTATTTTTCTAGGAAAATATTCATCATTATCAATAAAGTAAATTTGCATTCTGGCAGATTGTATTGATGCTACCTTAATAATTAACTGATGATCGAAATCATCAATAATTAAATTCATCCCAGAAAGACGAATTACTTCATGCAGATTATTTGTTTTTTCCTTTATTGTACCAAATTTTGGCAAGAAAACACGAATTTCGTTTCCTTGTTCAATGGATTTTTTCGGTAAATGCAATCCTACATTGGACATTTTAGTCTCTGGAAGGTACGGATATATCTCCTGTGAGGCAAATAATATTTTTTTCTTTCCCATAAAAAGTTGTATTAGTATGCAAAATTACGAAAATTTATGCTTTTTATCAAGCAATTGATTTAGATTTGCTCTTTTATACGAAATTTATAAATGAAAGTACTAAAAACTACAAAGGAGTTAACCATATTTCTTTCTAAGGAAAGTGAAGACAATGTTATTGCTTTTGTACCAACAATGGGAGCTTTGCATGATGGACATATATCGTTAATTAAAAACGCAAAATCAAGTTCCGACCTAGTAGTTTGCAGTATTTTCGTCAATCCTACACAATTTAACAATTCAACTGATTTAGAAAAATATCCAAGAACGATAGAGAGGGATATTGAAATTTTGGAACAAGAAAATTGTGATATTTTATACCTACCAGAAGTATCAGATTTATATTCAGAAAATGAAAAATCAAAGCATTTTGACTTTAATGGGTTGGATAATTTTATGGAAGGAGCAGGTAGAAAAGGTCATTTTGATGGTGTTGCAACAATTGTAGAGAAATTATTTAGGATTGTAAATCCTGATAAAGCCTTCTTTGGAGAAAAAGACCTTCAACAACTTCAGATAATAAGGCATATTACAAAACAGTTAAATTTAGAAATTGAAATAATTGGAGTTCCTACAAAAAGAGAAATTTCTGGACTTGCTATGAGTTCCAGAAACAAGCGACTTTCGGAAACAAATTTGCAAAAAGCTAATTTAATTAATGAAACTCTACATTTTATAAAAGAGAATTCTTCTAGATATTCTCCAGAAGAACTAAAACAACTTTCAATACATAAATTCAACAATCAATCTGAATTGAAATTAGAATACTTGGAAATAGTTTCCTTGGAAAACCTACATCCGATTACTGAATTTAAGGAGAGAGGAAATAATGCGGCTTGTATTGCGGCATCTATTTCGGGAGTTCGCTTAATTGACAATATTATTTTTTAGTTTTACAGCATGAAAGAAAGTAATAAAAAAATCTCATTTGTTATTTTGAAGTACGTTGCTTCTTTGTCGTTTGCCGGATTTATTATTTATCTTTTGTTCCGAAATCAGGATCCTATTGCACTTATTGAGAAAATTTCGGAAGTAGAATTTGTTTGGGTTATCCTTTCCATGATTTTTGGAGGATGGGCTTATGTAAATAGAGGATTGAGATGGATTGTTTTAATTGATGCTTTAGGATATAATTCTTCAAAAATGAATTCTATTTCTTCAGTTTCAGTTGGTTATTTTACAAATATGTTTATCCCCAGAGCTGGAGAAATTTCCAGATGTACAGCACTTAATAGAGTAGAGAAAATTCCGGTTGATAAACTTTTTGGTACAATTTTGGTAGAGAGAGTTATCGACTTTGTATTTTTAATAAGCTTGTTCTTGCTTACTCTAATATTAAAGTTCGATTTGATATTAACATTTTTCACAGAATTAGGATCACAGAGCTCTGATTCAATACCTTCAAGTTCTACAAAATATTATGTTTTATTAGCAATATTACTATCTTTTACTTTGGCGTATTACTTCCTTAAAAAATGGATTGTAAAAACATTCTTTTATGAGAAGATAATAGAATTTATAGAGGGACTAAAAGAAGGATTTAAAAGCATCAAAAAAATGAAACGGAAATCAGCTTTCTGGTTTCATACTTTTAGTATTTGGATCATGTACTTCCTGATGACTTATATTTGTTTTCAGGCAATCCCTGAAACTTCTCATCTTACTATTTCAGACGGATTATTTTTACTGGTTTTGGGTGGAATAGGGATGGTTATTCCAACACCTGGAGGAGTAGGGTCTTATCATGCAATTGTAATGATTGGACTTTCAGTTTTAGGAGTCGGGACCATATTTTTAGGAGAAAATGGAGATCCATCAAATCCAGCTCTTTTATTTCCAACTATTGTACATATAGCGCAAACATTAGTAGCTATTATCATGGGTTCTATCGGTTTGTTAATTTTATCTTTAACTAAAAGGAAACAATCCTAATGAAAAACTTACAGAACATAATATCTAAAATATTTGCTCTTTCGGATTTAAAAATTCAATCAGATAAATGGAAGCAAGATGGAGATAAAATTGTGTTTACAAATGGATGTTTCGATTTGGTACATAGAGGACATGTTGAGGTTTTGGCAAATACAGCAGATTTAGGAGATAGATTAATTATTGGATTAAATTCGGATGTTTCTATTCAAAAAATAAAAGGTAAAAACAGACCAATTATTGATGAAAACTCTAGAGCAATATTATTAGCTTCACTTCAATTTGTAGATGCAATTGTTTTGTTTTCGGAAGATACTCCAAAACAACTCATTGAAACTATTGTGCCTAATGTATTAGCGAAAGGAGGAGACTATAAAGTAGAAGAAATTGCAGGACATGAGGTAGTTTTACAAAATGGAGGTGAAGTGATTTTAGTTCCTTTTATAGATGGTTTTTCTACCACAAATATTGTAGATAAAATAAAACAAGATTAATGGCAAAAAAGAAAGTTCAATCTGCATTTTTCTGCCAAAATTGTGGGACTCAATCTCCAAAGTGGTTGGGTAAATGTCCGCAATGTAACGAGTGGAATACTTTTGTAGAGGAAGTAATTGAAAAAGAAGAAAAAACAAAAACTTGGAATGGACTCAACAAGGTGAGTATTCCTGTTTCCATTAATGATATTTCCTTTGCTAAGGAGAAAAGAATAAAAACTTCCGACATAGAACTAAATAGGGTTTTGGGAGGAGGAATTGTTCCTGGTTCGGTAGTGCTTTTGGGTGGTGATCCTGGAATTGGAAAATCTACTTTATTACTGCAATTAGCACTTACATCCGAAAAAAAGATATTATATGTTTCCGGAGAGGAGAGTGAAAGTCAAATTAAAATGAGAGCTCAGAGGGTAGAAAATAGTTCGAGAAATTGTTTAATTCTTACCGAAACATCTACTCAAAATATATTTCAACAAATAGAAAAAGTACAACCTGAAATATTAATAATTGATTCTGTTCAAACTTTGCATACTACACATATTGATTCCTCCCCTGGAAGTGTTTCTCAAATTAGAGAATGTACTTCCGAAATGATAAAATATGCCAAACAAACAGGAACATCTGTATTTTTAATTGGCCATATAAATAAAGACGGAGCAATTGCAGGTCCGAAAATTTTAGAACATATGGTAGATACTGTTCTTCAATTTGAGGGAGACAGAAATCATGTGTACAGAATACTCCGAACTATTAAAAACCGATTTGGTTCTGCATCAGAATTAGGAGTGTATGAAATGGCGCAAAGTGGTTTAAGGGAAGTAAATAATCCGTCAGAAATTCTGATTTCAGATAGAGATGAAGAAACTTCTGGAGTGGCAATTGCAGTAACTATTGAGGGCGCTCGCCCACTTATGATTGAGATTCAATCTTTGGTGAGTTCTGCTGTGTATGGTACTCCTCAAAGGTCGGCCACCAGTTTTGATACCAGAAGATTGAACATGTTACTAGCTGTTTTAGAAAAAAGATGTGGTTTCAGATTGGGAGTAAAAGATGTATTTTTAAATATAACAGGAGGAATAAAACCAGACGATACCGCAATTGATTTGGCGGTTATTTGTTCAGTACTTTCTTCCGATCAGGATAAACCAATTGGAATGCAAGTTTGCTTTGCTGCTGAGGTAGGTCTTTCAGGGGAAATAAGAGCAGTAAACAGAATAGAACAGAGAATAGCAGAAGCTGAAAAGTTAGGTTACAAGCAAATTATCATTTCTAAATTTAATAAGTTTAACCCTTCTGCATTTAACATTGAAATAAAACAATGTTCCAAGATTGAAGAGGTTTTTAGATTACTCTTCTAGTAAATCAAATAAATCATCCAAATTAGGAGAAAGAATCATTTCAATTCTTCTATTCATTTTTCTTCCTTCTGCACTTTCATTATTTGCAATTGGGTTGTGTTCTCCTCTTCCAGCGGCGGTCAATTGTAAAGGATCTAATTTTTTATTGTTTAGCATTATTTTTACAACTGAAGTCGCTCTTATCACGCTCAAATCCCAATTGTCTTTTATAAGTTTACTTCCACTTAGTGGGATGTTATCGGTATGTCCTTCAACTAGAATTTCAATATTATTTTGATTAGAAAGTACTGCGGAAAGTTTGTTTAAAGCCGCTTTACCACTTTGATTTATATTGTATTTTCCAGAAGCAAAAAGTAAATCTTCTTCTAAGGAAATATAGATTTTACCATTTCTTTGTTCTATTGTTAGTCCATCTCCTTCCAACCCTTTTAGTGCTTTGGAAATCCTATTTTTCAGTGCTGTTAGTATTGAATCTTTTTGGTTAATAATTGATTCTAATTCTGTTACCCTAGCCGATCTTACTTCTAATTCTCTTTGAGATTTATTGAGTTCGTTTTCTTTTTCGGATAATGTAATGGATAGTGTATTTAGCTCATCTTCTTTCAATAATAATTTATTTTGAGCCTCTTCCAATTGTTCCAATAATTGTTTTGTTTCTTTTGCTTTTTTTGCTAATTCTCTACTATTTTTACTAGAAAGTAAATCGTAAGCTATATTCAACTCATCATATTTACTTTGTAAATTGATTAGAGCAGTTCCGTTTTGAATGGAATCACTTTTCATTTTGTTCAACTTATTTTTTAGACTGCTGACAGTGTATTTTAATTCTTCTGCCTCATCCGAAAGTAAGAGGATTTGTTTTTCTTTATTCACCAGATTTTTTTGAGAGAGTTGGTAATCGGAAAGCACTCCATTGTGGATTTTAGGGCTCACGCAAGAACTAGCAAGCAATAATCCAAGGATAAATAATACTATTGAATTTCTCATAAAGTTATGGTTTTATAATACTCTTCAAATTTACAAAGCTTCTATATTGATAAATTGCTCCAAAAAATAACTTATTAACATTACTTTTTTCATTGTTATTAGTTTTAAATTATTAATTTTATGACTTCAAATTATTATAAAATTTTAACATTATGAATAATATAAAAAGCTACTTTTTTAAAGGATTATTGTACATAGTTCCTGTCGCTGCTCTTGTTTGGGTAATTGTAAAATCGTACACTGTACTAAATAGTATTATAGGGGATTTCTTACCTGAAAATATGAAATATTTGGGTATTATTATTTTATTAATAATTATAACCGCATTTGGTTATTTAGGTTCAGTAATTATTACAAGTCCGATTAAAATTTTTTTTAGGAAACTGTTGGAAAAAGCCCCATTACTAAAAACAATTTACTCATCTGTTCAGGATTTAATGAATACTTTTGTGGGAGATAAAAAAGGATTTAGTAACCCTGTTTTGGTAAAAGTTTATGAAAATTCCACAATTGAAAGAATTGGATTTATTACAAATGAAGATGTAGAATCCCTCAATATTGCATCAGGGAAAGTATTGGTTTATTTACCTCATTCCTATGCAATTTCCGGACAACTTTTTGTGGTAGAAACAAAATATATAAAATCAATTGACAAATCTTCTGCTGAGGTGATGAAGCTCATTATTTCTGGTGGTGTAACAGAAATTGATGAATAAAAAATAAAATTATGAAAATAAAATTAATAGCAGTATTGTGTTGTATTAGTATTTGGTCTTTTTCTCAATCCGTTGGAGATACAATTGTTGTTCAGACTTTTGATTACAGCATGACTTATGGAAGTGGACCTTGGTCAGGAGGAAATAGAGATACAATTGCTTATTTTCCAAATGATCCGAATTTAACATTCGAGAAAATTATACTCTCTTACAATATGAGATGTAAGGATAATGTGGTCAATACCAATGGGCAAGCAAATAATATTGGTTGTGGTGCTTGGGATTATTCCTGTAATACTTACATTCACGATTCTACTCGTGTCGATTCACTCTTACTTAAAACTCCATCTCATTCTATTTCCAATTATTCAGGATTAGGATATGATTATTCCTTCAATCCTGTATATAATTTTATTCAATTTATTCAGCAAACTGCAAATGTAAATTCTATTGCTTCGGAAAATACTACTTCAGTTGGAACGGGAACGGACTCCCTTGATTTCGTTTTAGAAACAAATCAGAATTCTCATAAATCTCAGTTTTTATACCATGCGGATGAACTTGCCGTTTTGGGGCTTATTAACGATACCATAAATGCACTTTCATTAAATATTTTGAGCGGAACCCAAGGAGTAAATTTTCTTTCAATTAAATTAAAACTCACAACGGATACTGTTTTATCTGCTAACAGTCCTCACATTTCTGGGTTTACAGAAGTATACAATTCCAATACTGTGTTACAAAATGGGATAAATAAATTTCAGTTTACAAATCCTTTTGTTTGGGATTCTGTTTCTAATGTTATTGTAGAGTTTTCATTTACAAATTCTACTTCCGGAACAACTACATTAATTCAGGGAGAATGGACATCCGATATTATGGGTTTAAATTCTTCAGATGCACATCATATTACAGTACATTCGGCTGAAAGTATTGATTTACCTACAACAGCTTTAGGTTCTATTTCTGATGAAATTACGGTTTCATTTTGGATAAATGGAAATGAAAATGTTCTCCCACAAAACACAACAATATTTGAAGCTTATGATGCAAGTGGAAGCAGAACGGTAAATATTCATTTTCCATGGAGTAATGGAAGGATGTATTGGGATTGCGGAAATAGCGGTACTTCATCTTACGACAGAATAGACAAAGCTGCAAATCTGAATGAATACACTGCGGATTGGAGTCATTGGGCATTTACTAAGAACGCTACAACTGGTGAAATGAATATTTTCAGAAATGGAGTATTGTGGCATTCTGGAACAGGGATGAATAGAACAATGGATATTGCAACGCTAAAGCTTGCCAGCCAAGGAAATGCCAATGGTTATTTCTGGGATGGAAAAATAAAGGAAGTAAGGGTATTTAACATAGAACTTTCTATAAGCACAATTTTGGACTGGATGAACAAAAGAATTGATAATTCTCATCCAGATTACGCTAATTTATTAGCTCATTACCCATTGGATGAGGGCGTGGGTACTACTTCATTGGATAATACTGCAAACCAACAAATTGCAACTTTTTCTGGAAATGTAAATTGGAATTCTGATAGAGGAGACAATATAAATCAATTTTTTACAGAAACAAACTCCAGACCAAATATTGATTTTTATCAGGGAATTTATAACCTTACAATTTCTACCGACACTATTTTGGATTCGGTAATGGCAGCGGCAAATACGGTAAACGAATATGCAATTGATCCAAATTGGGGAACATTATTAAATGATGATATTATTACACTTTCCACCAATACTTATTGGGAAGCGGTTTCTTATACTTATGATGCATTTGGAAATCAGATTTCTTCTGTAGCTACAACAATTGATGGGACTATAAATATTACAGATTTACCTTATTACAAAAGGTATCCTATGGCTTTTCAGATTATGTCTTTTGTTACTCCTTATGGTGCTTATTTGGATTTAGGTGTAGATGGAAAAACATGGTATTTTGATGTTACAGATTACGCTCCGGTTTTTAATGGAAACAAACGAATTACAATGGATGCTGGAGGGCAATGGCAAGAAGATATGGATATTAAATTTCTTTTTATTGTCGGAACTCCTCCAAGAGATGTGTTGGAAATGCAAAATATCTGGAAAGTACAATCCAAAAATTATACGCAAATTCAGAATAATGATGCTTATGAACCAAGAACGCATAATCTGTTATTAAATGCAGATGCTTTTAAAGTAAGAACTGTAATTACAGGACATGGTCAGGAAGGGGAGTTTATTCCCCAAACCCATACTTTGAATATAGACGGAGGAACGGTAGATTATAGTTGGCAAGTTTGGACAGAATGTGCTGATAATCCTATTTTCCCTCAAGGAGGAACTTGGATTTACGACAGAGCAGGTTGGTGCCCTGGTCAGCCAACAGATTTACGAGAAGATGATATCTCATTTTTGGTAACCCCAGGGCAATCTCATATTTTTGACTATAATGTTTTAGGTGGTTCGGGTACAACAAAATATTGGACAAGTTCTCAGTTAGTAAGTTATGGAAGTCCGAATTTTACTTTGGACGCTGCTATTGTGGATGTTTTATCTCCAACAAATAAGGTGAATTATATTCGGAAAAATCCAATGTGTTCCAAACCAGAAGTTGTAATTCAAAATACGGGTTCGGATGTTTTAACCTCTCTTACAATTGAATATTGGATTAACAATTCTCCCGATAAAGAAACTTTTACTTGGACTGGAAATCTTAATTTCTTAGAAAAGGAAACTGTTTCTCTCCCAGACCCTTCTTCACTTTGGATCGATACTAATTCATCAAACAATGTATTTTATACTGAGATTTCTAATCCGAATGGATTGGCTGATGGATACTCATTTAACAATAATATTAGTTCTACTTTTGAGTTGCCAGAAATTATGCCTTCTGTATTTGCATTGTGGTTTGGGACAAATAATGGTATGGTAAATGCATTTACTCAAGAGTCGGAAACGACATGGAAATTTTTAGACAATAATGATAATGTTGTTTATTCTTCTGGTACACTTTATGCCAATAATCAATATAGGGATACCCTTTCTTTTGATGGGAGATGTTATACATTTGTTATTAATGATGCGGATGATGATGGTTTAGAATTTTGGAATAATAATGATGGAGCGGGAATGGTCAGATTCAGGGAAATTGGAGCTAGTTGGATTAAGGACGACTTTGAGTTGGATTTTGGTAAATATTTGCAATATGAATTTATGGTAGAACAAGCTATTTCTTCTGTAGATAATCAGGATTATAATCTTACTATTTATCCAAATCCTGCAACTAATCATCTTATTATAAATGGTGATTTATCTAACTTTTCCGAATTAGTGATTACAGATAATTTAGGAAAAGTTGTACTATCAGAAGTGATAAATAAAAATTCGAATTCTCAAAAAATAAATATTAAATCCTTGGCAAAAGGAATTTATTTTATAAAAATAGATGATGGAAAAATCATCCGAAAAATAGTAAAACAATAAATGAAATATTGCAATTCATTAACTCAATTCTCACGATTTAAAACACGGGAAGTAAAAGTAGGAAATTTAATTTTTGGAGGGGATAACCCTGTCCGAATACAGTCCATGACCACTACCGACACTATGGACACTATTGCTACGGTAGAAGAATCCATCAGAATGATAGAAGCAGGTTGCCAATTGCTGCGTATAACCGCACCAAGTAAAAAGGAAGCTCATAATCTAAAAAACATAAAAGAGGAACTCTCAAAAAGAGGCTACAATATTCCTATTGTTGCCGATATTCATTACACCCCAAATGCAGCAGAAATTGCGGCTACTATAGTAGAAAAAGTAAGGGTAAATCCTGGTAACTATGCCGACAAAAAGAAGTTTGAAAACATAGAATATACAGATGAAACCTATGCTAATGAGTTAATACGAATTAGAGAAAAGTTCACCCCTCTTGTAAAAATTTGTAAAGAGTACGGAACGGCTATGCGTATTGGCACAAATCACGGTTCACTTTCGGATAGGATTTTGAGTCGATATGGAGATACTCCAAAAGGAATGGTAGAATCGGCAATGGAATTTTTGCGTATTTGCCGAGATGAAGATTATCATGAAATTATCCTCTCCATGAAGGCGTCCAATACTAGAGTAATGGTACAAGCCTACCGAATGTTGGTATCGGAAATGATAAAAGAAGGGATGAATTATCCACTTCATTTGGGAGTAACAGAAGCGGGAGAAGGGGAAGATGGAAGAATAAAATCAGCAGTGGGGATTGGAACGCTTTTAGCGGATGGATTAGGCGATACAATAAGGGTTTCTTTAACGGAAGTACCAGAATTTGAAATGCCAGTTGCCGAGCAACTATTATCCCATTTTGAGGGAATAGAAGATCACGAAAAAATAGAAGAAATTACAGAAAATCCACTTCATTCTTTTGATTATGTAAAAAGGGAAACTGTTGAGGTTTTAAATATTGGAGGAAGTAATGTTCCGGTAGTAATGGCAGATTTTTGCTTAAAACAAAAAATCACCCCAGCATCTTTTTTCGCATTGGGATACAACTATTCTGTTCCTTTGGATAAGTGGCACATTTCGGATATGGCGGCCGACTATGTTTTTGTAGGTAACCATGATGTGGATTTTGAAGTTCCAGGAACTTTAAGTGTAATTTATAATTTTAAAAAATGGAAAGAACACAAAAAGGGATATCCTTTTTTAACGATAAATGATTATTTGGATGAGGAGGAAATTTCGGATAAGCTAAATGTAGTTTATGTTTGTATTTCTGATTTGAGCGAGGAATTTTACAGTAAACTAAAAACAGACAAAACATCTGTTTTGATGATAGATACTTACAATGAAAATGGAGTGGCCGAGCAAAGAAAACTTTTTACTGAGCTGATGAAAACGAAAGTAAAAACTCCTGTTATTATTGGTAGAGCATATGGAGATTTGACAGAAGATCAATTACAACTTTCTGCTAGTTCTGATTTTGGATCACTACTTTTAGATGGATTAGGAGATGGGATATTTATTGCTGCAGAAAATTGCGGCTCCTACCAATCTGTAAATTCTTTAGCATTTGGAATCCTGCAAGCGAGTAGAACAAGAATTTCTAAAACTGAATATATTTCTTGTCCTAGTTGTGGGAGAACCCTTTTTGATTTGCAAGAAACTACTGCAAAAATCCGAAAAGAAACCAGTCATTTGAAAGGACTAAAAATTGGTATTATGGGATGTATTGTAAACGGACCGGGTGAAATGGCTGATGCCGATTACGGTTATGTAGGTACTGGAAAAGGAAAAATCACTTTGTATAAAGAACAAACTGTGGTAGAGAAAAATATTCCAGAAAAGGAAGCCGTAACTGCCTTAATTGACCTTATAAAAGAACATGGAGATTGGGTAAATAAAAAATAACCATATTAGCATAATATATTTATAGCTTTAACTAACATCTAACTGTATTTTTTTAGCTACCTCCTTTGCTTTCTCTACTAATTCTTTAGTGCTTTTCTTTCCATAAGCTAAAGCAACTGCCATTCTTCTGTACTTTCTTGTAGTTGGTTTCCCAAAAATCTTAAAATCGGTATTCTTAAATTTTGCAGCTTCTTCTAATCCTGTAAAAGTAGGAAAATTATTACTTTCATTTTCTGCTAACACAACAGCAGATGCTCCATTTCTAACCAATGGAATATCTGAAACAGGAATTCCTAAAATAGCACGGGCATGTAATTCAAATTCTGTAAAATTTTGTGTTCCAGCTAAGGTTACCATTCCCGTATCGTGTGGTCTTGGTGAGAGTTCAGAAAAATAAACTCCATCTTTTCCAATAAAAAACTCCACACCCCAAATTCCACTACCACCAAGTGCTTTGGTTACTTTATCGGCTATTTCTTCAGATTCTTTCAAATGTGCATCTTCCATAGTCATTGGCTGCCAACTTTCTTGGTAATCTCCTCTTTCTTGCCTGTGTCCTATTGGAGGGCAAAAAAGTGTATTTCCATTATTTTGGGTGAGGGTCAAAAGTGTTATTTCATAATCAAAATCAATAAATGCTTCTACTATTACTTCCATCAAATCTCCTCTAGACCCTTCTAAAGCATAGTCCCATGCTTTTTTAATATCGGATTCCGTTTTTATTACTGATTGTCCCTTTCCGGAAGAGGACATTAAAGGTTTTACTACACAAGGCATTCCGGTAAATTTCACTCCTTCTTTCAGCTGGTCAAAGGAAGTAGCATATTTATATTTTGCAGTTTTTACTCCTAAATCTACAGCAGCCAAATCACGAATTGCTTTTCTGTTCATGGTAAAGTTAGCCGCCTTTGCAGATGGAATTACGGTAAAACCCTGCTTTTCATAATCGTAAAAACGCTCGGTACGGATACTCTCTACTTCTGGTACTATAAAATCAGGATTGTGTTTGGCTACTATTCTATCTAGTTCATCTCCATCCAACATATTTATTACTTCAAATTCGTGAGCTACTTGCATAGCGGGTGCATTTTCATAATTATCTACCGCAATTACATATTGTCCTAACCTTTGCATAGCAATTACCACTTCTTTTCCTAATTCTCCTGAACCTAATAACAATATCTTTTTTCTCATGATGCAAACATAATAAAATAAAAAAAACCCTCCTAAAAAGGAGAGCTTTTTGTACCCAGAGCCGGGCTCGAACCGGCACGGTTTGCACCATTGGTGTTTGAGACCAACGCGTCTACCAATTCCGCCACCTGGGCATTTCTTTTTTGGTCCCGCAAAAATAACATATATATCATCATAAAATAGATTTATAATAAAAATAATTTTTATCAGATAATTTTCTATATTTGCACCCCTTTTTAAATGAGGAAAACAATGGATAAACCGATTAAATTTTTTGCAGGAAGTAATACAAAAGAGTTAGCTAAAGAAATAGCAAACTCATTTGGTGTAGAACTAAATGCTTCTTCAATAGTAGAGTTTTCTGATGGAGAGTTCGAACCTTCTTTTGATGAAACTGTGCGTGGGGCAGATGTGTTTTTAATACAATCTACTACGCCACCTTCTGATAATTTAATGGAATTATTACTTATGATTGATGCTGCAAAAAGAGCATCAGCAGCCAACATAATTGCAGTAATGCCTTATTTTGGTTATGCTCGGCAGGACAAAAAAGGAAAACCAAGAGTTCCGATAGGAGCTAAATTAGTAGCCAATCTACTTTCGGCTGCTGGTGTCGATAGAATAATGACAATTGATTTACATGCCGATCAAATTCAAGGATTTTTTGAGGTTCCTGTGGATCATTTATACGCTTCCGAACTTTTTATTGAAGATATCATAAATCTTAATTTACCTAATTTAGTTATTGCATCTCCAGATATGGGAGGATCTAAAAGAGCAAATGCTTACGGTAAATTACTAAATTCAGGAGTTGTTATTTGTTATAAAGAGCGTAAAAAATCAAATGAAATTGGGGAGATGAAAGTACTTGGAGATGTTAAAGGAAAAGATGTTGTAATTATTGATGACATGGTAGATACAGCTGGAACTTTAACTAAATCTGCTGATTTAATGATTCAGCAAGGGGCAACTTCAGTAAGATCCTATTGTACTCATGGAGTTCTTTCGAAAGATGCATATCAAAAATTAGACAATTCAGAAATTGCAGAGTTAGTAATAACGAATACAATTCCAAAAGAACATAAAAGTAAAAAAGTAAGAGAGATTTCTGTAGCTCCATTTTTTGCACGAACAATAAAATCTGTAGTACATAATGAATCAATTTCTGCTACTTGGAAAAGCAATCAGTAAAACAATTAATTATAAACAAAAACAAATTTAAAAATGAAATCACTAGCAATTAGCGTGAAAGAAAGACAAGATGTTGGTAAAACTAACACTCGCGCGCTAAGAAATCAGGGTAATGTACCATGTGTACTTTACGGGGGAGAAAAGCAAGTGTGTTTCTATACTCATGAAAATGACTTTAGAAAACTCGTGTATACTCCAGATGTATTTATTGTAGAACTTAATGTTGATGGAGAAGTAAAAAAAGCCATCATGAAAGATATTCAGTTCCATCCAGTTACGGATAAAATTCTTCATATTGATTTTTTAGAAGTATTTGATGACAAAGATGTAACTGTTTCTGTTCCTGTAATCCTAAACGGACTTGCAATTGGAGTAAGAAATGGTGGAAACTTAATGTTCAGAAGAAGAAAAATTATCACTAGAGGTTTGGCAACTAACTTGCCAGATGCTATTGAAATTGATATTGAATCTTTGAACATTGGACAATTTGTTTACATTAAAGATTTGAATGTAGATGGATGTGAGTTCTTAGCTCCAGACAATTCGGTTGTTGTTGGTGTTAAAACTGCAAGAGCTGCTATTGAAGATGAGCTTGCAGAGGCAGAGGAAGAAGAAGAAGAAAGAAGAGCTGCAATGTCTCAAGAAGAACGAGATAAAGAAGATACTGATAAAGCAGCTGAAGGTGGAGAAGAAACTGAAGATAAAAAAGAAGGAGCTGAAAAGAAACAGGAATCTCCTGATGAAGGTGGAGACTCTCCAACTGCTGAGTAATAATGAAGTACTTAATCATTGGATTAGGTAACCCTGGAGCGGACTATGAAAACAGTCGGCACAATATAGGATTTAAGGTGTTGGATAAGCTTGCGAGTTTATCCAATATTTCTTTTACTGCCGACCGATATGCAGATGTTACAAACTTAAGATTTAAAGGAAGAAATTTGGTTCTTATAAAACCAAATACCTTTATGAATTTGAGTGGAAAAGCCGTTAATTATTGGATGCAGAAAGAAAAAATATCTACTGAAAATATTTTGGTAATTACTGATGATCTTTCTCTTCCTTTCGGAAAAATTAGGATGAGAGAGAAAGGTAGTGATGGTGGTCATAACGGACTGAAGGATATTATTGCAGTATTGCAATCTACTATTTTTCCAAGAATAAAATTTGGGATTGGAGCTGAATTTTCCAAAGGAAGACAATCTGATTATGTTTTAGGAGAATGGAATATGGAAGAATTAGAGACTTTAGATAATCAAATTGCACATTCTACAGATATGATTAAAGCTTTTTGTACGCTTGGAATTAGTAGAACAATGAACGATTATAATAAGAGATAATCTTTTTCAGATAGAAAGTTATTTCTTATATTTGTGTTCCGAAAAATAAGGTATCGTGGCCGAGTGGCTAGGCAGTGGTCTGCAACACCATCTACAGCGGTTCGAATCCGCTCGATACCTCAACAGAAGAAAGCCGTTTATTAAAACGGCTTTTTTTATTATATTTGCAAGATGAGAAAAAACACTTTACTACTAATTGGGACGCTATTTATTGGAAGTTTTCAGGTACAAGCCCAATGCAGTTACAACTTACTCAACTTTACTCATATTGATTGTTATGGAGATAATACAGGAGAAATAGAGGTAAGTATTACAAATTCCAATTCAACTTTTTGGTGGAATTTACCTAATGGCACTACCTCCTCATCTACTATTTTAACATCTTTGCAGGAGGGAAGTTATGTACTTACAATTATGGAAAATTTGATTCCTGGAGATACTTCATCTGCAATTATTTGTAAGTTAGTTGATACCCTGAAAATTGAACAAACTATCCAAATAACGGCAGTGTTTACATTAAAAAACATGTGTTCGGAAAATGATTCGGCAGATGTGATGACTTATATTTATGGAGGAACTCCTCCTTATTCTACACTTTGGGTACAAACAGGAGATACTGCCCGAAATACTACAAATATAGCTCCGTCCCTTACCCCCTACACTTTTAACATAATAGACGAAAATGGATGCCAAAGGAATCAGTGGATTACCATCAATACTGTTCAGTCCATGGAATCATATATGTCCGCAGAAGGAGTGATTTGTAAAGATGATAATAGTGGGAATGTAAGGGTTTTTATTGAAAATGGGACCTCACCTTATACTTTTAGATGGGGAAATGATATTGTTGAAATAGATGAAGATGCTAGTCAGATTAATAATTTATACCCAGGAACATATAGTGTAGAAATTACTGACACCATGGGATGTACAATTTCAGATTCAATTGAGATTCAATCAAATCCTGAAATCTGTATTACTATTTATAAAGTGTTTTCACCAAATGAAGATGGTATTCACGATTTTTGGGAAATAGAAAATATACACCTATACCCTGAGGCATTGGTTGAGGTGTACGACAGATTAGGAAAAAGAATTTATAGAAGAAGAAATTATATCAATTCCAAAGATGTTGCTTTTGGAGGGAAAGTAGATGGAAGAAGAATTCCTTCTGGAGTATATTATTATATTTTGGTTTTGGAAAATGAGGACACAGTATTTAAAGGAACATTAACAATTGTAAGATAATGAAAAGAATTCTACTACTAATAATATTTGTTGTTTCTGCATTTGTAATTAACGCCCAGCAAACCGTAATGTTTGCTCAATATTATAATAACACGATTGTTTACAATCCTGCAATTTCGGGAACTAAATCCTATAACCCTTTGGTTTTGCAAAGTCGTCAGCAGTGGATGGGTTTTACGGGGGCTCCTCTTTCTGCAAATATTAGTTATCACGGGGCATTAAATAATCGTTCCGGAATGGGGGGTTATTTTGAGCACGACAGAACAGGATTTTCCAACCAAACTAATTTACAATTAAACTATGCTTATCGTGTTCCTTTAAATGCAGATGGAGTAAATGTCTCTTTTGGAGTAGGAGCAAAAATAATGTATTACTATATGGACTTTGCCCCAGAAGACCTTCCCCCTGGAGCTGATCCTGCATTTAATGCAAAAGCTTTAGACAATACAATAGGAGATGCAAGTTCTGGAATTTATTTTTATGGAAATAATTTTCATTTAGGATATTCGGTTGTAAATATGTTACAATCTTCTTTTAACAAAGAAGTCGGAGATGGTTTTAGTAAAAATATTGAGGAAAGGGTGTATTATGGAATGGCGGCTTATATGTTCCGAATTGATAGAGATTGGCATTTAGAACCTTCTGTTTTAATCAGAACTTTGGAAAATGCAAAATCAGAATATAATCTATCGGCAAGATTGTTTTACATGGACCAATTTTGGACAGGACTTTCTGCAAGGTCCAATTCATCTCTTTCTGTTGCAATGGGAACAAGGGTGAATAATATGATATTATCTTATTCTTTCGATCACTATTTTGGAGAGATTAGTAATTATCAAAATGGTACTCACGAACTTACAATTTCCTTTCATTTTCCTAGCATGGTAAATAGGAGTTATACCGAATTTTGGGGATACTAAAATAATATTCTTGATGAAAAAGATTGAACATATTGGTATTGCGGTAAAGGACATCAATAAGTCGAACGACTTGTTTGCTAAAATTTTTGGCAAAGAAAATTACAAATCAGAAATAGTAGAATCAGAGGGTGTTACAACATCTTTTTTTCAGATAGGAGAAAGTAAAATTGAGTTGGTGGCCGCTACAAATACTGAAAGTCCTATTTCAAAATATTTAGAAAAAAACAGAGAAGGAATGCACCATATTGCTTTTGATGTAGAAGATATTGAAAAAGAAATGGAACGACTGAAAAATGAGGGAATCCGACTTCTTAGCGATTCTCCTAAAAAAGGTGCTGACAATAAATTAATTTGTTTTTTACACCCAAAAGATACTAATGGCGTTCTGATAGAACTATGTCAGGAAATAAGCTAATTACATCCTCTCCATCTTTCAGATGGTAACAATTTATTCCTAGTTTTTTTGCTCCTTCAATGTGCTGTGGGGAGTCATCAATAAATAAAATTTCATCAGAATTTAAGTTGTTTTCTTCAATAATTAACTGAAAAGCTTTTGCATTTGGCTTTCTGTGTCCTATTTGGTGGGAGTAATATACTTTGTCAAATAGATTGTAAAATTCCGAATATTTCTCTTTTCCCAATCTCTTTTCAAATTCCTTAATATGAATAGAATTTGTATTGGAAAGTAAGTAAATATTGTATTCCGATTTAAGTTTTTTAAGAAGAGAAATTCTGTTTTCTGGCAAATTAAGTAGCATTTTGTTCCAAGCAAAAATTATTTCTTTTTCAGTAGAATTTGTACAACTCTTTTGTATTTTGGAAACAAATTCATCTTCTGATATTTTTCCTGTTTCCAAGAGGTTGAACATATTGTTTTGCAATTTTTTAGAATAAAAGGAAGAGGAGTTTTCAATTCCTAATTTTTCAAATTCATTTATAGTATTTTGATAACTAATATTTAGTAAAACTTCCCCTAAATCAAAAATAATAGATTTTATTTTTTTCATCTTGCAAATGTTGTAAAATATTAAATCATTTTAATAGATTTGCAGAATAATTTTAGGGCCCATAGCTCAGCTGGTTAGAGCACTTGACTCATAATCAAGGGGTCGTTGGTTCAAGCCCAACTGGGCCCACAAAAAATAAACCTCACAATTTGTGAGGTTTTATTATTTTTGCATATATAAATAATACAAGACCATCTAAATTTGACTGAATTTAAAAAACATATAGAAACCAATAAAAAAGCCTGGAATAAAAGAACTCCTATTCATATAAAATCTAAATTTTATAATAATGAAGAATTTAAGAAAGGTAAGGATTCATTAAAACCTATTGAACTTAATGCTATCGGAGATGTAAAAGGAAAGTCATTACTTCATCTACAATGTCACTTTG